>NZ_VISU01000072.1:0-1026 GCF_007827625.1 Micromonospora sp. CNZ297 | reverse complement strand
TAGGTCGTGTTTCGTAGGGCGCGGAGCCATTGGTTGATGGCGGCGATGGTGAGGGTGGCTTCATAGCGCACGGCGAGTTTGTCGTAGCGGGTGGCCATGGCGCGGTGTTGTTTGAGCTGGTTGATTCCGCACTCCACGGCGTGACGCAGGCGGTAGACCTCGGGGTCGAAGGCGGGCGGACGTCCGCCTTTGGACCCTTTGGCCTTACGGTGCGCGTCCTGGTCGGCCTTGCTCGGGATGCACGCTCGGATGCCGCGGGATCGCAGGTGGGCTCGGTTGGCCTTGGACGTGTACGCCTTGTCGGCCAGCACGGTGTCGGGGCGGGTCCGTGGCCGGCCGCCACCGGCTCGCGTGACACGTACTTTGGCCAGTACGGGGATGAACTGCGGGCTGTCGCCGCGCTGGCCGGCGGTCACTACCAAGGCCATCAGTTTGCGGCCTTGCTCGCAGGCCAGATGGGTCTTGGTGGTCCAGCCGCCCCTCGATCGGCCGAGCCCATGATCTGCCGGCTCGGCCTGCACACCACCGGGCGGCTCCTTCTGCGCCTCACCGTCGCGGCGAGCTCCAGCGGCGTGCTGATGGGCGCGGCTGATGGTCGAGTCCACGCTCACCGTCCAGCCGATCAACCCCGCCGCGTCCGCCAGGGCCTGCAACGAGGTGAGGATCTGCGCCCAGACGCCGTCACGCTGCCAGCGCCGGAACCATCGATACAAGGTCTGCCACGGCGGGTAGTGCACGGGCACGTCCCGCCACGGAGATCCGGTCCGGACCCGCCAACGAATCCCGTCGATGATCACTCTCATGGTCCATCTGCGCGGCCGAGCATGACCCGTTCCCGCAGGCAGCAACGGTTCCAGCACCGCCCACTGCACATCGGTCAGGTCATGTCGCCTCGCTGCCGCTACGCTCGGCACGAGGTCTCCGGTGTGAAGTTCTAGCTTGGTCGCTGAACCAACTACCGGAGACCTCTTCAATTAGCGACCACCGCCACGCCCCAACACCGACGCCCTACGAAACACGGCCTAG
>NZ_VISU01000071.1:0-1312 GCF_007827625.1 Micromonospora sp. CNZ297 | reverse complement strand
GGATGCTCCTATAGAAGTCAAGCGGTGTTGAGGGTGGTGAAGTCGGCGAGGAGGGCGGTGTGGATCTCGCGGACGATGTAGCGCTTGAGGCAGCGCATGATTTCTTTCTTGTTGAGTCCTTGTTTGGTGCGTTTGTCGACGTAGGCGCGGGTGCGGGGGTCGTGGCGCATGCGGACCAGGGCGATGGTGTGCAGGGCTGAGTTGGCGGCTCTGTCGCCGCCTCGGTTGAGGCGGTGTCGGTCGGTGCGTCCTGAGCTGGCGGGGATGGGTGCGGCGCCGCAGAGGTGGGCCAGGGCGGCTTCGGAGCGCAGCCGGTCGGGGTTGTCGCCGGCGGTGGTCAGGAGTTGACCGGCGACGTCGGTGCCGACGCCGTAGACGGCGTTCAGGTGTGGGGCGGTGCGGGCGACGGCGGGTCGTAGTCGCCGGTCGGCGTGGGTGATCTCGGCGGTCAGGGCCTGGATCCGGGCGGCGATGGCGGCCAGGGCG
This sequence comes from Micromonospora sp. CNZ297, assembly GCF_007827625.1. Taxonomy (NCBI): domain Bacteria; kingdom Bacillati; phylum Actinomycetota; class Actinomycetes; order Micromonosporales; family Micromonosporaceae; genus Micromonospora; species Micromonospora sp. CNZ297. The sequence goes on along the minus strand of NZ_VISU01000071.1, from coordinate 826 downwards.
GCTTTGGTGGCCTCGACGGGATCGGTGAGTCGGGTCTCGTCGACGAGTAGCGCGGCGCACCGGTCGACCAGTGGTGCTTGCGGGTGGCTGAGGTCGTGGCGCAGAGACTCCGGCGCGGAGGCGAGCAGACCGTGGAGCTGGTTGAGCGCGGCGGTGCGGGCCTTCATCGCGCCGCGGCGGGCCACCCGCAGAGCGCGGATGGCCTCGACCGGGCCAGTGCGGGTCTTCGGGGTGCCGCTGGCCTGTCCGGACAGGGCCGCCCTGGCCGCGGCAAGCGCGTCGAGAGGATCGGACTTGCCCTTGGCGCGGCGGGCGCGCCGGTCCGGGCGGTCGACCTCGACCACCGTGACGCTCTGCGCGGTGAGATGGCGGGCCAAGCCCGCGCCGTAGGTGCCGGTGCCCTCCACCCCGACCTTGATCACCTGCCCGAACCGGCGTAGCCAGGCCAGGAGTTGCCGGTAGCCCGACGCCGAAGCGGGAAATTCCTGGTCGCCCAGTACCCGGCCGGCACCATCGATGGCGGCGGCGTGATGAGTTTTGCCGTGAGTGTCGACGCCGCCTGTGACCTGACGCTTCTTGGCTGCCATGCTGAAACCGTCGTCCCTCTCGCTTGCACCGAACAGGGTCGGCACGCACCGCCGGGACGGGCGGACAGGACAGTGACGGGACCTCTTGCACAGGCTCCTATCAGGTCACGAACGCCCAGCAGGTGAGTGCAGGAACGGGTCACCCGGACAAGCCGACGAATCCCCTAGAAGACACCCAAGGTCAGTCAGAGGGTGAGTCAGACCGGCCGGGTGACCCGCTCCCACATCATCACTGTCAG
>NZ_VISU01000070.1:0-1331 GCF_007827625.1 Micromonospora sp. CNZ297 | reverse complement strand
TGAGTTCCCCCCGCTTTGATGGAGCGGTGGTTACCTGCTGCCGGCTGGCGCAGGGGTGGCGATAGGTGGCTCGGCTGGTTGCGTCTGGCGGGTGTGCCAGGCGGTCTCGTACTCGTTCGGGCTGAGGTAGTCCAGTTCCTTCTGGATGCGGCGGGTGTTGTACCAGCCGTCGATGTAGGCGAAGATCGCGTTCTCGGCCTCGTCGCGGGTCCGCCAGCTCGTGCGGTAGACGAGTTCGATCTTCAACGTCGACCAGAAGTTCTCCATCAGCGCGTTGTCGTAGGAGTCGCCGACGGATCCCATCGAGGGCAGGATCCCGTTGTCCTGTAAGCGTTCCGCGAAGCGAAACGACGTGTAGTTCGACCCGCGATCTGAGTGGTGGATCAACTGGCCGTCGCGGACGTCGCGCGACCAGATGCCGTATTCGAGGGCGGCGAGGATCAGGTCGGTGTCGCAGCGGTCGGAGGTCTTCCACCCAACGATCCGGCGGGAGAACGCATCGCGGACCGCAGCCAACCAGAACACGCCCTCACCGCAGGGGATGCGGGTGGCGTCGGCGACCCAGAGCCGGTTCGGCCCGTCGGCGGTGAACTGCCGGTTGACCAGATCCGGCGCCGGCGTGTGCCGGGGATCCTGCTTCGTGGAGCCGCCGCGCCAGCCTCGACGCAGGAACGCGCCCTGCCAGCCCTGCTGCGCCATCAACCGCTCGACCCGCTTACGGCCCACGCGGATGCCGTCACGGCGTAGCTGCCGGTGGACCCGGTCAGCGCCGTAGGTGCGCCCCGATGTCTCCCAGATCTCGTGGATGTTGGAGACCAGACCCAGGTCGACCACGTCGCGGTCGCAGGGCTGCTCGACCTGCTTCACCCACGCGTAGTAGGTCGAGGCGCCGATGTTGAGGACCCGTAGCAGGAGCGCGACCGCGAACTGGTCACGGTGTTCGTGGATGAACCTCATGACCGTCGCCGGGTCGGGTCGAGCTCCGCCGCGAAATACGCGCTCGCGGCCTTCAGGATCTCGTTCGCCCGCCGCAACTCGGCGACCTCCCTGCGCAGCCGGCGGTTCTCCTCCGCCATCTCGCTGGTCGGCCGGTCGTGACGCTCGTCGGCGTCGGCCTCGGCTTGGCGGATCCAGTTCCGCAACGCCTCGTGATGCACACCAAGCTGCTCGGCCAGGCGCCGGATCACCGGCTTCGGATCCGACTCGCGGTACAAACGCACAGCGCGCTGACGTAGCTCATCGGGGTACTTCTTCGGTGCTGCCACGGACAACTTCCTCCCCACGGCCATCAGACCATGATCAAGAAGCTCCATGAAAGCGGGGGTAGCTCA
>NZ_VISU01000069.1:0-1393 GCF_007827625.1 Micromonospora sp. CNZ297 | reverse complement strand
GATCTGTGAGTGGGGTTGTCAAGGGGTTTGGTGGTGGGTGGTGATGGTGCGGTAGAGCTGTCGGGCGATGTAGCGCTTGAGGCAGCGGGTGATTTCTCTGGTGGTGCGGCCTTCGGCGTGGCGTCGGGTGATGTAGTCGCGTGTTTCGGGGTGGATGCGTCGGCGGGTCAGGGCGATGGTGTGCAGGGCGCTGTTGAGGGTTCTGTCGCCGCCGCGGTTGAGGCGGTGTCGGTCGGTGCGGCCGCTGGCCACGGGGATGGGGGCGGCGCCGGCGAGGGTGGCGTAGGCGGCTTCTGAGCGGACGCGGCCGGGGTGGGACCAGGCGGTGAGGGCGATCGCGGCGGTGACGGGTCCGACTCCGGGTTGGTCGAGCAGGGGCGGGCACAGTTCGGTGACGAGGGCTCGTAGGCGCTGGTGGTTGTCGGCCAGTGTGGCGTCGAGGATGTGGATGTGCCGGGCGAGGGTGACCAGTTCGCGGCGGCGGGTGTGTTCCTCGCAGGGCAGGGCGGTGGTTTCGGGCAGTTCGAGGGCGGCCAGGCGGGCGATCTGGATGGTGGTGGACAGCCCGCGTAGCGCCTCGCGCAGAGTGTCGTCAGCGGTCAGGATCAACGCTTTGACCAGGTTGACCGCGGCGGTGCGGGCATCGGTGTGGTGCCGGCGGCAGATCAGCAGCAGACGCAGGGCCTCGCGTGGGCCGTCGCTGCGGGGCACGGCGATGCGCTCAGCGGGCAGCGCCAGCACCGTATGGGCGGCGGCGACCGCGTCCAGCTGGTCGGACTTGCCGCCCCGACGACGGGCCGCAGCGGGGGGCTTGGGTGCCTCGCAGACGGGTTCGTCAGCAGCGGTCAGCAGCCGGCACAGCCCTTGCCCGTGTGACCGGGTGCCCTCCACCGCCCACAACCGGCGCCCCTGCGGTGGGGTGTGCGCGACGGCGAAGGCCAACAACCGGCTCAACCCGTCCGGGTCAGTGGACACCGTGACCTGCGCCAACACCCCACCGAGTCGGTCCACCACGGCGGCGGTATGCGTATCGGTGTGAGTATCGACCCCCACCACCACGTCATAGCGATCCGCGACCCGTTCTACGATCCTTCTCATCTCGGATTGTTGCTCCTTTGCCAGCGACGACCGGGACAGTCGGCGTCGGCTCGGGAAGACATCACCTCGGCGGCAAATCTGTGATGGGCCACGTGTGCTCGCACGGGCAGGCTTCTGATCAGGCCAGCAGGGTGGGCCGGGCCGGCGCCGACGATCACCCGGGGACAGGTCTTGCACAAGGCACACCCACACCACAGGCGGCCGGATCAACGAAGAGCCACCCAAGTGATCACCAACGCCGAACCCTAACGGCAATCAGCCGAACCGATCACCACAGACATAGAAGCGTCTTGCA
>NZ_VISU01000068.1:0-1416 GCF_007827625.1 Micromonospora sp. CNZ297 | reverse complement strand
TACTCCAGCCGCACTTCCGTTGACCGTGTTTGCGCAGCTAGGACCGCAGATGCGGATCAGGCGTCAGAGTACACGATCGTCCACCGTAGACTGCCGCACTTGTGGCGGTGGACGATCTTTCGGGGTGGGCGGCAGGTCTGGATGACCTAATGGCGCGGATCGCTGGCCGGTTTCGGCGGGTGGAGCCGCGCCGGCGGGCCCGGGCGTACGTGCTGGGCCTGCTGTCGCCGCTGGCCGGTAAGAATGGCTGGACCCTGGCCGAGGCGGCCGGGGAGAACACACCTGACGGCATGCAACGCCTGCTCAACAGGTCGGCGTGGGACGCCGATGCGGTCCGCGACGACCTGCGCGACTACGTCGCAGAGCACCTCGGCGACGCCAACGGCATTCTGATCATTGATGAGACGGGGTTCCTGAAAAAGGGAACCAAGTCTGCCGGCGTCCAACGCCAATACTCCGGGACCGCCGGCCGGACCGAGAACTGCCAGCTCGGGGTGTTTTTGGCTTACGCGTCCGTGCGCGGGCGCACCTTGGTCGACCGGGAGTTGTATCTGCCGCAAGGCTGGTGCGGCGATGACGCCCGGCGGACCGAAGCCGCGGTACCGGCAAAGGTGCGGTTCGCGACCAAGCCGGCGCTGGGGTTGCAGATGCTGCGCCGCGCACTCGACGCGGGGCTGCCGGCCCGGTGGGTGACCGCCGACGAGGCCTACGGCAAGGACAGCAAGTTCCGGCTGTGGCTGCAGAACCGCCGCATGGGCTATGTCCTGGCCGTGGCCTGCAACCAGAAAATCCCCACCGACGGCGGCAGCGCCCGCGCCGACGAGCTGGCCTCCGCCGCCCCTGCACCGGCCTGGAAGCGGCGCAGCTGCGGCGACGGCGCCAAGGGGCCCCGCCTGTTCGACTGGGCCGTCGCCACCCTGCCCGACACCGGCACCGCCGACCACGGATTCACCCGCTGGCTGCTCATCCGCCGCTCGATCACCGACCCCACCGAGCACGCCTACTACCTGTGCTACGGACCGGCCGACACCGACGACGAGGAACTCATCCGCGTGGCCGGCGCCCGATGGGCCATCGAGGAGTGCTTCCAGACCGCCAAGGGACAGGTCGGCCTGGACGACTACCAGGTGCGCCGCTACGACGCGTGGTACCGCCACATAACACTCGCTATGTGCGCCCACGCCTTCCTCACCATCACCGCCACCGAGGCGCAAAAGGGGGCACCGCCGACCGGGCCCAACTCGTCCCCCTCAGCCTCGCCGAGACTCGACGTCTCCTGGCACACCTGATCACCCACAAACGAACCCGCGACCATATCGATCGATGGTCATGGTGGCGACGCCGCCACCAGTTCAGAGCCAAAACAAGCCACTACCAGCGAAGACAACGACTCAGCCAAGTGCGGCTGGAGTACTA
>NZ_VISU01000067.1:0-1428 GCF_007827625.1 Micromonospora sp. CNZ297 | reverse complement strand
TACTCCAGCCGGGGATGTTGACCTTGGCTGAGCTGGGGCTTGGTGTGGTGTGTGAACGGGTGCAGCCACCGTCGATCATGGGCGGTTGTGTGGACTGACCATGACGCGGCGGTGGCTGCGGGATACAGGGTAGACGCTCAGCGGTGGCGGGTGTTGTTCGACGGCCTGATGCTGACGGTCGGGGGACGTTTCCGCAGGCCCGAGCCTCGCCGTCGGGTGCGTGACTTCGTCCGGGGCCTGCTGGCGCCGTTACCGTCGAAGAACTGCTGGACGATCGCCGAGCACGCCGGTGACAGCGGCCCGGACGGGATGCAGGACCTGTTGACCCGGGTGCGCTGGGACGACGCCGCCGTTCGTGTCGATGTCCGCGAGTTCGTCGCCCAGCACCTCGGTGATACCGAGGCGGTGCTGGTCATCGACGAGACGGGGGACCTGAAGAAGGGCCGGCACACCGTCGGTGTCCAGCGGCAGTACTCAGGCACGGCCGGGAAGATCGAGAACTGCCAGCTCGCCGTGCACCTCGTCTACGCCACCGACACCGCTCACGCGATGCTCGACGCGGCCCTCTACCTGCCGAAATCCTGGTGCGACGACCCCGAACGCCGGACACGGGCCGGTGTCCCCGAGCAGGTGCGGTTCGCCACGAAACCGCAGCTGGCGTCCCGGATGATCACCACCGCGGTCACCGCCGGGCTGCCGTGCGGGTGGGTGGCCGGCGACGAGGCCTACGGCAACGATCCACGCCTGGCCGCCCGGCTACGTCAGCTGCGCCTGGGCTACGTCCTGGCCGTGGCCCGCTCCCACCAGGTCACCACCAGCCTCGGCGTCCACCGCGTCGACGCCCTGGCCACCGGTCTTCCCACCACCGCCTGGCAGCGCATCTCCGCCGGCCGAGGCGCGAAAGGCCACCGCTGGTACGACTGGTCCTACACCGCCCTACCGCACGCCACCGACGCACACGGCGGACACCACTGGCTCCTGACCCGCCGCAACCGCCGCACCGGTGAACTGGCCTTCTACCGCTGCTGGTCACCGCAACCCGTCCCACTCCACCGCCTGGTCACGGTCGCCGGCCGCCGCTGGAAAATCGAAGAATCGTTCCAGGCCGCGAAGACCGGACTCGGCCTCGACCAGCACCAACACCGCCGCTGGACGTCATGGCACCGCTGGACCACCCTGGTGATCCTCGCCCACGCATTCCTCGCCGCCGCGACCGCCAACCACCACCATCAACCGGCCGGGCTGATCCGACTGACCGTCAACGAACTACGCCACCTGTTCCACGTCCTGATCATCGAACCCACCCGCCGCCGAGCGGACCCACTGCTCTGGTCCATCCGCCGACGACGCCACCAAGCCCAAGCCATGACCAGCCACTACACCCGACAAGCCCTCACCGAGCCGTGATCACAATCCCCGGCTGGAGTA
>NZ_VISU01000066.1:0-1466 GCF_007827625.1 Micromonospora sp. CNZ297 | reverse complement strand
GCCCGTTACCTTTTTGATCGTCCCCAGCCGGGGACTCCTCGGTCGCCCGGCCCGGTATGACTTCCTGCCCCTGTCGTTCGGATGATCCGGGGGGTGTTGTCGCCGGGTCGGGTGGCGTCGGTGGACCGCTGATAGGGACACGGCCACCCGTGTTGGGGTAGGTCTCTTCGTAACGTGGCTGCCGGCAGTCCGACGCCTGGATCAGCGGCCGAGGCCACGGACGATGCGTGGAGGCGGGTCTGGTGCACGACGGATACGGCGTCTACCTCGGCTTGGACGTCGGTAAGGGCGATCACCATGCGGTCGGGTTGGCGCCCGATGGCAAGCGGCTGCATGACGCGGCGTTGCCGAACACCGAGGTCCGGCTGAGGCAGCTATTCGGCAAGCTCGCCCGCCACGGTCGGGTGCTGGTGGTGGTCGACCAGCCCGCCTCGATCGGCGCCCTGCCCGTGGCGGTGGCTCGGGCGGCCGGGCATCAGGTGGCCTACCTGCCCGGCCTGGCCATGCGCCGCATCGCCGACCTGCATCCCGGCACCGCGAAGACAGACGCCCGTGACGCCTACGTCATCGCTGACGCGGCCCGCACCCTGCCCCACACGCTGCGGCGGGTCGACGTCGGCGATGAAGCCCTCGCGGAGCTGGAGGTGCTGGTCGGGTTCGACGACGATCTCGCCGGCGAAGCCACCCGCGTGTCCAACCGGATCCGTGGGCTGCTCACCCAGATCCATCCCGCTCTGGAACGGGTCCTCGGCCCTAAGATTCACCACAAGGCGGTCCTGGAGCTGCTGTCGCGCTGCGGCGGCCCCGTCGGACTGCGCAAGGCCGGTCGCCGCAAACTTGTCTCGATCGCCGCCGTCCACGCACCCCGCATGGGCGAACGCCTGGTCGAGCAGATCCTGACCGCCCTCGACGAGCAGACCGTCACCGTCCCGGGCACCCAGGCTGCGGAGACGATCCTGCCCCGCCTGGCTGACAGCCTCCGCGATGTCCTGCGACAACGCGACCAGACCGCCGGCGAGGTCGAGAGGATGCTTGATGCTCACCCTCTCGCCCCGGTCCTGACCTCGATGCCCGGCATCGGCGTCAGGACCGCAGCCCGGATCCTGCTCGAAGTCGGCGACGGCACCGCCTTCCCCACCCCCGGCCACCTCGCCGCCTACGCCGGCCTCGCCCCCGTCACCCGACGATCCGGCAGCAGCATCCGCGGCGAACACCCACCCCGCGGCGGCAACAAGAACCTCAAACGCGCCTTCTTCCTCGCCGCGTTCGCCGCCCTCGCCGACCCCACCAGCCGCGCCTACTACGACCGCAAACGAGCCGAAGGCAAACGCCACAACGCCGCCCTCATCTGCCTCGCCCGCCGCCGCTGCGACGTCCTGTTCGCCATGCTCCGCGACAAGATCCCCTACCAACCACGCCCCACCAGCCCCGTCCCCGCTTGACGAAACCCATAGGGACACCCCCCA
>NZ_VISU01000065.1:0-1470 GCF_007827625.1 Micromonospora sp. CNZ297 | reverse complement strand
AAGTGCGGCTGGAGTACTAGTACGGCAGCCGCCGTTTGAGATGTCGCTGGTGGGGCCGGGTAGACGAGGTGCGGCCACCGCGTGATCGTCTGTCTGCTGTGGACATGACTTCAGATCTGGCGGTGGCCGCGTGCCACAGCGTAAACCCAGACCGGTGGCGGCAAGTCCTGACCGGGGTGTGCGATGCGTTCGCGGGACGCTTCGGGCGGGTCGAGCCGCGTCGGACGGCGACGGCGTTCGTGACAGGGCTGCTGGCCGACATCGAGGTCAAGACGTGCTGGCAGTTGGCGGAGCGGGCCGGGCATGCCCGGCCGGACGCGATGCAGCGGTTGTTGTCTCGGGCGGTGTGGGATGCCGATGCGGTCCGCGACGATGTGCGGGCGGTGGTCGTGGGCCGGTTCGGTGATCCGGACGCGGTGCTGGTCGTGGACGAGACCGGGGACCTGAAGAAGGGCGTGCACACCATCGGAGTGCAACGCCAGTACACCGGCACCGCCGGCAGGATCGAGAATGCGCAGGTGGGGGTGTTCTGCGGCTATGCCAGCCGGCATGGGCACACGCTGATCGACCGCCGGGTCTACCTGCCGGTGTCGTGGACCGATGACCGGGACCGATGCCAGGCCGCCGGGGTTCCCGACGAGGTCGCCTTCGCCACGAAGTCCGAGCTGGCCGCCGACATGATCACCGCGGCCGTCGACGCCGGCGTCCCGGCCGGGTGGGCGGCCGCGGACGAGGCCTATGGCAACAGCAGCGTCTTCCGTGCCCACCTACGCCACCACCGCCTGGGTTATGTCCTGGCCGTGTCCCGCAGCCACCTGGTCCCACTCGACGGCGGCAAGACCCGGGTTCGGGCTGACCGGGTCGCCGCCGAGCTGCCGGCCTCGGCGTGGCAACGTCGCAGCGCCGGTGCCGGGTCGAAAGGGCCACGCTTCTACGACTGGGCCTGGCTCGACGACGTCTGCACCGACGCCGACCCCGACGACGGCGGCCACCACAGCCTCCTGATCCGCCGCAACACCACCACCGGTGAGCTGGCCTTCTACCGCTGCTGGACCCCGCAACCGGCCACCCTGGCCCAACTCGTGCGGGTCGCGGGCATCCGCTGGACGGTTGAGGAGAGCTTCCAAGCTGCCAAGGGCCAGGTCGGTCTCGACCAGCACCAGGTCCGCCGCTGGGACTCCTGGCACCGGTTCACCACCCTCGCCCTGGCCGCCCTCGCCGTCCTGGCGATCTGCGCCGCCGACGCCGCCGACCACAACCCGGCCGACACCGGACTGATCAAGCTCACCGTCAACGAGGTCCGGCGCCTGATCAACGCCTGCATCATCCGCCCGCTCAGCAACCTCGCCCACCGTCTGCGCTGGTCAGACTGGCGGCGCCAGCATCAAGCCCGAGCCCGCCAAGCCCACTACACCCGACGCCTCAACCTCGAACTCCAGCCATGATCCCGAACGGCGGCTGCCGTACTAG
>NZ_VISU01000064.1:0-2161 GCF_007827625.1 Micromonospora sp. CNZ297 | reverse complement strand
TCCGGTTCCGTGTGGGCGTCAGCACCTCACACCTCGCCGGAGGTCTCGCCTCGTCTCAAGCCGCCACGCCGTCAACAACCCTCATGGGCATTACAGCTAGCGCCGCAGACCCCGGCTCAGACCTCGTCGATCAAGTCGGCCACCGAGTCGACGATCCGCGACGGACGGTACGGGTACCGCTCCGCCTCGGTCCGGCTGCTGATGCCGGTGAGCACCAGGATCGTCTCCAGTCCGGCCTCCAGGCCGCACAGGATGTCGGTGTCCATCCGGTCGCCGATCATCGCGGTCGACTCGGAGTGCGCGTCGATGGTGTTCAGCGCCGAGCGCATCATCATCGGGTTGGGCTTGCCCACGAAGTACGGGTCGACGCCTGTCGCCTTTGAGATCATCGCCGCCACCGAACCGGCAGCCGGCAACGCGCCCTCCACCGACGGGCCGGTGGCGTCGGGGTTGGTGCAGATGAACCGGGCGCCGTCGTTGATCAGCCGGATCGCCTTGGTTATCGCCTCGAAGCTGTAGGTGCGCGTCTCCCCCAGCACCACGTAGTCCGGGGCGAAGTCGCTCAGGATGTACCCCACCGCGTGCAGCGCCGTGGTCAGGCCGGCCTCACCGATCACGTACGCGGTGCCGCCCGGCCGCTGGTCGGCCAGGAACTGGGCGGTGGCCAGCGCCGAGGACCAGATCGCCTCCTCCGGCACGTCCAGCCCCATCCGGGCCAGCCGGGCCTGGAGGTCGCGCGGGGTGTAGATGGAGTTGTTCGTCAGCACCAGGAACGGCTTGCCGGAGGCGCGCAGCTTCTTGACGAACTCCGGGGCGCCGGGCACCGGCTGCCCCTCGTGCACCAGCACGCCGTCCATGTCGGTGAGCCAGCTCTGCACCGGCTTGCGGTCAAGCATCGTGTCGTCCCCAGGGGTGTCGTCGGGTCGGGCTCAGGGCCGGCGGGCCGGGGGCACGCAGCACAACGCCGGGCAGGTGTCCCAGGCCGGCAGCTCGCCGAGGCGGCGGCGCAGCCGCTCCCCGTCCGGGGCGGTGCGCTCTCCGACCAGCTCGCGGACCATCGCCACGAACCGCGGGTCGACCCCCGGGGTGCCGGCGCGGACGAAGTCCAGGCCGAGCTGCTTGGCCGTCTCCAGCGCCTCGGTGTCCAGGTCCCACACCACCTCCAGGTGGTCGGAGACGAACCCGATCGGGCTGACCACCACGCTCGTCACACCCTGCTCGGGCAGCGTGGCCAGGTGGTCGTTGACGTCCGGCTCCAGCCACGGCACCTGCGGCGGCCCGGACCGGCTCTGCCAGACCAGGTCGTACGCCAGGTCGGGCGCGGCCGCGGCGTGCACCAGCCGGGCGACCTCCTCAAGCTGGGCGGTGTAGCGGCCGCCGTGCGGGCCGGCGGTGGCCGCCGCCGACATCGGTACGGAGTGCGCGGTGAAGACCAGCCGGGTGCTGTCCCGCTTCGCCGGGTCGAGCTGGGCCAGCGCGGCGCGGACCGCGTCGGCGTGCGGCTCGATGAAGCCGGGGTGATCCCAGAACTGGCGCAGCTTCTCGATCAGCGGGGCGTCCGGGCCGACCGCGGCGCGGGCCGAGGCGATGTCCTCCTGGTACTGCCGGCAGGACGAGTAGCCGCCGTACGCGCTCGTCACGAACGCCAGCGCCCGGGTGATCCCGTCGTCGCGCATCCGCGCGACGGTGTCGGCGAGCATCGGATCCCAGTTGCGGTTGCCCCAGTAGACCGGCAGGTCGACGCCGTTGGCGGCGAAGTCCTCGCGGATCGCGGCGAGCAGGTCGCGGCACTGCTGGTTGATCGGCGACACCCCGCCGAAGTGCAGGTAGTGCTCGGCGACCTCGGCGAGTCGCTCCGGGGGCACCCCCCGGCCCCGGGTCACGTTCTGGAGGAATGGGAGAACGTCCTCGGGCCGCTCCGGGCCACCGAAGGAGACCAGCACCAACGCGTCGTACGCCATGGGGCCATTCTTCCTCGCCCGCCGTCACGGCGTGGCGACGCCCCCTGGTCGGTGTGGTGACCACCCGGGCCGCGACGTGTTAAGAAGGGCCCCTTCCGCTGCACGAGGCGTTAAGTGAGTGTTTGAGATTTGGGGTGTGGCGGCGTGTCGGGTTGAGGTGAGGGAAGGCCCTCGGTAGGTCCGGTGGTGTCGAGCCAACC
>NZ_VISU01000063.1:0-2542 GCF_007827625.1 Micromonospora sp. CNZ297 | reverse complement strand
GGCAGTCTACGGTGGACGATCGTGTACTCTGACGCCTGATCCGCATCTGCGGTCCTAGCTGCGCAAACACGGTCAACGGAAGTGCGGCTGGAGTAATAGCGCAGGAATCGAATAGGTGTACTCCACCCGTGGTCGACGCGGACTGCGACACACGGCCAAAGCGGGCCACGTTCCCGTGACTCGCCCCGGTTGGTCCGCGCAGCGGACTACGGCGGCGCCAGGTACGGGCCGGCTTCCGGCTCGGGTCGCTGGGCCCGATGTCGGACAGGACCACGATGCCGTCCTCGTCGCTCAGCGACCTGCCGCTACCCGCGCTTCAACCCGTGTCCTGACCCCGGCTCAGGTCCGCACCCTGAAGAACCTGCTCGCCGGCTGCCCGCTCTCACCAGCACAAGGGTCCCACGAGACCGCCTTGCCCCACCGCTCTGCGGTGCCGTCGGTGAACACGGGGCGCCGGAGTGTACGCTGCATGCATTCAGGAGGGACGATGGCAGATAGCACCGACCGCACGAAGCGGATGACCATGGACACCCGCCCGGATCACACATTTGGCGAACGCGGACAGAAGCTGGCACCCGGAGCAACCCCGGCACAGCCGGCGACGTCGCGTCCGAAACCGCCGCCCCCCGACTCCGGGGCCAAGGTCACCAAAGAGGAATAGTTGATCCCGACGTCGGCGATTGGGCTGGTGCTGTTCGTCACGCTACTTTCTCCCGGACTCGCGTACGTCCTGCGGCACGAGCAGGTCGTCCCAGCGCAGTCGCTCTCGGCGTTCCGTGAGACGTTGCGCGTCGTCTTCATGAGCGTCGTCTGCCTGACCGCGACGGGACTGCTGTTCGCAGTGTTGCGTTTTTTCTTGCCCAGGCACACGCCCAACGTGCGCGGGTTGATCCGGGACCCGAACGACTTTGCGCGCGAGCATCACGTTCAGCTGGCGTGGTGGGCGCTTGGGCTGCTTGCATTCGCCACGCTGCTCGGCGCCCTGGCAGCCGACCCGCGCGCCGTGGCGGCGCTCCAGAGGGCTAAAGCCAAGAAGTGGTACAAGCGACTCACCGGCTACAGCCAGACGACCATCCTCGATGTCTCCGCTTGGTACCGAACGATTGAGCTACACCGGCACGACGCCGAGGTGCTGGTCGTTGGGGCGCAGCTCGACAGCGGCGCCTACGTGCAGGGAGATCTTTTCACGTACAGCGTTGCCAGCAGGGAAGACGAGCACAGGGACCTCGTTCTCACGGCCCCGATCGAGCTCCGCACCGCTGATGGTGTGACCCACACGCTCGATGTGAAGTACAGCGTCATCTCAGCACGGCACATCGTTCGACTCGACGTAACCCCCGTGCAGCCAGAGCCCGTCGACGAACCCGAGGGCTAGTAGTGCTTTGTTAGGTCGGCGTGTCGCTGATTCGTCGGAGTGGTTTGGGGTAGTTCGATGTTGCGGTGACCCCTGACGAGCTTTCCCTTGTGCGGCAACGGCTTGAGGCGTTCGCCGTGGACGTGTTCACCCCGTTGGTGCGGTCGGATCAGCGGGCCAAGGGTGAGACGTATCTGCGAGGGCTGCTGCTGGACGGGCGGCGTAAGTCGATGCAGCCGATGGCGCAGCGGCTGGGGGTGGATCATCAGGGGTTGCAGCAGTTCGTGACGACCTCGACGTGGGACACCACGGCGGTGCGGATGCGGCTGGCCCGCCGGGCCCTCGAGGTGGTCAAGCCGGTGGCGTGGGTGGTCGACGACACCGGTTTTCCGAAGGACGGCAAGAGCTCGCCGGGGGTGGCCAGGCAGTACTCCGGCACGTTGGGCAAGGTGGCGAACTGCCAGATCGGGGTGAGTGTCCACGCCGTCACCGACACCGCATCGTGCCCTCTGGACTGGCGGCTGTTTCTCCCGACGTCGTGGGACGACCAAGCCGTTGACGAGGCCGACCGGCCCGGGGTGGCCGCTCGCCGGCGCCGCTGCGGGATCCCTGCCGACGAGCGTCATCGGCCGAAGTGGTCGCTAGTCGTGGAGATGCTCGACGAGCTGGCCGACCACGGCCTGCGCCCACCGCTACTGGCCGCTGATGCCGGCTACGGCGACAACAGCCAGTTCCGCAGCGCCCTGGACGAACGTGGGATCGGCTACATCATGCAGGTCAAAGGCGACGCCCTCGCCCACAAGCCAGACGTGCGGCCAGTCGAGCGGGTGTGGTCCGGGCGGGGCCGCCCACCCACCCGCACCGAGCCGCGCTACCCCAAGACAGCGATCAGCTTGGTAGAACACGTCCGCGCCGCCGGACACGACACGGCGGAGACGATCACCTGGCGGGAAGGCTCGAAAGGCACCATGAGCTCCCAGTTCATCTTCCTGCGAGTCCGCCCGGCCGGGCACCGCGTCACCCGCGACACCGACGGCACCCTGCCGCAGCGGTGGCTGATCGCCCAGTGGCCCGACAACGAGGCCGAGCCGGTTGAGCTACCCCCGCTTTCATGGAGCTTCTTGATCATGGTCTGATGGCCGTGGGGAGGAAGTTGTCCGTGGCAGCACCGAAGAAGTACCCCGATGA
>NZ_VISU01000062.1:0-2727 GCF_007827625.1 Micromonospora sp. CNZ297 | reverse complement strand
ACACAACCGCCCATGATCGACGGTGGCTGCACCCGTTCACACACCACACCAAGCCCCAGCTCAGCCAAGGTCAACATCCCCGGCTGGAGTATTAGCTCTCGGCCGCCGGCTCCCGCGAACCCGACGCACAACCGCCCGGCCGATGTCGAACACACTCCCCAGTTCGCCAAACGAGGCCTTCAGAATTCCCGAACTCACGGCGGACTCGCCGACGTCCTCACCGAAGACCCCGACCTCTACCGCTGGCTGGGCGACAGCAGCGCACAACTCGGCGTACCCATCACCCGCGTCGCGGACGGCCGCACTCCCTGGCAGCTCTTCCACGACGTCCACTACCTCGGCAACAGCCGCATCGCGCCCTGCACCGTCACGCTGAAGATCCGGCCATGCCGACGATGGCTCGACGCCCACGCCGACCCCGCATCCACCACCCTGTACATCGGCCTCGACGCCTCACCCCGCGACCGCCGCCGCGCCCCCGCCATCGCCACCGGCTGGCGCCCCTGGACCAGCCGCTTCCCCCTGCTCGACCCGCCGCAACTCACCAAGCAGGAACAGTTGGACTACGCCCGGCAACTCGGACTACACCCACCACGGCTCTACGACCTCGGCCTACCACACAACAACTGCGGCGGAGCATGCGTCCGCGCCGGCAAACACCACTGGGCGCGGCTGCTCCACGTCCTCCCCGACCACTACGCCGCCGCCGAAGCAGCCGAAAACCAGCTACGCAACCAACTCGGCAACGTCACAATCCTCACCGAACAACGCCAACGACAACGCCACCGGCTCCCCCTGTCCGAACTGCGCCGCCGCCTCACCAGCGGACACCAGCCATGACCTCAACCACCGACACCATCGAAGATCCGACGAATGGCACCGCCACTGGCGCATACCGCGCCCAGCAGCGCGCGACAGCTCCGGCCTAAGCCTGACCGCTACAACGCCACACCGACCGCCTCTATCGCCCACCAATTCGCCCTTGCGGGGAAAATCAAGATGCGGCGGCCGCGCCAAATTAGCCTGACTTCGTCGCACATGTCCCACACTCGACTCAACGACAAGTCGCGGTCGGCTTCCAATCCCTCCTCGACAAGCTGGGCATCATCGACACCATCGCTCTCAGGACCGCAGCACCCACTCCCCGCCGCCAGGCTCCCGTTCGCCCGTCCTAAGGATTCGTCCGTGAGCGCCAAGAAAATCGATCATCACCTGCACCGCACTACCGACATCCCAATCGCCTGGTGCCGCACCACGATGCACAGCGTCGTTGCGAAGGGTATTCAGCCACCGCAACCGGTCGACCGGAACAGCGACCTGAAGGCCCGAGTCCTCAACGATCGCGATGTAGCCGCCGAGAGCTGTCCGCTCGCCGATGCGTCTTTGCTGCCCTTCGGGCAGTTGGTCTCTGTGGCTGCGGACGTGCCGGCCGAGAGCAATCTCAAGAGCGATGGCTGCGTCGATAATCGCGCGCCGATTAGCGCCGCGCCGCTGCGCAGCCCGCGCATCACGGCTGAGCACCTCCTCCAGCGGCGGCTCCAAGCCGTCACGGACGAACCCGAGAATGGCAGCCCACTCCTGCGCGCGCAGTGGACGGACGCGAGGTGTAGTGACCTTGACGCCTAATGCACCATCGTGAGGTGGTTCGATGAATCTCAGCCCTTCGCCGACCGACTCTGCGTCGTAGACACGGTGATTGGGGTCGAGGTCCTGGCCAGTCAGGATCTCAGTCCAGGTACGCACGTCGTCGAACCACTTGTTGATGTATTCACCGAGCTGATGCTCAGGAGTAAACCACGACATGTGGTCGTAGCTCGGGCCCTCGACGTCGGTCACAACCACGCGATGCAGCGCGGTGGCTGGCCGAAGCGACTCGGGAATGAAGGCGCTGTACTCCTGCACCCAGACGACCTGCTCACCGACGTCAGACCGCGACTCGACGCCAGGCACGGGAGGAGGCCCACCCACGGGCGGCCGGCCGTCGGGCATCACGACATTGAACCGGAGCTCACCATAGCCAGTCGGACACGTCGCATCGAGCGCGTCGCACATCACCCAGATGTGCACCGGCAGCTCAAAGATCGCCGTCACCTCCATGCCAATCTCCTTACAACACACCTGGCTGTGGCCCGGTCGCCTCAGCCTGGCCGCCCATTCTCATAGGTCGGGCAGGGTGAGGCAGACCGCCTGCACCGTAGTCGGCTCTGCAACGACAGTTCATCGGAGTACCCGTAACGTCCAATGGCCGGCCCTCACCGTCGGCGATTCGAGACGAGGCGGCTTCCGGAAACAACGCGAACCGGCGAGCTTCACCTGCCCGCTGACGAACTGGACAGCGCGTGGACCAGGCCGTCGAGCACGCAGAGCCGCCAGGACGGCAGCGCTATAGGCTGGTACCGGCAGCCGACAGATACGGTCCCGGCATGAACTAGTCTTCTATCCTCGCGTCCGGGTCTGGTTGCCGCCGTCGCGACCGCGCTCATCAACGGCCTCACGGCTTGGCAACGGCTTCGCGCCGAGGCGAGAGATCGGAAGACCGCATCCCAAGACGAGCACCTTCGTACGGCTGTGGCGGACTTCCTCACCGCCGGTTCCGGCACGACCGGGAGGCCCGGCATGTCATCGACGACTTAGAGCTCCTAACTCTTTAAGCGTTGGAGTCGGCGCCAGCAGATGATGGCGCAGGCGAGAGTGAGGAACGCTTCGTGGATGTCGTCGCGGATCTCC
>NZ_VISU01000061.1:0-3232 GCF_007827625.1 Micromonospora sp. CNZ297 | reverse complement strand
CCATCCGCCGACGACGCCACCAAGCCCAAGCCATGACCAGCCACTACACCCGACAAGCCCTCACCGAGCCGTGATCACAATCCCCGGCTGGAGTATTAGCCGGGTGCGAAATACCGAACGTCCGGAACCTGGTGCCAACTTTGATGCTCGGCCGATTAATTCCAAGTGGTCGGCTCGACTTCGATCACCGGCGATGGCTGCGCTCCAGATGTAGAGCAGATCGCGTACCAGTTCCTCCCACGGTTGCTCGCTCGTGGTCCGGTCGAGGACGGCGGTAGCTGCGGGGATGTTGCCGTCGACGAGGTGGGCCACGACCGCGACCTGTCGCCCGTCGTGCAGAGCGGCCCCGATTCCGTCGAAGCGTTGGACATGCGTCAGGGCGTCGGTCCAGTGGCCGGCGACGGTGAGGGCGCGGGTTCCATCGGCAAGCAGGACGTTGCGGAGCCAGTTGCTGATCTGTTGGCGTTCCTCAGCCTCCTCGGGGAGCTGTCGAGGCTGTATCTCTAATCGGCCAATGACGATGGGGGCGCTGTTGATGACCGCATCGTGGAGCCCGGTGAGCAGCAGGTACGCGCGTTCTCCGTCGCCGGCGCGAATGTGCAGGCGGGCGAGATTGACGACTGGTTCGAGAGCAAACCGGGTGGTGTATCCGTTGAGGGGGGCGCGGTCGAGGTAGAGGTTCGCGTGACGGTGACACCAGAGTTCGGCGAGTTCTGCGTCGGCGCAGTCGGAGGCAACCAGTGCGGCTCCGTTGAACACCATGGACGCCTTCTCCGGGTCGTGTTCGCGGTGGGCGGCCTCGGCGAGCCCGGCGAGGCGCGTGACCCGTGCGTCGAGCGGTTTGGCCGGCGGGCGTTTGCGGGCGACGAGGGGGAATCGGGTGGCCATGGTGGGCGCGAGGGACAGAGGCATGGGTGTCCTCATCTGCTGCGGAAGGGCCGTGCCGTGGGCGACGAGGGGGAACAGACGGCTGTCGGTGGTGCTCCGCATGCCGGCCGCGCCCCCTTCGGATGCCGGGCCGGGCAACGCCCCGGCATCCCAGTCAGAAGGAGAGGGCAAAGACCGTGTCGGGCCGGCTGATGTCGCCGGTCCGGACCGGGCGGGTTCCGGCACGGTGAGCGGTGAGGGTGGGCTGGTTGGGGCGGCCCGCCTCGTCCCACTGGCCGAGTAGATCCGTCAGTTCCACAGCGAGATTGTCGGCGTCCGGCCCGTAGGCGATGGCGCCGACTTCGAGGCGGCGGTCGCCGGTCTCTCGGAAGGCGAGGTAGGCGATCGTGCTGCCGTGGTAGATGGCGGCTCCGGCCCAGCGGTAGGCGGGGGCAACCAGCCCGCTGGCGCGGGCGGTGTCACCGACGCGGAGGCGGCCGAACGGTGTGCTGGTGTGGTTGAGGAGCCACAGGTCGAGGTGGCCGATGGCGTCGTCGTCGGTGACTTGGATGCCGGTCCAGCGCACGTGCCTGGGGTGACTGAGGGCGCGGGCGAGAGCGGCGCGGTCGGGCTTGTCGCCGGCGTCGAGTTTGAGGACCACGTCACTGTCGAGGCGTACGTGCTGGTCGGTGTGCTCGGCCGTGCCGCGCATGGGCACGAATCCGCAGACCAGCGGCGTCGTGGTGCTGACCAGCGTCGTGGGGCCGGTGCGGTCGAAGGCGAAGCACCGGGTCAGGCCGCTCTCGTGCACCCGCAGGGGCACGACGACGCGGCCCTGCTCGGCGAGTTGGTCCCACCAGGCCGCGGAGATGTCCCACGCGCCAGCGGTGACGATGATCCGGTCGTAGGGCGCGGATTCGGGGTGGCCGAGGGCTCCGTCGCCACAGATCACCTCGACGGTGTGGTAGCCGGCGCGATCGAGGCCGGCGCGGGCGCCGTCGGCGAGGTCCTGGTCGAGTTCGATCGTGGTGACCGTGCCGCCAGGACTGGTCATTTCGGCGAGGAGGGCGGCGTTGATGCCCGTGGCCGCGCCGATCTCCAAGACGTGGTCGCCGGGTTGCGGGTCGAGTTGTTCGAGCATGTCCGCGACGAGGCTGGGGCTCGATGCCGACGACAGCGCGGCGCCGTCGGGGTCGCGTTTGGTGACGATCTGGCGGCGGGTGTAGACGGTCTCCAGGTCGACGCCGGGAAGGAACTGTTCGCGGAGCACCGTCCGAAAGGCCTTCTCGACAGGGGCGGAACGGATGTGGCCGCGCTGCTTGAGGATGGTGACGAGTTGTTCGCGCAGCGCGGCTGCGTGGGAACCTTCATACCCAGTTTGGGAGGTTTTCACTGCTTTTACCCTACTGTCGGTGATCCCGGCGCAGCGGTCGCCGGGTGAGATGTCGGACGCGTGGAAGGTGACGTGCACGGCGGCCGTGGCCAGGAGCCAGGTATCGGTGGCCGAGATGCCGAGCCGGTTGAACAGGAACAGGACGTGATGGGTCAGCACGCCGCGCAGGTCGCGGGTCAGTGTTCCGTGCCGGTCGAGGAACCGGAGGTCTCGGCCGGCCTGCTCGTGAGCCTCCGACCATGACGGATTGACGCTCAACGGGCTGCGCGGCGTGTCGTCGCCGGCGGTGACCAGACGCTGCACAGCGGCGATCAGCCCGGGGCTCGGCGTGGGCGCGTGGGGTTGGTGCCGACGCGTGACGATGTGCCGCCAGACATCGCCTTGTTCGGAGAATTCCAGTCCGGCGGCGCGCATGAGGCGGGTGGCGAGCAGCACACCAAGCTCTCGTCGGTGGTCGCCGCCGGCGGCGAGGTGGCCGAGGACGTGGCGGCTGTCGGCGTGGAAGAAGGTGTGAGCGATCGTCATCGCCTGGTCGCCGCCGAAGGCGTACGCCTCGGGCCGGTAGATCGGCTCGGCGACATCGCGAATGCGGTCGTCGGCGGTGATGTCGGCGAGCAGAGCGTAGACCAGAGCGAGCCGGCTACCGGGCAGCAGCCGCAGTCGCCACGTCTCGGCCTTGCGGATGAACCAGAATGCGGCGATCGCACCGTCGTCCTCGGCGACGGCGAGCGCCGGGGCAAGCCGGGTTGCGGCGTACTCCTCAGCTGTCCGCCAGCTCGTGAAGGTCAGGTTGACCTGGCGCCACCGACTGACCGGCCCTGCGCCCGATGGCCGCTCGGCGTCGGGTTCGGGATCGAGGTCCATGACGTGCTCCTCGTCTAGGCCGTGTTTCGTAGGGCGTCGGTGTTGGGGCGTGGCGGTGGTCGCTAATTGAAGAGGTCTCCGGTAGTTGGTTCAGCGACCAAGCTAGAA
>NZ_VISU01000060.1:0-3820 GCF_007827625.1 Micromonospora sp. CNZ297 | reverse complement strand
CAGCGGGCGTTGGATGGTGGTGAGGGGCAGGTGGTGGTGGCGGATGTGCGGTGGGATCGGTTTGTGCCGTCGTTCACGGCGTTGCGTCCGTCGCGGTTGTTCACCGACATCCCCGAGGCACAGGCGGCGATCGAGGCGGCGTCCCGAGCCGAGACCGGCCCCACCGACCGGGCCTCCGCACTGCGCGAGCGGCTCGCGGCCCTGACGCCGCCGGAGGTCGAGGCGTCCCTCCTGGACCTCGTACGCTCCCAGGTCGCCACGGTGCTCGGCCACGCCACCGTGGAGGCGGTGCGGCCGGACCGGGCGTTCCAGCGTCTCGGCTTCGACTCGCTCACCGCCGTCGAGCTGCGCAACCGGCTGACCGCCGAGACGGGCCTCGCGTTGCCCTCCACCCTCGTCTTCGACCACCCGACGCCGGCCGCCCTGGTCGCCTTCATCCGGGAGACCGTGCTCGGAGCATCGGGCGACGCGCCGGCCGACCGCAGGGTCGCCACCGTCGACGACGACCCGATCGTGATCGTCGGCATGGGCTGCCGCCTCCCGGGTGGCGTCGCGTCCCCGGAAGAACTGTGGCAACTGCTCGCCACGGGACGCGACGGCATCTCCGAGTTCCCCCTCGACCGGGGCTGGGACAGCTTCCTCAGCAGCGGCCTGTCCGACACGTCCTTCGCCCGCAGGGGCGGCTTCGTCTACGACGCCGGCGAGTTCGACGCCGAGTTCTTCGGCATCTCGCCGCGGGAGGCGCTCGCCATGGACCCGCAGCAGCGGCTGCTGCTGGAGACCTCGTGGGAGGCCGTCGAGTCGGCGGGCATCGACCCGACCACCCTGCGGGGCGGCGCGGTCGGCGTCTTCGCCGGGGCCAGCTTCCAGGGGTACGCCAGCGGGTCGGTCGGTCGGGCCCAGGAGGTCGGCGGCCACCTGCTCACCGGCAACGCGACAAGCGTGTTGTCGGGCCGGGTGGCGTACTCGTTCGGCTTCGAGGGCCCGGCCGTGACTGTGGACACGGCGTGTTCGTCGTCGCTGGTCGCGTTGCACCTGGCGGCGCAGGCGCTGCGGTCCGGCGAGTGCGACCTCGCCCTGGCCGGCGGCGTCACCGTGATGGCCTCCCCGGGCACGTTCGCCGAGTTCTCGATCCAGGGCGGCCTGTCCGCCGACGGCCGCTGCAAGTCGTTCTCCGACGCTGCGGACGGCACGGGCTGGTCCGAGGGTGTCGGCGTGCTGCTGGTGCAGCGGCTGTCGGATGCGCAACGTGACGGGCGTCGGGTGTTGGCGGTGGTGCGGGGCACGGCGGTGAATCAGGACGGTGCGTCGAATGGTTTGACGGCGCCGAACGGTCCGTCGCAGCAGCGGGTGATCCGGCAGGCTCTGGCGTTTGCGGGTTTGTCGGCGGCTGATGTGGATGTGGTGGAGGCGCACGGTACGGGTACGTCGTTGGGTGATCCGATCGAGGCTCAGGCGTTGTTGGCGACGTATGGGCAGGGTCGGGATGTGCCGTTGTTGTTGGGGTCGGTGAAGTCGAACATCGGTCATACCCAGGCTGCCGCCGGGGTGGCCGGCATCATCAAGATGATTTTGGCGATGCGGCATGGTGTGGTGCCGGCGTCTTTGCACGTGGATGTGCCGTCGTCGCATGTGGACTGGTCGTCGGGTGCGGTGGAGTTGGTGACGGCCTCGCGTGAGTGGCCGGGCGTTGGGCGTCCCCGGCGGGCGGGTGTGTCGTCGTTCGGTATCTCGGGCACGAACGCGCACGTGATCATCGAGCAGCCCGAGGCCGCCCCGGCACCGGTCGCGCCCGTCGCACCGGTCGGGGTGCCGGTGCCGTGGGTGGTGTCGGGTCGTTCGGAGCGGGGTCTGTCGGGTCAGGCGGCGCGGTTGGCGTCGTTCGTGCGCGATCGTGGCCTGTCGCCGGTGGACGTGTCGTGGTCGTTGGCGACGACCCGTGCCGCGTTGGAGCATCGCGCGGTGGTGTGGGGCTCGGACGTGGACGAGCTGGCGGCGGGTCTGTTGGCGGTGGCCGAGGGCCGGTCTGCGGGTGTGGTGTCGGCGGGTCGTCGGGCGGTGTTGTTCACGGGTCAGGGTTCGCAGCGCGTGGGCATGGGCCGGGAGCTGTACGAGACGTTCCCGGTGTTCGCGGCGTCGTTCGACGAGGTGTGCGCGGAGATCGATCCGCGCCTGCCGCGTGCGCTGCGCGAGGTGGTGTTCGCCGAGCCGGGCACCGCCGATGGGGCTCTGTTGGATCAGACCGTGTTCGCGCAGGCGGGGTTGTTCGCGGTCGAGGTGGCGTTGTGGGAGTTGCTGTCGTCGTGGGGTGTGCGGGCGGACTACCTGGCGGGTCACTCGATCGGTGAGGTGACGGCCGCGTACGTGTCCGGGGTGTTGTCCCTGGCGGATGCGTGCACCCTGGTGGCGGCGCGGGGTCGGTTGATGCAGGCCCTGCCCAGCGGTGGGGTGATGGCGGCGGTCGGCGCGTCGGAGGAGGCTGTCGCCGAGCTGATCGGCGTGACCGGCGCGGCGGTGGACGTCGCGGCGGTGAACGGTCCGGAGTCGGTGGTGGTGTCGGGTGCCGTCGGCGAGGTGGCCTCGGTGGTGGCGGCCTGTCGTGAGCGGGGTTGGCGGGTCAAGGAACTCTCGGTCAGTCACGCGTTCCACTCGCGGTTGATGGAGCCGATGCTGGAGGAGTTCGCGTCGGTGGTGGCGGGGCTCGACTGGCGGTCGCCGAGGATCCCGATCGTGTCGAACGTGACCGGCGCGGTCGCGGACGCCGCAGAGATCACCGAGCCCGGCTACTGGGTGCGGCACGTGCGGCAGCCGGTGCGCTTCGCCGACGGTGTGGCGGCGTTGCGGGCACAGGGGGTGGACACCTTCCTGGAGATCGGCCCGGACGCGGTCCTCACCGCCATGGCCGCCGAGGCGGACACGGCCGACGACGTGCGGTACGTCGCCACGCTGCGCCGCAGCCAGCCCGACGTCACCACCCTCACCAGTGCCGCGGGGCAGCTCTGGGCCGCCGGCGTGGCCGTCGACTGGGCGGCGTACCTCGGCCAGACCGGCACCCGGCCGCGCGCGGTGGAACTGCCCACCTACGCCTTCGACCGGCAGCGCTACTGGCTGGAGGACCCCCAGCCCGGCTCGGCTCCGGAGCGGGCCGACGCCCCGTCCGACGAGCAGTTCTGGGCGGCGGTCGAGTCCGGGGACCTCGGCGTGCTGGACGAGGATCTCGCCGTGGGCGCGGACGAGCCGTCCACGGCGCTGCTGCCCAAACTCGCCCGGTGGCGGCGGGCGACGCAGCAGCGGGCGGTCGTCGACTCCTGGCGGTACCGGGCGACGTGGCGTACGGCCGCCGTGCCGGACTCCGCGACGTTGGCGGGAACCTGGCTGCTGCTGATGGCGCCCGGGCAGGAGGACCACCCGGTGGCCGCGGCGCTGGCTGCCCGGGCCGACCGGGCGGTCCCGGTGCTGGTCCCGGCCGGCGCCGACCGCGACCGGGTGGCGCGGCTCCTGCTGGAGGCGATGAGCTCAGACGCCCGGGACGCCCACGTGGTGTCCCTGCTGTCGCTGGCCGAGCCGCGGGAGGCGTCCCCGGTTCCGGCCGCCGCCGAGGTGTCGACGGCGCTGGCCGTGGTGCAGGCGCTGACCGACGTCGGTGGGTCGGGCCGGTTGTGGTGGCTGACGCGCGGGGCGGTGTCGGTCGGCGGCTCGGACGAGCTGGCGGATGTCGCGGGTTCTGCGGTGTGGGGTTTGGGTCGGGTGGTGGGTTTGGAGGTGCCGTTGCGGTGGGGTGGTTTGGTGGATTTGCCGGGTGTGTTGGGTGGGGGTGTGT
>NZ_VISU01000059.1:0-4761 GCF_007827625.1 Micromonospora sp. CNZ297 | reverse complement strand
TGCGCTGCTGCCCACGCCGAGCGACCGCGATCGTGCAGGCCATCCTCGTCCTGCACCGCGTCGAAGCCGACCGCTACGCAGGATGAAAATGGCTCAATCTGCTCGACCTGGCTGTCTACAAGATCAGCGTGTCCCGGGTGCTTGGTGACTACGGCACCGCTGTCGACTACGCTCGGCAGGTCGACCCGGCCCGGATCGTCATGCCGGAGCGCCGAGCTCGCTACTGGGAAGACACAGCGCTGGCACTACACGGCCGCGGGCGCCCACAGGCGACATTCCAGGCGCTGCTTGCTGCCGAGCGAGACACCCCGCAGGAGGTTCGCTACCGGCCATGGGCGCAGCAACTCACAACCGAACTACTCAACCGCGACAGCCGCAACCTGCTAGGTGTACGTGAGTTCGCCAGCCGAATCGGGTTGATCTAGCCCTCTGCTTCCTATCGCGGCTGCTACTCCTGAGTTTCCCCTGCTTTGTTGGAGCGGTGGTTACCTGCTGCCGGCTGGTGCAGGGGTGGTGATAGGTGGTTCGGCTGGTTCGGTCTGGTGGTTGTGCCAGGCGGCCTCGTACTCGTTCGGGCTGAGGTAGCCCAGTTCCTTCTGGATGCGGCGGGTGTTGTACCAACCGTCGATGTAGGCGAAGATCGCGTTCTCGGCCTCGTCGCGGGTCCGCCACGAGGTGCGGTAGACGAGTTCGATCTTCAACGTTGACCAGAAGTTCTCCATGAGCGCGTTGTCGGAGCTGTCGCCGACGGAACCCATCGAGGGCAGGATCCCGTTGTCCTGCAAGCGTTCCGCGAAGCGGAAAGACGTGTAGTTCGATCCCCTGTCCGAGTGGTGGATCAATTGGCCGTCGCGGACGTCGCGCGACCAGATGCCGTATTCGAGGGCGGCGAGGATCAAGTCGGTGTCGCAGCGGTCAGACGTCTTCCACCCAACGATCCGGCGGGAGAACGCATCGCGGACCGCAGCCAACCAGAACACGCCCTCACCGCAGGGGATGCGGGTGGCGTCGGCGACCCAGAGCCGGTTCGGCCCGTCGGCGGTGAACTGCCGGTTGACCAGATCCGGTGCCGGCGTGTGCCGGGGATCCTGTCGGGTGGAGCCGCCGCGCCAGCCTCGACGCAGGAACGCCCCCTGCCAGCCCTGCTGCGCCATCAACCGCTCCACCCGCTTGCGGCCCACGCGGATGCCGTCACGGCGTAGCTGCCGGTGGACCCGGTCCGCGCCGTAGGTGCGCCCGGACGTCTCCCAGATCTCGTAGATGTTGGAGATCAGCCCCAGGTCGACCACGTCCCGATCACAGGGCTGCTCGGCCTGCTTGACCCACGCGTAGTAGGTCGAGGCGCCGATGTTCAGGACCCGTAGCAGGAGCGCGACCGCGAACTGGTCACGATGTTCACCGATGAACCTCATGACCGTCGCCGGGTCGGGTCGAGCTCCGCCGCGAAATACGCGCTCGCAGCCTTCCGGATCTCGTTCGCCCGCCGCAGCTCGCTAACTTCCCTGCGCAGCCGGCGGTTCTCCTCGACCATCTCGCTGCTCGACCGATCGTGACGCTCACCCTCATCCGCCTCGGCCTGCCGGATCCAGTTCCTGAGCGCCTCGTGATGCACACCAAGCTGCTCGGCCAGACGCCGGATCACCGGCTTCGGGTCCGACTCGCGGTACAGGCGCACAGCGCGCTGACGAAGCTCATCGGGGTACTTCTTCGGTGCTGCCACGGACGACTTCCTCCCCCACGGCCATCAGACCGTGGTCAAGAAGCTCCACGAAAGCGGGGGTGGCTCAGCGCTTGGGGCGGAGGATTTCTCAGGCCGTGCTGGAATCGGGAGGCAGGCTTGCGGTGCGGCCGTAGAAGCGGTGGATCTGCCCAACGACGCGCTCGAAGTCGTCCAGGCCGATGGGCTTGGTGACGTAGGCGCTAGCGTGCGCTGTGTAGCTGGCCAGCACGTCGGCGTCGACCACGGAAGTGGTGAACACGACGACCGGAATCGTCTTGAGCCACTGGTCGGCCTTGATCGCGGCGAGGACCTCCTGGCCGTTCATGCGGGGCATGTTCAGGTCGAGCAGGATCAACTCCGGGCGCGGAGCGTCGGCGTACTGGCCTTGACGGCGCACGAACGCCATGGCCTCTACCCCGTCGGGAACGTGGTGCAACTCAGCGGCCAGGGCGTGAGTGGCGAAGGTGTCCTCGATGAGAGCGACGTCGGCAGGATCGTCCTCGACCAGCAGCACCCGCAGCGGACCCAGTCGACCGCGGGCGGTTTCTCGGGCAACGTTCACAGCGGAAGAGTACTTCCCAGGCCTGACGCAGGTCACGAGGGCGATTCCGCAAGCGTTCGGAAGATCACTTCCAGTCAGTTCGGAGCCCTATGCCCCAAGGTGTAGGGCTGGGCGAATGAGCGAGGGAAAGCTGGTGGACCTGCGCCCGGCGCGGTGGCCGTCCTCCTTCGAAGGGCTTCGGCGGGCCGTTGCGGGGTGTCAGCGCCGTCAGCGGGGCCGGTCAAAAGGATCGCCAGGTGCGGGAAAGTGAGATCAGGCGCTCCTCAGCCCGCGAGCGCTCCTCGGCTACGCCCAATAGCCGCGTCCGTGGGCGATCGGCGAAGTCGGCCGCCGACACGTCCTCGAGGCGGGTGGCGCCAATCAGGTCGGCCTCGGCGGTGGTGATGAGCCCGGCGGCGACCGTGCGGGCGAGCACGACGTCGGGGTGTCCGCCGTCCGACGGCGGCACCGGCGGCTCCACGGGCGTACGCGGCTCACCGGCGCGCAGCGGCGTCCGAGCGGCGGGTGAGCGTAGTCTGAGTAGCCGCTGCGCCACCTTGGGCCCCCGCGTGGTTGAGCGCAATGCGGTCATCACCTCGGCCTGCACGTCCCCGGAGAAGCCGCGCAGCCGGTAAGCCGCTGGTGCAGTCCCGGGCAGGAGCACCCCGACCGCTCCGACTACCCAGGCGGACCGCCACCTCGGGCACTGTCGGTGAGCTGCCGCCACCCGGTCACTCACGGCGTAGCCGCAGGAAAGATGCATCAGGATCGCGGTCAACTCTGACAGCGCGATCCGCCGACGCGGCGGACCACCGCCGAGCGCCGGCCCGTCGACCGGCAGCGGCTCCGGGACGGTGGTCAGCAGCCGTAACGAGTTCGCGGAGACGTCGAAGGGTCGCTCGCCGTAGACCAGATGCGGCGAGGCCAGACCGGAGGCGGGCAGCGTGAAACGCAGGTGTGGCTGACCCGCCGTGCCACAGTGCGCTTTCGGTACTGACGAGCAGGTGCAGGTTGGCGGTGTTCGGCCAATGACGGCGCCCGTAGTCGAGTCAGTCGAGCAGTGCGTGGTGGGTCAGCTCGTCGAGCGGGCGGTCGTGACCGGCGATGGTGATGCGCCGGCCAGGCAGGTCGACGTCGTCGAGGTGCATCGCGCGGATCTGGCCGGGGCGCGCCGCGTGGACCGCGGCCAGTACGAGGAAGAGCCGGGCCTGCGGGGTTGTCGCGGCTGTAACGGCCTGGTTCAGCTCGTCGGGACGCAGGGGCTGCCAGATGGCGTCATCGACGCGTGGCCCTCTGACCCGGGCGGTCGGATTACGAAAGATCAGGTTGCTGTGCTTGGCCCAGCCGAAAAGCGACCGCAGGGCGTGGTCGCGGTCTGGCGTGGGTTGCCGTGCAGCCTGTCCAGATACGTGCTGACGTCGCGGCGGGTGACCTCCCGCAGGTGCTCGCGATGCCACGCCCAGTCGGTCAGCGCGGGCACGGTAGCGGCAACATAGCCGCGAACGGTCTCGACGCGCCGGGCGCGGACGTGTGGTCCGCCATCGCGCAGGACCGGGCCCACCGCAGCACATCGCGCCGAATGGGCGGGGCGAGGGTGGGCGAGTTTGGCGTGCAGCCATGGTTCGAGGGCGGCCGGTCGGTCATCGTCAACGACGGCCAAGGTGGCGAGGATCTCGATGACGCAGTCGAGGTTGGTGCAGCGGCGCACGACGATGTCCGCGAAGCCGCTGACCCGGATCAGATCGCCTTCCTGGTAGTCGGCGAGCAGCATTACCAGTACCCGTTGCATTCCCCGGCGTGTGACCGGGGTCCAGCCACGGGCTTCCGCGTTGGTGTGGGCCAGGTGCAGTACCCAGGCCAGCCAGGGGTTGTCCGGCGCGGGGCCGTGCCGCAGATCGATTGCGGCGTAGCGGTAGCTGCGCACTTCGGCGTCGAGCAGCGGCGGCTGGATCCATCCAGTGACCGGCCGGGCGGCCGGCGGTGGTGGTGGTTTGAGAGGCCGGCCCTTGGCTCCGTAGGGTCGCGGCGCAGCCCGGGGCCTGGCCGTCCGCCGGTCCATGTCGGCGAAGAACAACTGGTGGTGCCGGAGGTCGCGCAGGTGCGACGAGCTGGGCGGGGTTGTTCGGCTCCTGACGGCTCGGGAGCGGATGGCCGTCGCCGGGCCGGCAAGGATGGTCAGGCTGTGACGGCGCCTTGTTGGCGGGAGCCCCTATCGGGACACGTCGCGCCGGTCCGGCGGCAGCAAGCACCCCCCCCGGTTACCTTTTTGATCGTCCCCAGCCGGGGCCCCTCGGTCGCCCGGCCCGGTATGACTTCCTGCCCCTGTCGTACGGATGATCCGGGGGTGTTGTCGCCGGGTCGGGTGGCGTCGGTGGACCGCTGATAGGGACACGGCCACCCGTGTGGGGGTAGGTCTCTTCGTAACGTGGCTGCCGGCAGTCCGACGCCTGGACCAGCGGCCGAGGCCACGGACGATGCGTGGAGGCGGGTCTGGTGAACG
>NZ_VISU01000058.1:0-5227 GCF_007827625.1 Micromonospora sp. CNZ297 | reverse complement strand
CATCTACGTCGCACTCTCCACCGGCACCACATTCGCCCCCTCCACCAAATGGCACGACTACTTCGGCCTCACCAGCGAAACCACACTCTGAGCCCCAGGAGGAACCATGCCGCACGCCCGGAACATCTCCCCCACCGTGAGCCGCCGGCGGCTGCTCACCGGCGCCGCCGCGGTCGCGGCGACCGGCGCCCTCGCCGGCGCCTTCACCGCGCCGTCCGCGGCCAGTGCCGCCGTCAACGGGTACGGCCTGCGCATCGTCGACCGCAACGAGAACGGCGGCCGGTTGCAGTACTACCGTTTCGCCACCGACGCGATCGAGTGGGATCCGGCGGTGAACGTGCTGCTGCCCGACGGCTACCACACCAGCCGCAAGCGTTACCCGGTGTTGTATCTGCTGCACGGCGGCAACGCGGACTTCCGCACGTTCCACCTCCAGGACAACATCATCAACCTCACCGCGGGCCGCGAGATCATCGTCGTCATGCCGGACGCCTCCACTGGCTGGTACAGCAACCCGGTCAGCACCAATGTCGGGCCGCGCAACTGGGAGACGTTCCACATCGCCCAGTTGCTCCCCTGGATCGAGGCCAACTTCCGCACATTCCCCGAGTACAACGGCCGCGCCGTGGCTGGCTTCTCGATGGGCGGCTTCGGGGCCCTCAAGTACACGGCGAAGTACTACGGCCACTTCTGCTCGGTCAGCTCCCACTCCGGGCCGGCCAGCCTGCGCCGCGACTTCGGCCTGGTCGTGCACTGGGCGAACATCACCTCGGCCGCGCTCGACCTCGGCGGCGGCACCGTGTACGGCGCGCCCCTGTGGGACGAGGCACGGGTCAGCGCGGACAACCCGATGGAGCGCATCGAGAGCTACCGCAACAAGCGGATCTTCCTGGCGGCCGGCACGTCACCCGACCCGGTCAACTGGTTCGACTCGGTCAACGAGGGTCAGGTACTGGCGGGCCAGCGCGAGTTCCGGGGAGCGCTCAGCCGGGCTGGCATCCCGCACGAGTGGCGCGAGGTGCCGGGCGGCCACTACTTCCGCCACGAACTGTTCGTCCAGGACCTCGCCGGCATGCTCGGCCGGCTGCGCCACGCCGGCTGACCCACCGGATCTGCGACGCGTGGCAGGCCGCCACCAATCCGGCGACGGCCTGCCACGCCCGGTCGGCGGACCGCACGCCGCGCGTCCAAGGGGGCTCAGCCCGATCATGAAGTCATCCTCCGCCACCGCGCCGAGGCTACCGACCGCTCAACACGCCTTCTCGACACGGCGGGCCGGGTCGAGAAGTTCCGCGCCAAGTACGCCCGTCGCGAGCCCCGGGAGCCGCGCTGACCGAGGCGCGCATGCTGCTGCGCGCCGGGTACGCGATGCGCGGCGTCCGTCCGTCCACGACGAGGTTGCTGGTCGAGATCGTGGAGAGGTATCCCCGCCCCTGGTACGTGGTCGCGGCTGACGCGACGCCGGCTGGATACTGCCCAGGTGCGGGCTCAGCGGCCGGGACCACCCAGGTCGAGCCGGTCCTCGCGCACCCGGTCGGCCAACTCCAACTTCGTCCGGGTCGGGCGGCCCACCTCGGCATACTTGCGTTTGACCCGTTCCAGATACTCGCGCGCGGTCCCGTAGGCCACGCCCGCGCGGCGCGCGGCGGCCGCCAGGGTGGCCCCGGAGGCGTACGCGGTGAGCACCGCGCGCTCCTGCGGGGACAGCCGCGGCCGGTCGGCGCGGGCGTCGCGGCTGAGTACGAACGCGAGTTCCGGACTGATCGCCGACCCGCCGGACGCCACCTCGCGGATCGCCTCCACCAGCACGTCCAGGGGATGGCTCTTGGTGAGGTAGCCGGCCGCCCCGGCACCGATCGTGGCCAGCACGCCGTCGGCGTCGGGGACCGCCGAGACGACCAGCACCCGCCCGCCGCCGGCCCGGACACGCGCCACGTTGTCCGCCGGGTCGGATCCGTCGCGCAGGTTGAGATCGAGCAGGACCACCCGGGGCGCGTCCGCACCGCCGAGTCCGTCGAGATAGCCGTCGACCGTGGCGGCGACCTGCACCAGGCGGACGTCCTCGACCGGTGCCAGCCAGGTACGCAGCCCGTCGAGCAGCATCCGGTCGTCGTCGATCGCGGCGACAGTGATCATCCGGCCCTCTCACCCAGCCGCCGACGTCCACGCGCCGGGCGGCCAGCTCATCTCGACGGTGGTGCCCTGACCTGCTCCGCTGTCCACCAGCACCTCGCCGCCGGCCTCACCGATCCGCGCGCGCACCGACCGGGACAACCCTAGCCCTGGCCGGATCCGGTCCGGGTCGAAGCCGCGCCCGCGGTCCGCCACCGTGACCCGCAGCCTCGCCGGGTCCGGGTCGTCCGTCCCCGCCGCCGGGCCGGCCACCGTCACCAAGGCGGTCGAGGTGCCGCTGTGCCGGATCACGTTGTTGAGCGCCTCCCGGACCGCGCCGGTGAGCGCTCGCACCACGGCCGGCGGCACGTCCGGCGGGACGTCGGTGACCCGCAGGTGCACCCGCAGGCCGGTCGGCGCCAACTCCCGGATGACCGTGGTGAGCTCGCCGACCAGCCGCATCCCGACCGCGGAACCGGCGGACGCGATCAGGCCACGCAGATGGTCGGCGTCAGCGGCGAGTCGACGCCGCACCACCGGATCACCGGTGTCGACCGCGCCACGGGCGACCGCGTCCAGCGTGGACAGCACGGTGTCGTGCAACATGCGGTGCTGCTGTGCCACCTCCGAGGCGTAGGCGGCGTGCGCCGCGATCCGCTGCCCCGCCTCGGCCAACGCCGCCTCCGCCTTCACCGCCCGTACGGTCGCCCGGTCGGCGCGCAGTGCGGCCTGCCGCAGGGCACCGACCACCAGGCCGGCGGCCGCCGGCACACCCACCAGTGCCAGCAGGTTCCCCGCCGCCCCGGACAGCGCCGCCGGCCCCAGGGAGACCGTGGCGTGCACCCCGAGCAGGTAGCCGACCGCCAGCGCGGCGTACCAGGCGAGGGCCTGACGACGCGACAGTGCCAGCGCGACGGTCAGGCCCGCGCCGATCGCGGCCGGCAGGGCCGGATGGCTGAACCCGGTGCCGTGGCCCGGCCGGGTGAGCAGGCCGCCGGCCACGAGGGCGACCAGCGCCACCGTCGCGTCCAGCCCGGCGACCCCCCGGCCCACCGCGCCCTGTCCGTGGACCCACACCAGCACGCCGACCACCGCGAGAGTCTGGACCGCGTACACCGTCACCGCCGCCGGCACCGACCGCAGTCCGGCCGTGCCGCCGGTGAGGACCGCGACCGGCCAGGCGGCGACCTGGCAGATCCGCACCACGACGAACAGCCCGATCAGGCCGGTGGTCAGCGGAATCGCCGGGGAAGGGCCGGGACCGGAGCGGGAAGCGGGCGGAGCGACGGCGGCCGTGGCAGTCATGGCACTCAGCATGCCGGACCGGGCCGGACCGCTGTCGGCAGGACTGCCGACAGCAGTTCGTCCGTCGTGCGGGGGTGCGACCGCACCAGGCATGATCGGGACGGCTCCACCGAATCCTGGTACGACCGGAAGGACAGGCAGATGAGATGTCTCCAGCGGAAGCTACCCGCGCTGGCCGGGATCGCGCTGCTGATCGCGGCGCCCGGTTGCGGCAACCCGGCCGTGCCGGTGAGCGGACCGGACAGCGCCACCCCCACGAGCACGGCTGCCCCGGCGAGCCTGCCGGGCAGCGACCAGGGCGACCGGGTCGAGGTGGACGGCCGGACTGTCGCCGGGGTGGCACCGGGGCTCGGGTTCCCCGCCGGCAGCAAGGTCGACACCGCGTTCGGCGACCCTGGCTCGGCCACGGTGATCCTCACCGCTCCTCCGCCCGAGCAGGTGCTCGCCCACTACCGCCAGGCGGGCCCGCCGGCCGGATACCCGGTGGGCACCGACACCGGTCAGACTCTGCACCTCGACGGACGCGGGTGGACCGTCGAGGTCATCGCCACCTCGCGCGACACCACAGTCACGTTCGCCCGCAACCGGCCGGCCGAGCAGTCGACCGCGCCGCCACAGGCGGAGGAGCCGGCGCTGACCGGCCGGGATCTGGGCGTGACGAACCTGCCGTTCAACTTCCGGTTCCCGCCGGGCAGCCAGGTGCGCGACCTCTCCGACACCGCCGCCGGCGCCCGGCTCACCCTGGTCGAGCCCGACCCTCAGCGGGTACTCGCGTTCTACCGCACCGCCCTGCCCCAGGGATTCTTCGACGTCACGGGCGACCGCACGACCGGCGGGACCACCATCATCACGTTCGAGAAGGACGACGGTGAGTGGACCGGCACCATCGAGGCTACGGACGACCGGGTCACCGTCAGCACGGTCCATCGTCGATAGGACGACCCTTCCGGCGGCCGGCACGTTCCCGTCCGACGGGCTTCGACGACGAACCGGGGCGGTGAAGGGCAACCGTCGGTGGCGTCAGCTGCGGGGGCCCGGACCGGCCACCTGCGTACCCTGGTCGCGCCGTACCCATCTGGCATCCTTCCGGGACACCCTGCGATCGACGAGCGCCAGCACCGTTGCGGGCCGGGCGAGGGCGAGGGCGGTTGGTCGAGCCGATGCTCATGCTCTGGCCTGCGAACGATGGCGTCGCCAGACGGCAACAACCCCCCGATGTGAGCCCGATCATCGATGCACGAGCACCCTATCCGACTGGGGAGTCGAGGAGAACTGGAGCGCTCCGGGTACGCGCTGCCCTCGAACCGGCGGCGTTCGCCACCGGTCTGGGTGTCGTGACCGCACCGCACGGCCGGCGCGTCCCGGCCGGACGGGGCAGGTCCGGCCGGGGGTCACCACGGGTTCGCCGGCGCCACCAGCAGCAGGCCGGTCGCGGGCAGCCCGGTGGTACCGCCCGTGGTACGGCCCGCCGTTGTCGCGCCGGCCTGCCGGGGCCGGTTGGCCTCACCCGGCTCGACGGCGTGCCCACGCTCGTGGTCTTCTGATCGTCCGCGGCCGTGGGCCGCTCTGCCTGCTCGGCTCCCCGCTCGCGCCTGTCCAACGTGTGTCATGCCGACTCGACTGTGAGGATGATCGGGTGCTGCCCGGTGCTCGGGTCTGACTCGCGTTACGGCCGGCCTTCAGTGCCTTGAGTTTGATCTGTCGGCTCGAGTCCCGGGGGGTGTCCCTATGGGTTCGTCAAGCGGCGATCGGCGTCGTGGGGCGGGGTTGGTAGGGGATCTTGTCGCGGAGCATGGCGTATAGGACGTCG
>NZ_VISU01000057.1:0-5238 GCF_007827625.1 Micromonospora sp. CNZ297 | reverse complement strand
ATGCTGTTCGACAAGTTTTTGTTGGAGAGTTTGATCCTGGCTCAGGACGAACGCTGGCGGCGTGCTTAACACATGCAAGTCGAGCGGAAAGGCCCTTCGGGGTACTCGAGCGGCGAACGGGTGAGTAACACGTGAGCAACCTGCCCCAGGCTTTGGGATAACCCCGGGAAACCGGGGCTAATACCGAATATGACCTCTGACCGCATGGTTGGTGGTGGAAAGTTTTTCGGCTTGGGATGGGCTCGCGGCCTATCAGCTTGTTGGTGGGGTGATGGCCTACCAAGGCGACGACGGGTAGCCGGCCTGAGAGGGCGACCGGCCACACTGGGACTGAGACACGGCCCAGACTCCTACGGGAGGCAGCAGTGGGGAATATTGCACAATGGGCGGAAGCCTGATGCAGCGACGCCGCGTGAGGGATGACGGCCTTCGGGTTGTAAACCTCTTTCAGCAGGGACGAAGCGTAAGTGACGGTACCTGCAGAAGAAGCGCCGGCCAACTACGTGCCAGCAGCCGCGGTAAGACGTAGGGCGCGAGCGTTGTCCGGATTTATTGGGCGTAAAGAGCTCGTAGGCGGCTTGTCGCGTCGACCGTGAAAACTTGGGGCTCAACCCCAAGCCTGCGGTCGATACGGGCAGGCTAGAGTTCGGTAGGGGAGACTGGAATTCCTGGTGTAGCGGTGAAATGCGCAGATATCAGGAGGAACACCGGTGGCGAAGGCGGGTCTCTGGGCCGATACTGACGCTGAGGAGCGAAAGCGTGGGGAGCGAACAGGATTAGATACCCTGGTAGTCCACGCTGTAAACGTTGGGCGCTAGGTGTGGGGGGCCTCTCCGGTTCCCTGTGCCGCAGCTAACGCATTAAGCGCCCCGCCTGGGGAGTACGGCCGCAAGGCTAAAACTCAAAGGAATTGACGGGGGCCCGCACAAGCGGCGGAGCATGCGGATTAATTCGATGCAACGCGAAGAACCTTACCTGGGTTTGACATGGCCGCAAAACTGTCAGAGATGGCAGGTCCTTCGGGGGCGGTCACAGGTGGTGCATGGCTGTCGTCAGCTCGTGTCGTGAGATGTTGGGTTAAGTCCCGCAACGAGCGCAACCCTCGTTCGATGTTGCCAGCGCGTTATGGCGGGGACTCATCGAAGACTGCCGGGGTCAACTCGGAGGAAGGTGGGGATGACGTCAAGTCATCATGCCCCTTATGTCCAGGGCTTCACGCATGCTACAATGGCCGGTACAATGGGCTGCGATACCGTGAGGTGGAGCGAATCCCAAAAAGCCGGTCTCAGTTCGGATCGGGGTCTGCAACTCGACCCCGTGAAGTCGGAGTCGCTAGTAATCGCAGATCAGCAACGCTGCGGTGAATACGTTCCCGGGCCTTGTACACACCGCCCGTCACGTCACGAAAGTCGGCAACACCCGAAGCCGGTGGCCCAACCCTTGTGGAGGGAGCCGTCGAAGGTGGGGCTGGCGATTGGGACGAAGTCGTAACAAGGTAGCCGTACCGGAAGGTGCGGCTGGATCACCTCCTTTCTAAGGAGCACCATCCACCGAAAGGTGGCATGGAGCCCACACCGCCCGAACGTGGTGGTGGGGTGCTCAGATGGCGGAGACACTGGCAAGTTCGGCGCCGGCAACGGCCGTGGTTCCTCTAGTACAGCTGCTCTTCGGGGTGGTGGGAACGAGACTGTGGTGCGGCTGGTGAAGGATGTAAGCACCCTGTTGGGTCCTGAAGGAACAACCCGAGTGGTTGTTGTTTCAGAGCCTTGAGATGCCCCTGGTGGACGATGTTCCCGGGGGTGGAGGCGCCAGGCATGGCCTGGTCTCGCATACCGCCGGCGGTTGCCGGGTTGTTGGTGTGGGGCTGTGGGTTGTGGGTTGGTTGTTTGTTGAGAATTGCACAGTGGACGCGAGCATCTTTGTGGTCAAGTTGTCAAGGGCGAACGGTGGATGCCTTGGCACCAGGAGCCGATGAAGGACGTGGGAGGCCGCGATAGGCCTGGGGGAGCTGTCAACCAAGCTGTGATCCCAGGGTGTCCGAATGGGGAAACCCGGCATCAGTCATGTGATGTCACCCGCACCTGAACACATAGGGTGTGTGGGGGGAACGCGGGGAAGTGAAACATCTCAGTACCCGTAGGAAGAGAAAACAAATAGTGATTCCGTGAGTAGTGGCGAGCGAAAGCGGATTGAGGCTAAACCGGCGGCGTGTGATACCTGTCAGGGGTTGCGTGGTCGGGGTTGTGGGACCCTGCTCAACAGACTGACATCTGTTGGAGAAGTTACAAAGCCAGTGGCTAGTCGAACAGTCTGGAATGGCTGACCGTAGACGGTGATAGTCCGGTAGGTGAAAGCTGCTGGTCTTCTGTGGGTGTTCCCGAGTAGCGGCGGACTCCTGAAATCTGCCGTGAATCTGCCAGGACCACCTGGTAAGCCTAAATACTTCCTGGTGACCGATAGCGGACAAGTACCGTGAGGGAATGGTGAAAAGTACCCCGGGAGGGGAGTGAAATAGTACCTGAAACCGTTCGCCTACAATCCGTCGGAGCCTTGCGGGGTGACGGCGTGCCTTTTGAAGAATGAGCCTGCGAGTTAGTGGCATGTGGCGAGGTTAACCCGTGTGGGGGAGCCGTAGCGAAAGCGAGTCTGAATAGGGCGTTTTCAGTCGCATGCTCTAGACCCGAAGCGGAGTGATCTAGCCATGGGCAGGCTGAAGCGCGGGTAAGACCGCGTGGAGGGCCGAACCCACCAACGTTGAAAAGTTGGGGGATGACCTGTGGTTAGGGGTGAAAGGCCAATCAAACTCCGTGATAGCTGGTTCTCCCCGAAATGCATTTAGGTGCAGCGTCGCGTGTTTCTTGCCGGAGGTAGAGCACTGGATGGTCTAGGGGGCCCACAAGCTTACCGAAATCAGCCAAACTCCGAATGCCGGTAAGTGAGAGCGCGGCAGTGAGACTGCGGGGGATAAGCTTCGTAGTCGAGAGGGAAACAGCCCAGATCACCAGCTAAGGCCCCTAAGCGTGTGCTAAGTGGAAAAGGATGTGGGGTCGCATAGACAACCAGGAGGTTGGCTTAGAAGCAGCCACCCTTTAAAGAGTGCGTAATAGCTCACTGGTCAAGTGGTTCCGCGCCGACAATGTAGCGGGGCTCAAGCACACCGCCGAAGCTGTGGCATTCACATTTTAACTTCGTGCCTCCTTGATGGGGTATGCAGGTGTGTGGATGGGTAGGGGAGCGTCGTGCCGGGGGTGAAGCAGCGGGGTGACCCAGTTGTGGACGCGGCACGAGTGAGAATGCAGGCATGAGTAGCGAAAGAAGGGTGAGAAACCCTTCCGCCGGATGACCAAGGGTTCCAGGGCCAGGCTAATCCGCCCTGGGTGAGTCGGGACCTAAGGCGAGGCCGAGAGGCGTAGTCGATGGACAACGGGTTGATATTCCCGTACCCGCGAAAGAGCGACCCTGACGAACCTCGTTGTGCTAACCACCCGAACTGCCGGCGGTCTTCGGACCAATGGTGGGGAGCGTGGGAACCTGGCGGGTAGTAGTCAAGCGATGGGGTGACGCAGGAAGGTAGCTGAGCCCGGCCGGTGGTTGTGCCGGGGTAAGCGTGTAGGCCGGCGTGTAGGCAAATCCGCACGCCACATAGGCTGAGACGTGATGCCGAGCCGATTCAGGTGAAGTCAGTGATCCTATGCTGCCGAGAAAAGCCTCTAGCGAGTTCTTAGCGGCCCGTACCCCAAACCGACACAGGTGGTCAGGTAGAGAATACCGAGGCGATCGGGCGAACTGTGGTTAAGGAACTCGGCAAATTGCCCCCGTAACTTAGGGAGAAGGGGGGCCGGAGACGTGAAGCCCCGCGCGGGTGGAGCGTTGTATGGCCGCAGAGAGCAGGGGGAAGCGACTGTTTACTAAAAACACAGGTCCATGCGAAGAAGTAATTCGATGTATATGGACTGACGCCTGCCCGGTGCTGGAACGTTAAGGGGACCTGTTAGCTCTCACGAGCGAAGCGGAGAACTTAAGCGCCAGTAAACGGCGGTGGTAACTATAACCATCCTAAGGTAGCGAAATTCCTTGTCGGGTAAGTTCCGACCTGCACGAATGGCGTAACGACTTCCCCACTGTCTCAACCACAGGCCCGGCGAAATTGCATTACGAGTAAAGATGCTCGTTACGCGCGGCAGGACGGAAAGACCCCGGGACCTTTACTATAGCTTGACATTGGTATCTGAATTAGCTTGTGTAGGATAGGTGGGAGCCGGTGAAGTCCATACGCCAGTATGGGTGGAGGCAATCTTGAAATACCACTCTGGTTGATTTGGGTATCTAACTTCGGACCGTTATCCGGTTCAGGGACAGTGTCTGGTGGGTAGTTTAACTGGGGCGGTTGCCTCCTAAAGGGTAACGGAGGCGCCCAAAGGTTCCCTCAGCCTGGTTGGCAATCAGGTGTTGAGTGCAAGTGCACAAGGGAGCTTGACTGTGAGACTGACAGGTCGAGCAGGGACGAAAGTCGGGACTAGTGATCCGGCACTGGCATGTGGAAGCGGTGTCGCTCAACGGATAAAAGGTACCCCGGGGATAACAGGCTGATCTTCCCCAAGAGTCCATATCGACGGGATGGTTTGGCACCTCGATGTCGGCTCGTCGCATCCTGGGGCTGTAGCAGGTCCCAAGGGTTGGGCTGTTCGCCCATTAAAGCGGTACGCGAGCTGGGTTTAGAACGTCGTGAGACAGTTCGGTCCCTATCCGCCGTGCGCGTAGGATACTTGAGAAGGGCTGTCCCTAGTACGAGAGGACCGGGACGGACGAACCTCTGGTGTGCCAGTTGTCCCGCCAGGGGCACGGCTGGTTAGCTACGTTCGGAAGGGATAACCGCTGAAAGCATCTAAGCGGGAAGCTCGCTTCAAGATGAGGTATCCCACCCACATTTGTGGGGTAAGGCCCCCAGCTAGACGACTGGGTTGATAGGCCGGAAATGTAAGCCCGGTAACGGGTTCAGTTGACCGGTACTAATAGGCCGAGGACTTGACTACTAAGCTGCTACGCGTCCACTGTGCAACTCTGAACAAACCACCACCCATGTTGTTGGGTTGGTTGACATGTTCATAGAGTTACGGCGGTCATGGCGGAGGGGAAACGCCCGGTCACATTCCGAACCCGGAAGCTAAGCCCTCCAGCGCCGATGGTACTGCACTCGGGAGGGTGTGGGAGAGTAGGACACCGCCGGACAATCTTCCA
>NZ_VISU01000056.1:0-9939 GCF_007827625.1 Micromonospora sp. CNZ297 | reverse complement strand
CTGCTGCCCACGCCGAGCGACCGCGATCGTGCAGGCCATCCTCGTCCTGCACCGCGTCGAAGCCGACCGCTACGCAGGATGAAAATGGCTCCTTGATCACCTCAATGGCGACAGTGGTGACGGTAGCGATCGCCACACCGGCCGGACAGGCCTGGCCGTGCCCCTGGCGAGCGTAGCCGTCACCGAGCGCAAGCATCGCCCCGTGAACGTTGACACCCAGGTACAGGGTCGCGCCCGCACGCGCCTCGGGGATGTCGAGCTTCCCGCCGTAGAAATCAGGCACCATGGTGGACCGAGCCTCGAGTCTCCCGGGAGACACGCCTATGGCGCCGATAGTCGGCTCCAGCGGCAGGTCCACCGCATGGTCCGTTCTCGTCGGCTGGAACCGGACCGTTCCAGCCCGACGATCTATCTCATAGAACCAGACCCGCGCCTCGACCGGTGCGCCAAGCGCGAGCGCTCGCACACCGGATCCGAGCGCGCCGATGTGTGGAGGCGTGGACGACACCCCCAGTCTCGCGCGGGAACGATCGAGACGATGTGGATGGCGAGTGTGTCACCGGGCTCGGCCTCCTCGATCAGGAAGGGTCCGGAGACCGGATTCAGATGCGGCGTCTCCAACATCCAGGACGACAGGTCGGACACACTGCGAAGCCGGCCACCGAAGCAGTCCTCGGTGTACACCTCCAGCACGTCACCGGAGCGCAGATGCGCGACTGGTATCCGACCCCCGAACGTGTAAGCGAGTTGTCGCTCGGCGGGCCGATGACCGATCTTCCCCATGACATCACACTCGTCCCTCGTCATGCTGCTTCGTCTGGTAACGGCCCGCCGGACCACGTCCCTTGCCGCAACGCATCGCGGTCCTCCATGAAGTGCGCCGCGGCGCGGCCCAGAACGATCGGCGATCAACGCGCCGCATCGCTCCCGGATGTCTGCGTGATCTGCTCCCGAGCCGGAACCGGTCGCAACGAGACTCCCCGCCCCCGAGCGGTGTGCAGGTATTTCGTGCCTGTCGAGCGCTCGCCCAGCTTGCGCCGCAGACGGGACAGCAGGACGTCCAGGGACGCCGCCGACGGCAGGCCCTCCGCGCGGATCCTCGTCCGCAGCTGCGACCGTGGCACCACCCGGCCGGGGTGCTCCGCAAGATAGGCGAGAAGCTCGAACTCGGTACGCGTCAGCGCCACGGGTCGTCCGTCCACTGAGACGCTGCGACCTGCCACATCGATGCGAAGAGCGCCGACCTCGGACGGCGCCGGAGGCGGTGCCGGCGGAACCCGGCGCAGCAGAGCGCGGACGGAGGCGTCAACCACCGCGGGTGGACACGGCTTCGGCAGGAATCCGTCTGCGCCGGCGCGCAGCATGCGGACGACGTCATCATCGATACTCCTGATGCTGTGTGCCAGAACCGGGCGGCGGGACGCGACACACAGCAGGCGCATCAGCAGCAGCCCGTCCACCGCCGGCACGACCGGGTCCACGATCACGACATCCGGCCTCCGGTGGGTGTGGCAGGTCAGGTCGGACAACGTCCGCCCGCTCTCATGGAGGGCGATCTCGGTGACCAGATGACCGAAGCGCGTCAACTGATCGCCGAGTAGCCGCCGATAGCGATGGTCTTCGTCGATGAGCAAGATGGTCGCCATGGTTGCCGTCCGGTGTCTGAATCGTGAACACCTGGACGATCGCACGACCGGACCGCCCGCTTTCATGTCATCTGTCCATCACGTCGCCTGATCGATCCGACGACCCTCGACGCATCGCTCACAGGTTCCGGTAAGGCCCAGGCGGGCCACCCTGACCACCCGCTGTGGACTCGTTGTGGCCGCTGGAGCCGCCTGGCTAGCGTCCACCCCCCAAGCATCCATCGAAGTGCGTCAGCGCCTTTGCTGGATCACACCCTCGCCCATGAGGAGAGAGCATGTCTGGACACCCATTGCGGCGAAGACTAGGTCAGCTGATCGGCGTGCTCACCGCGCTGACGCTCGCCTGCGGCGTCATCGCGCCGCCGGCCGCCGCGAACTCGGCGCGGCCCGTGCCACCCGGGCAGCAGGCCAGGAAGGCCGATGCGGCACCGCCGGCAGCGGGCGATGCGACTGTTCGGGGCAAGGACCGGGTAGACCATGTGAGCGAGCAGGCGCTCCCCGTACACAAGCGC
Organism: Micromonospora sp. CNZ297; assembly: GCF_007827625.1. Taxonomy (NCBI): domain Bacteria; kingdom Bacillati; phylum Actinomycetota; class Actinomycetes; order Micromonosporales; family Micromonosporaceae; genus Micromonospora; species Micromonospora sp. CNZ297. The sequence goes on along the minus strand of NZ_VISU01000056.1, from coordinate 7,781 downwards.
CCGCCGCAGCCGGCCGCGAAGGACGCCGCCCGTGTCGACTACGACCGCCCGGCAACCCCGAAGCGACGCGCTCGGCCGTCGGACGCCGGGTCTCGCGCCGCCGCTGCCGCCTGCAGCACCGCAGACTTCACCAGCCGAACGGGGTCGGCGCTGGTCAGCCAGATCAAGGGATCCACGGTCGACTGCATCAACAGCCTGTTCAGCCTCTCCGGCAGCGATGCCTACAACGCCTTCCGCGAGGCGCAGATGGCAAGCGTCGCGTACGCGGTGCGCGACGGCTCGCCCGGCTACCCGGGTAACCCCTCCACCGGCATGCCCCAGCTCGTTCTCTACCTGCGGGCCGGCTACTACGTGCAGTGGTACGACACGAGCGTCGGAACCTACGGGCCGGCACTCCAGACCGCGATCCGCTCAGCGCTCGACGCCTTCTTCGCGAACCCACGCGCCTGGGACGTGACCGACGCCAACGGTGAGACCCTGGCGGAGGCGGTGACGCTCATCGACAGCGCACAGGAGAACGCCCGATACCTGTTCGTGGTGAACCGGCTCCTGACCGGCTTCAACTCGTCGTACACCTCGTCCTGGTACATGCTCAACGCGGTCAACAACGTCTACACGGTGCTGTTCCGAGGCCACCAGGTGCCCGCGTTCGTCTCCGCCGTGCAGGCCGACCGCACCGTGCTCGACAACCTGTACAACTTCGCGAACACCCACGCTGGTCTTCTCGGCACCGACAACGGCTACCTCACGTCGAACGCGGGCCGGGAACTCGGACGATTCCTGCAGCACGCCCCGCTCAAGCCCATCGTGCGGCCGATGGCGTCGGCGCTTCTCTCGCGAAGCAACATGACCGGCCCGACCGCGCCGCTCTGGGTCGGCGTCGCGGAGATGACCCAGGCATACGACGTCGCCAACTGCTCCTACTACACCACCTGCAACCTCTCCGCCCAGCTGACCAGCTCTGTCCTGACCATCAACTACACATGCAGCCCGTCGATCAAGATCGTCGCGCAGGACATGACCTCGGCTGAACTGAGCCAGTCCTGCACCAGCCTGAAGGGCCAGGACGCCTACTTCCACAGCCTGGTCGCAGACAGCGGGCCGGTGGCAGGCGATGTCAACACCGACATCGAGGTTGTCGTCTTCAACTCGAGCACCGACTACCAGACCTACGCGGGCGCCATCTACGGCATCGATACGAACAACGGTGGCATGTACCTGGAGGGCAACCCGTCGGACCCCAACAACCAGGCAAGGTTCATCGCCTACGAAGCCGAGTGGGTCCGGCCGGCCTTCCAGATCTGGAACCTCAACCACGAGTACACCCACTACCTCGATGGCCGGTTCAACATGTACGGCGACTTCAGCGCCAACATCACCACACCTACCATCTGGTGGATCGAAGGCTTCGCCGAGTACGTCTCCTACTCCTACCGGAACGTCACCTACACCAGTGCCCAGAGCCAGGCGGGCAACCACACCTATGCGCTGCGCACGCTGTTCGACACCACCTACAACAACGACCAGACGCGCATCTACAACTGGGGCTATCTGGCCGTGCGGTACATGATGCAGTCCCATCGGCCGGACATGACGACAGTGCTCGGATACTACCGATCGGGGGCATTCAACGCCGCCCGCACGTACCTCACCAGCACCATCGGCTCACGCTACGACGCCGACTTCGACGCCTGGCTGACGCGCTGCGCGGCAGGGGATTGCGGCGGGAGCACCACGCCGCCCCCGACCAACCAGCCGCCGTCCGCCTCGTTCACCGTGGCGACCAGTGGGCTCACCGCCACCTTCACCGACCGGTCCTCGGACGCCGACGGCAGCATCGCCTCCCGGCAGTGGGCCTTCGGGGACGGGAGCACCTCGTCGGCCGTCAACCCCAGCAAGACCTACGCTGCGGCCGGCACCTACACCGTCTCGCTGACGGTCACCGACAACCAGGGGGCGACCGCGAGATCGTCCCAGACGATCTCGGTCACGACGGGTGGCGGCACCACCGTGCCGGAATGCAGCGGCACTGACACGCGTACCCTCGACCGCAACTGCCAGCGCAGTGGACGCTCCGCGACCGCGGGCAACTACGACTACCTGTACATCTACCTGCCCGCCGGCGTCAGCACCCTCACCATTGCCGTGGCCGGCGGCACGGGCAACTGCGATCTCTACTACAGTCCGTCGAGCTGGGCCACCACCAGCAACGCCACCCGCTCCTCCGCCGGGGCCGGCAACACCGAGTCGCTGGCCATCCCCAGCCCGGCCGCCGGCTACCACTACATCAGCCTCTACGGGAAGACCGCCTGCTCTGGCACCACGGTGAGCACGCGCTACTGAACCACATGTGATGGGTATGAGTTCGCCGCCCGGCGGGAGTTGCCGGGCGGCGCGCCCGCCTGGCCTGTGGCCGCCGCGCCGCCTGCGGCCGCGTGCATAATCTCGGTCATGGGCATCGATGTGCGCCACCTGCGGGCGATCAGTGCCATCGCCGAGGCCGGAAGCGTGACCGGCGCCGCCGCCCGCCTGGGCCTGTCACAGCCCGCGCTGACGGCCCAGGTGCATCGGATCGAGAAGACGGTCGGTGGGCCGCTGTTCGTCCGAAGCCGTACCGGTATGCAACCGACCGAACTCGGCAAGCAGGTGCTCCAGCGCGCCCGCGTCGTGCTGGCCGAGGTCGACGCGCTCGTCGAGGACTTCGGCGACCGGCACCCTATTCCAGGTTTGCTCCGACTCGGCACCGTCCACATCGCCTGCGCGGGCAGCCTCGTACGCCACGTCGCGGAAGCGTTCCCGGATCCGGAGATCGCGCTGCAGATAGAGCCGTCCTCGCGACTGTTGGTGGAGGCGCTCACCCGAGGCCAGTTGGATGCCGCGTTGCTGGGCATCCTTGAGGGCTTCGAGCTGCCGATCGGTCCCACGCTCACCAGCCGGCCACTGATCCCCCGTTACCCGATCTTCGTCGCCATGTCCGCCTCCCACCCGCAGTCCCACCACGAGCAGGTGCGGCTGGCCGACCTGAGAAACGAATCGTGGGTGTGTCCGCCGGGGCCGGACGACGGCTCACTCGCCTCGCTGCGACGGGCCTGCCGCGCCGCAGGTTTCGAGCCGAAGATCCGGTACGAAGCGCCGAGTGGCGCCGCGCACCCACTGGTGGCCGCCGGAGACGGTGTCCGGCTGGTCGACCCGACCTGGGCCCCGGCCGCCGGGACTCGGGTGCTGCCGCTGCGCGGGGAGCCGCAGTTGCTGGCCAGGCTGATGGTCGTCTGGCGGCGCGATGCGCTGACCTCTGCACAGAGCAGCGCTTTGTTCCAGGCCATCACCCGGGCCTACCTGGATCACGTCAACGACAACGCTGCCTTCGCCCGATGGTGGCGGGCCAATCCCCACGCCCATCCCGCAGCGTCGTAGCGATCCGACGGCGATATATAGGCATCAGCTATGGGCAGGATGATGTTGACGCGGTATGTGCCGTCACCTAACCTGCGAATGGCCCACAACTACATAGACACCATTCGAACCTGCACGGGAGAGACTCCGTTCATTCGGAGCGCCGAAGGAGCAAACTCCCAAGAAACTCTCAGGCCCCATTACCGTGCAGGCGAGGTGACTCTGGAAAGCAGACGACCGTCGTCTCACCCACGGTGCAAGCCGCTGACGCAGCGGTGAAGCTCTCAGGTCAATGACAGAGCGGGAGGCAACCGACCGTTCGACGCCGCGTGCGTCGGGACGAGGAGCGCCCCCGTGCACCAGGACCCTGCGGCTCTGCTCCGCTCACCTCTGCATGCATCACATATAGGACACGGAGCTCGATTCACCGACTTCAGCGGCTGGCGGATGCCCCTTCGCTACGGAAGCGAGCTCGCTGAGCACCGCGCCGTACGCGAACAGGCCGGCCTCTTCGACCTCAGCCACATGGGGCAGCTCGAGGTATCGGGGCCGGAGGCCCCGACAGCACTGAACTACGCTCTGGTCGGGCACCTGTCTGCCGTACCGATCGGTGGCGCGCGCTACACCATGCTCTGCGACGCCGCCGGCGGGGTGCTGGACGACCTCGTTGCCTATCGCCTCGCATCGAACCGGTACCTGCTGGTCGTCAACGCCATCAACACACGCGTCGTACATGCGGCCATCAGGACCCGTTGTGCGGACTACGCGGCCTGGGCCGCCGACCGCACGAACGAGCGGGCGATCATCGCGGTGCAGGGGCCGCGCGCCGCCCCCATCGTGGAAGCCCTGACCGGTACGGGACTCACCCGGCTCCGCTACTACACCGCAGCGCTACTGGACATCGACGGTCGTCCAGCCGTCGTCGCTCGTACCGGCTACACCGGCGAAGACGGCTTCGAACTGCTCGTACACGCCGAAGACGCGGTGCGCACGTGGGAAGCAGCGCTTGTGGCCGGTCGGCGTCACGGCTTGACGCCCACAGGGCTGGCGTGCCGCGACACCCTCCGCATCGAGGCTGGAATGCCGTTGTACGGCGCAGAGATCGGCCGTGACGTCACCCCGTTCGATGCCGGGCTGGGGCGGGTGGTGTCCTTCGTCAAACCAGGCGACTTCGTCGGACGAGCCGCGCTGGCCGAGGCCCACAAGAGCGGCGTTACCCGTCGGCTCGTCGGCCTCGTCGCGTCCGGGCAGAGAATTCCCCGAGCGGGCCAGCAGGTGGTGACGCTGACCGACGACGGCCATGGTGCTGATCCGGTCGGCCTCATCACAAGCGGCACCCCTTCACCCACATTCAAACGGCCGATCGCGATGGCCAGCATCCGTGCCGGCACCAGCGACAGCATCCGGCTGGCCGTGCAGATCAGGGGGACCACCGAGCCGGTCGAGATCGTCCCTCTTCCGTTCTACCGTCGTCCGCGGTGATCCGCGGCCATTCCTTGCGAGGGTTCAGCGTCATGAACGTACCGGAACACCTGAAGTACAGCCTCAACCACGAGTGGGTCAACGACTCGGTTCAGCCGGCCGAAGTAGGCATCACCGCGTTCGCCGCCGAAGCGCTGGGTGATGTCATCTATGTGCAACTGCCCGAGCCGGGGAGCCACCTGACTGCCGGTGACGTGTGTGGAGAGGTCGAGTCCACGAAGTCGGTCGCGGAGCTGTATCTCCCGGTCAGCGGAGAGGTCGTCGCCGTCAACGAGGCGGTCATCGCCAATCCGGGCCTGATCGGCGCCGATCCGTACGGCAAAGGCTGGCTCCTGCGGGTCCGGCTGGCGCAGATGCCTTCCCTGATGTCGCCGGACGAGTACCGCGCCTTCTCCAACGAGTCGCGGTAGGCCCCGATGGCAGCCTTCGACGATGATCTGGCCGACCTCGACCCCGCCGTCGCCGAGGCGATCGGCCGGGAGCTACGCCGGCAACACGAGACCCTGGGCATGATCGCCTCCGAGAATCTCGCGCCCCGAGCCGTCCTTCAGGCGCAGGGATCGGCCCTCACCAACAAGTACGCGGAGGGCTACCCGGGACGGCGCTACTACAGCGGATGCGAGCATGTCGACGACATCGAGCGCCTGGCGATCGACCGGGCCAAGCGCCTGTTCGGCGCCGCCTACGCGAACGTGCAGCCGCATTCCGGATCGCAGGCGAACGCCGCCGTGATGGCTGCTCTGATCGAGCCGGGTGACACCATCCTCGGGCTCGACCTCGCTCACGGCGGTCATCTGACCCATGGCATGCGCATCAACTACTCGGGGCGGCTGTACCGGGCCGTGAGCTATCGCGTAGGCGCCGAGAACCACCTGATCGACATGGATGAGGTCCAAGAGCTGGCGCGCGAGCATCGGCCGAAGCTGCTCATCGCCGGCTGGTCGGCCTACCCTCGAACGCTCGACTTCGCCCGGTTCCGGCGGATCGCCGATAAGCTAGGCGCATACCTGCTCGTAGACATGGCACATTTCGCCGGGTTGGTCGCGGCCGGTCTGCATCCCAACCCGGTCCCTCACGCCCATGTCGTCACCCTGACCACGCACAAGACCCTCGGCGGCCCCCGCGGCGGCACCATCCTCAGCGCCTACACCGATCTCGCGCGGAGGCTGGACTCGGCGGTCTTCCCAGGCCAGCAAGGTGGTCCGCTGGCGCATGTCGTGGCTGCGAAGGCAGTGGCCTTTCGGATCGCCGGAGAACCGCAGTTCCAGGATCAGCAGCGGCGCGCCCTGACCGGAGCGAAGATCGTTGCCGATCGTCTCTGCGCCGCCGAGGTCGCGAAGGCCGGCATCCGGGTGGTCAGCGGAGGCACCGACGTGCACCTGGTGCTGGTCGACCTGAGCCACGCGGATCTCGATGGCGCGCAGGCGGAGCGGCTGCTGCAAGGCGTCGGCATCACCGTCAACCGTAACGCCGTGCCATTCGACCCACGCCCGCCGATGGTCACCTCCGGGCTACGGATCGGTACCTCCGGTCTCGCCACCCGAGGGTTCTCCGAAGCGGACTTCACGGAGGTGGCCGACATCATCGCCGATGCTCTGACCGCCAAGGAGGCTGACACGTCGCTACGCACGCGGGTGGCTCGCCTCGTCGATCGGCACCCCCTCCACCCCGGCCACACCTCCTGACCGTACGGGGAACCCGAGCTTCCCGCGGGTGGTAGATCGCTTCGTCACGCCTTGCTTCCTGAGGGCGACAACAGCCCCGAGAAAGGACCCCAATTGCCGAACAAGCTGTTGCTGATGGCGGCCGGCAGTCACCGACTCCGGAGAATCATCGCCGGATCCCCCCTGACCCGGGGCGTGGTGCAACGATTCGTTGCCGGCGAGGTGAACGACGAGGCGATCGCAGTGGCGCGGCGCATCGTCGAATCCGGGATGCGGGTGACGATCGACCATCTCGGCGAAGGAACAACGACAGTCGAGCAGGCTGCCGCTGTACGCGACGCGTATCTCAGCCTACTCTCCGCGACGCGGATGCCCGGTATGGCCGAGGTGTCGGTGAAACTGTCGGCGCTCGGTAGCGCGCTGCCCCACAACGGTCGCCGACACGCCTATCGGCTGACGCGCGACATCTGTGCCGCTGCGGCTGCCGCCGACGCCACGGTAACCCTCGACATGGAGGATCACACCACGGTTGACCTGACGCTGGCCGTGCTGGACGAACTGCGTACCGAATTTCCCTGGGTGGGCGTGGCGCTGCAGGCGTGCTTGCACCGTACCCCGGCGGACTGCCAGCGCCTCGCGTACGCAGGGAGCCGGGTCCGCCTGGTCAAGGGAGCCTACGCGGAGCCGGCGTCAGTGGCATATACGCGACGACGTCAGATCGACGAGGCATTCGACAGGTGCCTGCGGATCCTGATGCAGGGCCAGGGCTATCCCATGGTGGCGACCCACGACCCCCGCCTGATCGACAGCGCCATCGGGCTCGCGAGCGCCGGTGGCCGGAGCACCACCGATTTCGAGGTCCAGATGCTGTACGGCATCCGCGCGAACGAGCAGACGCGGCTTGCGGGGGAGGGCTACCGCGTGCGGGTGTATCTGCCGTATGGACAGGACTGGTACGCATATTTCACCCGCAGGCTTGCCGAGAAGCCCGCGAACCTGCTCCTCCTGGCTCGATCCTTCAAGCCTGGCGCCGCCGACTGATCGCGACGCGGAGCTTCCGGCATCGTTCGTCGCGGACCAGGCAGCCATGGGCGGTCGCGCGGAACCGAAGACCACCGTGCGTGGCGATGACAGGAGCATTGCGCCGTGATCAGTGTTTTCGATCTTTTCAGCGTCGGTATCGGGCCGTCCAGCTCGCACACCGTCGGGCCGATGCGGGCCGCCCGTACGTTCGTGGCGGGT
>NZ_VISU01000055.1:0-10475 GCF_007827625.1 Micromonospora sp. CNZ297 | reverse complement strand
CCACCCGCTACGACAAACTCGCCGTGCGCTATGAAGCCACCCTCACCATCGCCGCCATCAACCAATGGCTCCGCGCCCTACGAAACACGACCTAGCCGACGACTCGTTGGTGTCGTCTGACAGGGCTGCCGGGGGAGACGGATGCACGCGCAGGAACGAGTCGCGGATCGATACGAACTGACGTATCCGATCGGTCACGGCGGTATGGGGGAGGTGTGGGCGGGCTTCGACGAGAAGCTTGACCGGCCCGTCGCCATCAAGTTCCTGCGTAAGCTCGCCGTGTCCGAAGCCGACCGTGACACCGCTGTCGACCGGTTCATCCGTGAGGCCCGGGTGACCGCCCGGCTGGACCACCCCGGGGTGCCGAGCGTGCACGACGTCGGCCACCACGGCGACGATCTCTACATCGTCATGCAGCTCGTTCCGGGTGTGCTCCTGTCCGACCTGATCGCCGAGCGTGGTTGGCTCGCCGTTCCGTGGGCGGCCGCCATCGGCACACAGATCTGCTCGGTACTGGCGGTGGCGCATGCGGCCTCACTCGTGCACCGTGACCTGAAGCCGCAGAACGTCATGGTGACCCCCAGCGGCGCCGTCAAGGTCCTCGACTTCGGGGTGGCCGCCCTGCTTGGACCGGACGTGCCACGGCTGACCGCCACCGGTCACACGCTGGGCACGCCCACCTACATGGCTCCCGAGCAGGCGCTCAACAGTGCCGTGGGTCCGCGCACTGACCTCTACGCACTCGGTTGCGTGTTGTTCGAGCTGCTCACCGGCAAGCCGCCGTACCGGGCCGATAACCCACTCGGCATGCTGCACCGGCACCTGAACGACCCCGTCCCGTCGGTACAGGAGCAACGCGCGGGCGTGCCGGACGTCCTGGTGGACCTCCTCGTACGGCTGCTTGCCAAGGACCCGCAGCACCGGCCCGAGTCGGCGGCCGAGGTCTACGAGCTGCTGGCACCGTTCGGAGCGGTCGATGCCGAGAAAGCAGCCGACGCTGCCCCGACCGTGGCGGACGGGCAGCGGGTCGACCCGACAATGCCATACCGGTATCCGTTCGGGCCGTTGCCGCCCCGCTCACCGCTGCCGCCGACGCGCGTCGACATCGTCCGTCCGCGAGCAGCGGCAGAGATCGTCGAACCGCCGTCACTCGATCAGCTCGCCGAGGTGGAGGAGCGCGCCTGGGAACTCGCCGAGGAAGAACGGTTCACCCAGGCCGCCGAGCTGCTCGAATCGGTGCTGCGGCCGATCAGCGGCGGACACGCGGCAAGGCAGCCGCGGATCTTGGAGCTGCGGCTCAACCTGGCCAACCTGTACGTCCTGGCCGGCGCGTTCCGGCAGGCGCTTCCGGAGTTCCAGCGGCTCGTTGTCGACCTCGCCAAGCGTCCCGTGCCGGACGAGGAATTGATCTGGCAGTGTCGGCAGCAGGCGGCGAGCTGCCAGGCGGAGCTGGGCGAGGCGACCGAGGCGTTGAGAGAACTGCGGGCGCTTCTCGCCGAGGAGCAGCAGGTGATGCGGCCGGAGTCGCCGGAACTTTTTCCCTTGCGGCAACAGATCGCCATGCTCGTCGCCGGATTGGGCGACGTGCCCGAGGCGCGGCGCCAACTGGAGGGACTACGGCTTGACATCAGCGCGCTGCACGGCTCAGGGTCCGCGCCGGCGGCCGAGATCGAAGCGCTGCTGAGCCACCTGCAGCGATTGAGGGAGGAAGCGCCCGGGTCCGCTGGGCCAAGTTCGTTCAGTGCCGCACCGCGTGAAGGATGAAAAGCATGTTCGAACTGGAAGACGCCGTCAAGCAATGCCTTGACCGGTTGGCGCGCTTCCGGCGCCAACACCAGCGCATCGGTGAGCAGAACACCAAGGCCGGACTCATCGAGCCGATCATCGGAGCCCTGGGCTGGGACCTTTTCGACGTCGACGAGGTCCATCGTGAGTATCGGCGCCGTGGCGCCGACAACCCCGTGGACTACGCTCTCCTGCTGCTGCGCACCCCACGCCTGTTCATCGAGGCCAAAGGGCTCGGAGAGAATCTCGACGATCCGCGATGGGCCAACCAGACCATCAGTTATGCCGCCGTCGCGGGTGTGGAGTGGGTTGCCCTGACGGACGGGGCGGAATGGCGCGTCTACAACGCCCACGCTCCGGTCCCCATCGAGCACAAGCTCTTTCGCGCCGTGCGGTTCGAGGAGGACTTCGAGGGCGCTGTCGAGCTGCTCTCCTTGCTCAGCAAGGAGAACATGCGCGACAACCGCATCGAAGAGTTGTGGAAGGGCTACTTCGTCGATCGGCAGGTACATGCGGAGCTGCGAAAACTGTTCGAGGCAGGAGAGCCTGCACCCGAGATGGTGGCGATGCTCGATCGCCGGCTCGGCCGGCTCACGCGGGATGAGGTGCGATCCAGCCTCGTCAGAGTGCGCGCCAGCTTCGATTTCCCTTCGTCCGCCGCGTCTGCCACCGGCATTGGCACCGGTCCGGCGGTGGTGGCCCGTGGGGCAATGGCGCCAGCAGCCGCACCGCCTGTATTGCCGACCCCGCGGCCTCCTCGATCGCAACCACCTGCGTCCGCGACCCGTCGTACCGCCAAGCGACCGGTTTCGGAGGCGGAGCGCGCAATCAAGCTTGTCGACCTGATCAGGGCTGGCCGACTGCGTCCCGGTACCAAGCTGTATGCGAAATACCTCGGCAAACAGTATGTTGCCGAACTGCTCGCCGATGGCACCATCCGGTACGGCAACCGTACTCATGCGTCCCCCAGCGCCGCCGGCGAGGCGGTGAAGATCGATGTGTACGGACCAGAGATCAGTGCCACACGTAGGGCAACCGACGGGCTGGACTTCTGGTCCGCCGAGGACGCACGAGCCGGTGATGTGGTGGCGCTCAAGGAGATTCGGCGGCGCGTGGCGATCGGAAGTGGGGCATGAGACGTCCACTGTCTCTCGTCGAAGTCCTTGCGGCCTTGGACAGTCCTCGCTCGGTACCGGAGCTTCAAGCGTACTTCGGGCTCGGAGGTGCGACGCCTCGTACCGGAAGCCAGTTCGAGCGGCTCGGTGGCGGTGGGGACCGTCCGGATTCCTGTAACGTCATCACCGCCGACGACCTGATCGCGATCGAGTTGCTCAGCGTGCGGGTGCCCCCTCAGACGGCCCTCGACCTGCTGCAGGGGCGGCTTGGCCGGGAGTTGTCGGCTCACCTGGCCGGGATCCCGACCGGCGTTGACCTGAGCGATGAAGGTGCCCTTGCCTTCGTCGACGATGGAAGCCACGCCGACCGAGCATGGCGTCTTGTCAAAAAGGCCGACGGTATCGGCTGGGTGATTGCAGGAAAGCTGCTGGCGCGAAAGCGCCCGGCGCTGGTGCCCGTTTACGACGAAGTCGTCTCCTGCGCGTTCGGGACCCGCAGGGGGTTCTGGCGCTGGCTGCACGGCCGTCTTCGCGAGGACAGCGGCATGCTCGTTGGGCGCCTCGCGGAACTGCAGGCTCAGGCGAGGTTGCCGCAGGAGGTATCGCGCCTGCGCACCCTCGACGTGGTGTTCTGGATGCGGCACCGAAGCGAGCACACGGCATACCGATGCCCTGGTCTGCGGCCGCAAGATGTCGGCCAGAGCCGGTAGCGCGCTTGTGCCCGAATCTGATGACTACACCCTGACGCTCACCTCAGACCGACCTGTCGCTTCTCATCGTGGCCACGAATGCGGCCCAGGCGGCCGGCTCGAAGCTCAATAGCGGGCCGCCGGGGTCTTTGGAATCCCGTACCGCGACCATGCCGGGGAGGTTGGTGGCGACCTCCACACAGTTGCCGCCGTTGTCGCCGCTGCGGGTGCTCTTGCGCCAGGCGGCGCCGGTCAGGTCAGTCATGACGTGTCTCTCCGATGACCCTCTTGATCATGTCTCTCGATTCTGCCTCACTCAACGCCAGCGCATCCAGCCCGGTCCAGGCGTTCTCATAGGCGCGCAACTCGTCTGGCTTGTCCAGGTAGAGCGCTCCGGTGAGGGACTCGCTGTAGACGACAGACGGCTCGGCGGCTCGACCTCCCTTGCTGATGGGAAAGTCGAGGATGACGAACGAACCGGCGACTGACCCCGGGTGAGGGCCGGCCGCGAAGGGCACGACGCGCAGGGAAACGTTCGGAAGTTCCGAGACTTCGAGCAAACGGGTGAGCTGGCCGGTCATGACCCCTGGTCCATGAACCGTCCTCCGGAGTACCGCCTCGGACAACACTGTGTCCAAGCGTGGGGGCTGCGGCAGCCTGCGGGTTAGGAGACTCTGCCGCTGGAGTCGCACCTCGACCGCGCGCTCGCGTTCTTCAACGCTGAGTCGGCTGCCGGGCTGGTAGAGGCCCAGAGCATAGGCGCGAGTCTGAAGCAAGCCGGGGATCAAATTGTCGCCGTATTCCCGGAGGTTGGCGGCGGCGGATTCCAAGCCGACGTACAGCTCGAACCAGCTCGGCACCGCGTCCCCGTACGCGTGCCACCACCCCTTCGACTTCGTCTCCGCGGCCAGCCCTCGCATTGCGTCGGTCATCTCCGCGGACACGCCGTACAGCTCGCACATCGCCTTGACGTCGAGCACCCGCACCGACCCGAGGCCGCACTCGATGCGCCAGATCTTCTGCCGGCTGTACTCCAGCGCCTCGGCGGCGGCGTCGAGGGTCACGCCGGCCTCGTTGCGGAACTGGCGCAGCAGCCGGCCGAGCTGTCGGCGCGGCACGGTCGAACCGATGTCTTCCGCCATCCGGGCACTCCTTGGTTCCATCCGGCAACAACGAGTGACATTGCTCTGCAACGTCTACTCGTTCCCACGAAATAAGTCAATGCACAACCTGGAAAGTCGTGCTTGGAACGTTGCGCATCCACTGCGCACTGTCACAGGATGACTACCGGCACTGCGGCCTGGCGATCTCTACGGCCGGCCGCTGTGCCTGTCGGTCGGTGATCGGTTGAGCAGCCCTGGTGCCGTACCGCTGAACGAAGCTGCGGTGTCAGGGCGGGGTGGGCCCGCCGGCGCGGGACGGGCAGGCGGGCCCACCCCTTCCACGACAAGGAGGACAGGCTGATGAGCGTCCGTAACGATGGGCCGGGGCGGGGCAGCGGGGCGACCGCGTACCCCTCGCTGCTGCCGTGGCAGGTGCGCGAACGCCGCTTCCCGCCCGCCCGGTTCGGGCGCCGCGGCCTCGACCCCGATGCGGTGTACGACTACCTCGGCCGTGTCGCCGGCGACATGGCCTCGCTCCACGCCGAGATCACCAGGCATCGCCAGGAGACCCTGCGGATCAAGGTGGCGCTGCGGCGCTGGCAGTCCGAGCAGGCGCGGCTGGCGAACGGCGAGCGCCGGTGACCGGGCGCTGGGTCATCCACCTGCCGGTGACCGCCGCCGACCTGCCCGCCGCGCAGCGCCTGGCCCGCGTCGTCGCCCGGTGGACCGGAATGCTGCCGCAGGCCGACCCGGGTGAGACGACCGTGTCGGCCGAGGACGACCAGAACGTACGCCATCGGGTCTTCTGCGACCTGCTCATGCCCGGCGGCCGACGGTGCCTGCTCCGCGCCGGCCACGACGGCCCCAGCTCCCGCCGCGTCCACGGCTGACGTGCTCAACAGGTGGTCGCGTCGGTGCGAGGGCCGCGCGGACACCGATTATCGTCGATCGAGGGTCAGCATCGCGAGCGTGCGCCACGTAGGGTGGGCTTCGGACGTCTCCCCGTAACCGGAGTGCATCTTGAGCCTCAAGTACTACCTCTACCTGTCGCATCTCAAGATCGGACTCCTGGCGGCACAGGTCGCCTCATCCGCGCAGCACGAGACCGAGCTCGCCGTGGACCTGAAGGTCGTCCGCTACAGCCGCAAGACGGTGCTGCCCGAGCGCCACGACCTCGACAAGCTGGAGAAGGTCATCCGGCACCTGCAGGACGCCGACCAGATCGGCGCCGCTCACGAGGAGCGCCCCTACGTCCAGGCATGCCTGGAGATGCGCTGGCAGGCCTTCCCCACCGCCGGCATCGTGGTCTTCGCGGGGACGCTCGACGACCAGGTCATCGTCCTCGGCGGGTCGGCGTCGCACGTGGTCGGTGGCGGTGACGCCGAACCGGTCGGATCGGTCCCGCCATACCTGTTCCGCAAGCTCCAGGAACTGCGAGCGGACCCGGGCGAGTTCGACGACGAGCGCTTCCATGAGTCGTTGGCGCAGATCGGGGCCGCGCTCCCGGGGCCGGCGCAACGGGTCGAGTTCGTCGCCAAGCGGCTGGCCGAGAAGTCAGGGGCGAACGGCGTGCTCCTGGGCAGCCCGATCTACGTGGCGCTCGTCGACTAGGGCCTCGGCGTGGACGCGGGGCAGGTCATCCGGTGGCGGCCGGGGGAGACCGTCCTCGACACGTTCCGCATCGAGGAGGTCGTCGAAACCGGCGGCACGGGGTTCGTCTACCGCGCCCATCACCTCGCCTGGGGCGTCGACCTGGCGGTGAAGACGCCGCGCCCGGACCTGGCCTCGGCGCCCGGGATCCTCGATCTGCTGGCGCAGGAGGCGCAGGCCTGGACCGATCTCGACCCGCATCCGAACGTGGTGGGCTGCAACTACGTGCAGCGCGTCGGCGCGTACCCGGTGATCTTCGCGGAATGGGTCGCGGGCGGTGACCTGACCGCGGCGGTCCGGGACGGGCGGTGCCGCGACCTCCCGCGGGCCCTCGACGTGGCGATCCAGATGCTGCGCGGCATCGGCCACGCGCACGCGGCAGGCCTGGTGCATCAGGACATCAAGCCCTCCAACGTCATGTACGACGGTGAGACCGCACGGGTGACCGACTTCGGCACGGCCAAGGCGAAGGCCTCCGTCTCCGCGCCCCCGCAGGGTGGCGACGAGATTTCGTACGCGACGCTCGGCGGCTTCACACCGCAGTACTGCTCGCCGGAGCAGGTCGATCCGGACGGAAGGATCGGCCGAAGCAGCGACATGTGGTCCTGGGCGCTGACGGTGATCGAGCTGCTGCACGGGCGCCGGCTCTGGAGGTGGGGACACGACGGTGCGGATGCGCTGGCGTCGCTGCGCGGTGATCTCCCGCAGCCGTTGCGCGACCTCCTGTCCGGCTGCCTGGTGCGCGACCCCCGGTCGAGGATCGGCGACACCGCCGAGGCGGAGGCCGTCCTGCTGAGCGTCTACGCGGACTGCGCATCTGGTCCCTACCCGCGCCCCGACGGGGTGTCGCCGTCTCTCAAGGCCGACGGCTTGTCCAACAAGGCGCTGTCCCTGTGGGACCTCGGCGACCAACGCCGCGCGATCGAGATGTTCGAGCGGGCCAAGGCGATCGACCCGCACAACGTCCGCGCGGTCTACAACCACGGGCTCCTCAAATGGGCCGACGGCCTGGTCACCGACGAGACCCTCCTGTCGGAACTGCGCGCCACGGGCGACTCCTGGGAGGCGGACTACCTGGCTGCGATGGTGCACATGGAACGCGGTGACGGCGTCCTCGCGGCCCGGCACCTGGCTGAGGCGGACCGCAAGCATCCGGGTTCGCCGGAGATCGCGGCCGCGCGGGAGCGCTGTGCCCGACTGGAGCCGAGGGGCACGCTCGAGGTGTTCGGGCAGCTGTCCGGCCAGGTCGTCGCGATGGCCTGCGATCATGACGCGACACACGTGGTGGTGGCCGAGAGGTCAGGACGGGTACGGGTCTGGGACGCCTTCGCGGGCCGGGTGGTCGCGGAACTCGCCGCCTCCGGCCCGGCTCCCGTCGACGTCGCGATCGACCACGCCGGAGCGCGGGTCCTCGTCTGCTACCAGGATTCCCGCGTCGAGCGGTGGCGGCTCGCCGACGGCACGGCCCACCTCGAAGGCCGGCTGGAAGGAGGAACAGCCGTGGCGCTCAGCCCCGAGGGTGGCTTCGCGGCTGTGGGTACGGCCGACGGCCGCGTCCTCGTCCTCGACACCGGCGCGTGGAAGCCGGTCGCCCGCATCCGGCCCCACGACGGCACTGTCACCCGGGTGATCCTCGGCCCGGACGCCGAGGTGTGCGTCTCCGCCTCACTGGGCCGTCCCGGCTCCGCCGTCGACCACCGGGTGGAGCAGTGGTGGCCCCTGCGGGACACGAGGATGCGGGGCCTGCGCATACCCGCCGACGAGATGGGCGGCGACGGCCAGAAGGTCGCCCTGGCGGCGGACGGGTCAACCGTCCTGAGGATCGGCTACCGGACCCTGACCGTGGTGGACATGCGGGTCTGGGACGAACCGCGACGGTGGGAGATACCCTGGCTGACCGGATACCGGATGCTCGGCGTCTCCGGCCGGGCCGGTTGGGCGCTGCTCGACCCCGGGACCGGAGACCTTCAGGTCCTCGAACTCGCCATCCGCCGATGCGTCCGCACGTTCCCGAAGGACTGGGCGCGGGGTTCACGTCGCGACGCCACGGCGTTCAGCGGGGACTGCGGCTACGCCGTCATCGCCGAATCGCACGGCTACAGCGGCCAGACCTCGCTCTCCCGACTCCCCATGCCGCTCAGCGGACACCTCGCTCCCTGGTCGTACGCGCCGCCCCGCCCGGTCGGTGCCCTCGCACGCGACGAGCGGGCGTTCGACCAGGTCATGGAACGCGTCGAGGCGATGATCGCGGCCGGAGAGGACCGGCGCGCGGCAGACGCGATCCGCGAGGCGCGTGCCGTTCCCGGCCACGAACGTCACCCGCGGCTACGCCGGGCCTCCGGGGCCCTGGGCCGGAACCTGCGGCGCACCGGACTGACCGGCATCTGGCTGGAGCAGGAGCTGTCCGATGTCATGCTCACCCGTGGCACCTTCGACATCGGCGCCTCCGGCCGGTTGTTCGCCTTCCCGGCCAACGTCGACGAGGTCGAGATCTTCGACCTGGAGACCCTGGAGAAGGCAGGCGCGGTCACCGAGCGGCGGAACCCCGCCACCAGCCTGTCCTTCGCCAGGGGCGGCCGGGACGTGATCATCGGCTACTCGGACGGATCGGTGGCCTGCCACGACACCAGGACGTTCCAGCCCCGGTTCAAGGTGGCCGGCGCCCTGCCTCGCGACGACGGGAACACCACGCTCGACATCTCGGGCGACCTGTTGGCGGTCGGCTTCGGCCATGGATTGGCGACGGTGTGGTCGCTGGAGGCGGCCGCCTGCGTCGCGACGGTTCGCACCGGACCCGGCACGATCGTCGGCGTCACGGCCGACGAGGCGTCCCGCTCGATCGCCGTGCAGCTGCGAACCCACGACGCGGCCACCGTGGAGGTCCGGTCGATGGACACCGGAAAGCCCGTGAAGACCTTTGCGGACGTCGACCCGCACACGGAGATCCGGTTCGCCTCCGGGATGCTGCTGCTGGCCGAGATGACCCGCCTGACCGCGTGGCGACCGGGTGGCAGGCGTCCGTCGTACCAGCTCGACCAGGTCAAGCACAGCTCGTCGGCGGCGTTGGCCTTCACGGACTCCCGCCGGCTCGCCGTCATCGCCGGGCTGACCGGCTTCGTCGTGTGGGACGCCGCGAGCGGAGAGCTGGTGTTCGACGGGAGGGCTCTCGACGGCCCGGCCGGAAGCCTCTCCGGGGTCGAGGAGGTGGTGGTCTCGCCCGATGGAAGGTTCGCGGTGGCCGGAGACCCGGGAGAGCAGACCGTCGACGTCTGGGACCTGCGCGCCGGACGCCGGATCCGCTCACTGCACGGTCACCACGTCCGGGTCAACGCGATACGCGCCGACGACGCGTTCGGCACCGTCGTCACCGGCGACCACCAGGGCAATGTCCGCGTCTGGGGCCTCGATTGGGACTACGGAGAGTGATCCGATGACTGGACGCCGCCAGCGCGAGGAACTGCGAGCCGCGTTCCTGGCCAACCGGGAGCGCGTCAGAACCTGGCTCGACGCCTGGGAGATTCCCGAAGTGGTGTGGACCGACGAGTTCAACGAGATCCCTCTGCCCTGGGTCGTGCGCGAGCGGGAAAGGGAGAGCTGGCTCAAGCGCCACGCACCCTTCCTGGACGCGTACGACTGGTTGTTCGTCGGACGGCCGCTGACCCCGGGGGTCCGCGAGGTGCGGGCACTGTGGCACTTCGGGCCGGCACACCGGTTCGCGGAACTCGATCTGACGATCACCAGCGTCTGTGACCCCGAGTACCTGGCCGAGAAGCTGACCCTGGCGGTTCACCACGCCGACTTGAAGGGCTGGCGTGACGCGGACGCGCAGCCGCTCTATCAATGGCTCGTCGAGGGTGTGCACACGATGCCCCTCGGCAACGGCGTGCGGGGCAGCAAACGTTCGGGGTTCGTCCTGTTGCGTTTCACCCGCTTTCCGACCTCCGACGGCGACGTGATCGTGCGTCTGACCGCAGCGGAGACCGATCGCGCCCTGGACGGCTCACCTCTCGACGACGACGGGGTGTCGGTTCCTGGCGGCTAGTACTCCAGCCGCACTTCCGTTGACCGTGTTTGCGCAGCTAGGACCGCAGATGCGGATCAGGCGTCAGAGTACACGATCGTCCACCGTAGAC
>NZ_VISU01000054.1:0-10611 GCF_007827625.1 Micromonospora sp. CNZ297 | reverse complement strand
GCGCCAGCATCAAGCCCGAGCCCGCCAAGCCCACTACACCCGACGCCTCAACCTCGAACTCCAGCCATGATCCCGAACGGCGGCTGCCGTACTAGGATGTCAAGCTCCGTCGGCTGCCGTCTCGCGGCGGAGCTTGACATCTTCGGCGTGAACGAACCACCCGCCTTCGACGAGCTGGACCAGCAGCAGGGCTCAGCTGCCCGGACGGTCCGCCGCATTCCATGGACGTCCAGCGTTGCTCGTGCTCATCGTGACCCAGTTGGTCACCCAGATCCGGCGTCAGACGTTGAAGCGGAACCTAGGCCGCCTCACACATGGACCTGCAGCTACTTCGCAAGCAGCCCATTCCAGAAGCCCAGTACGCCAGCGATGATTCCACCGATAACTGCGCCCAGAAGAACGATGAGCAGGTCCCTCTGGCCTCGCTTACTAATACCTCTCGCATTAGCGCGCCACTCGGGGACAACGTGTATGGATCCGGTTGCCCGCACCAGATACACCGCAGCACCCAACAGCGCCAAAGGAATAAGTCCGGTCGATATTCCGAAAGTCACGTAAACGCTCACCATATCTGGCTCCGTCTTCCGCAATTCCTCGATTGCTTTAAATGCGTTGAGAGTAAGGGGCACTAAAACTGCAAGCCATGACCCCTTAGGAAGAACTTTAAAGAAACCGCGCCAGGTTCGCCGCTTGCGAATAAACTCAGCTATATCCTCTGCTATTGCACGAGCTTCTGCATCTGTCGACTTCACGGCGATGTCCGCGTTCCGTAGCCACAGGTCGATTCGCACCCGGTCATCTTTGGTGGTCAACGATAAGAACCCAAGCTCTTCAGCCGTCGCATGTCTGAGGTCATCGACACTGTCAGCAACGGCGTCGTCGGCCGCTACTTCCACATTATGAAACCGGGGGGCATAATTCGACCCGTTGTCACCACCGCTCTCGTCCTCGTCAGCCCTAGCCGATTCGACAGCCAGCTCATCTTCTGGCGGGTTCTTGCCTCCGAAGTTCTCTAAAGCTATTGCGATGTCCTGAACGTCATCTAGGTAGAGTTCAGCCGGGCCAATAGTAGTCCGGTGACGTTTGGTCTGGCGACGAACATCTCTATGCAGAGGGCTCATTCTGGCCATACCTCCAGGCAGTACATCATGCGTCGGCTTTGATTCTGTTTCTCTGAGCCGCAAATAGACAGGGCTCCGAGCTTAGCCACCACCGTCCTAGTTGGGCAATCGATCGCCGCAAGTCGCTGAACACGTTTCACGCTTAAGCCACTCATCCATCCCGTCTGCCGTCGACCCGCCCTCCTGGGGAGCTGGCTGCCGTCCGGCCCGCCACGTCAAGACGGCCTTGACACGCGGTCGGACGCTGGCGGGTCGGGCGGTGGTCTGCTCGGCTCGCCCGGGTCGTCGGCTGACGGGATGGTCCGCGCAACCACCCACGGACCGCAACACGGCCGACGGGTTGCAACCATCTCGGAGCCCGAGCGCCCCCGCCGGAGGCGCAGTAACCGCAACCCCGCCACCGCCACCAGCTCGCCGACGCGGCCGACGTGCGCTCCCCTGCGCCGCGCGGGCACGTGGCCGCGCGGCCCGGCCGGCTGCCGGCCCACCCCCACCCGGTCGATACACTTGTCGCTCTGCGGCGGCCCCTTGGGCTCCCCACTTCCGCGCCAGCCGCCGGGCGTGTTGCGTGGCCGGAGTCGAAGCGTCAGCGAAGCGACGGACACGCGCCCAGGCGGCGGCGCGTGCGGCCCGTTCAGGGCCGCCTTGATAGACGTACAGAAAGTCCTCCCACACCGGCCGGCAGCCGCCGGGTCCATCAGGGCATGCTGAGTACGTGCACATCCCTTGGCGGACCAGCGTTGACGAGTTCGCGCAGATCCTGCGACGGCATGGCGTCGAGCAGGACTCAGTTACCGACGTCGAGGCGGCATGGGGTGCGTTCGCTGAGTTCCTGCAACTGGACATCGACGGCCTCGACCCGACTCCGGACTCCGATGCCGATGGCTTCATCATCCAGTGGGGCCGACGGTCATGGAGCGACAGCCGCCTGATTCTGACCTTCACCCGGCAACTGGCCATCGCTGATGTCGGTGACCGAGATGATCCCTACCGGCAGCCCGAACTGTGGCAGCTTGACTTGGGGATGGCCTTCGACGACGAGGCCGACCTGGTCGGCCTTGACCGGCTCGACGTCCAGGACACGGGGTTCAAGTTCGCTCCCACCGGGCCGCTCCGCGCCGCAGCGCTGTTCGATACCTGGGCGGAGACGCAGCGGCATGGCCCTATCCGAGCAGCCTGGATCGCGACCCCAGCGAGTAGCGGCTTGTCCTTCGAGTGCGTCTGCTGACCCGCAAAAACGTGAGATGCCAAGTCGGTGGAGCGGGATCACGACGGGTTGACGTGTCGGTACCCGGTGCTACTCTGGCGCTCATCGAGCGCGCCAGCGCGGCCTTCCTGCCGGATCGCTGGACTCGACGTCGGAGATGCCGAGCGGCCTTTCTGCCGCTGGTGCAGGCCACGTCCCGCCCGCTCTCGATCACCCCGGCCACCATGCCGGCTTGAATCCACTAAGCGACCCAGTACGGCCTCCCCGCCGTCCGCGATGGCCCGGATTCGCTCATCTCCACGGGTGGGGGCAGCCTGCGGCAATCCGCCGGATGCCGACAGTCCAGGCTCCCCACCCGTGCCGGCCCATTCATCAGGTCCACGAGCGCGAAAGGACATGACCCATCGGCGGGCAGTGGCACCACCACGATTCCGCCCTCCGGCGTCAGCCGCCCTCTCGGCGGTGCCATGGGACACGACGAACACCACCAGCGGACATGCGTCCACGGCTGGTGGTGCTTCGTCTCCCGTCCCTGCCACCCCCGCAAGAGGAGAGAGCCATCTTCACCACCTACCGCCCCGGCCTCGCCGCCGGTCGTGACGTCCAGGTCCTGCACCGCGCCGCCACGCCGGAGTTCTCCGGCTGGCTGGAGCACACCCGCCCCGCCGGTGGATGCGCCCGCCCGATCCGCCTCACAGGCACCATCGCCGCCGTCGACCGCGACACCGGCCGAATCCTGAGCGAGCAGCACACCGACGAGCTGCCCGACCGCATGCTGTACAAGGCGTGCGGCAACCGCCGCGAATCGGTGTGCCCGGACTGCGCCTGGGTCTACCAGGGCGACGCCTACCAAGTCGTCTGTCGCGGACTGACCGGCGGCAAGGGCGTCCCCGCCTCGGTCGGCCGGCACCCGGTCGTCTTCGCCACCTTCACCGCCCCGTCCTTCGGCCCGGTCCACCACCGCCACGTCCCCCACCACACCTGCCGCACCCGGCAACGCTGCGACTGCCGACCCGCACCCTGCCGCGCCCGCAGCAGCGCCGGAACCTGCCCGCACGGGCAGCCCACGTCGTGCTTCGCCCGCCACGACGCAGACGATCCGCGGCTGGGCCAGCCGCTGTGCCTGGACTGCTACGACCACGACCACCAGGTTGTCTGGAACTACTTCTCCGGCGAGCTGTGGCGACGCACCAAACAGGCCGCCGAACGCCACGTCGGCACAACGTGCCGTCGACGCGGCATTCCGAAGGTCGGCATCGTCACCGCCTCCGGCAAGGTCCGCTGGGTGCCGCCCGTGCGGGTGTCCCACGGCAAGGTCGCCGAAATGCAACGCCGGGGAGCGGTGCACTTCCACGTCCTGTTGCGCCTGGACGGCGTTGACCCCGACGACCCGGAAGCACTCGTACCGCCACCGGCCGGCATCACCATTGACGACCTGGAAGACGCGATCCACGCCGCCGCCCGGCAGATCACCGTCACCACACCCCCGCACCCCGACCAGCCGCAGGGCTGGCTGGTCACCTGGGGCGAGCAGGTCGACGTCAGACGCATCAACACCGTTGGCGGCGAGCTGACTGACGGCAAGGTGGCCGCCTACCTCGCCAAGTACGCCACCAAGGCCACCGAAGCCACCGGCCACTCCTCCACCCGACTCACCACGGCCACCATCGACGACTACGCCGACCCCAGAGGCGACCACGTCGCCCGCCTCATCGACGCCTGCTGGCACCTCGGCAGGCCCGTCCATGCCGATATGGCCATTGGCGCCGCCACCGCCGACGACCGTCAAGCCAGCCTTGACACCAAACCGATTGCCTATGCCGGGCTGCGACGCTGGGCACACATGCTCGGCTACGGCGGCCACTTCCTCACCAAAGCCCGCCGCTACTCCGTCACCTTCGGCCAGCTCCGCGACACCCGCGCCACCTACCGCCGAGAAGGAGACGACGAATCCGCCGACACCATCGCCGTCGGCACCCTCACCTACATCGGCTCCGGCTGGCTCACCGAAGGCGACGCATTCCTAGCCAACACCGCCGCCCGACAGCGACGCGAAAGCAGCCGCGTCGGCCGGGAAGAACTCGCCCACGAGGCGTGGCTGGGGGTGGCCGCATGAGCCGACACCTGACCCCGCGCTGGTACTCACCCGCCGAGGTCGCCGTCCTGCTCGGCTTCGGCATTTCCAAGGTCAAGATGAAGATCGCCACCGGCGAGCTGCGCTCCATCAAGGACGGCAAGTACCGCCGCATCCTCCCCGAATGGGTCGACGACTACATCCGCGAACAGGTCGAACGCCAGGAGGCCGCCTGATGCCCGGACGCGCACGAGCCAACGGCGAAGGCTCGATCTTCCCGTACCGCAACGGCTTCGCCGCGTACGTCTGGGTCACCAAGCCCGACGGCCGGCGCACCCGCAAGTACGTCTACGGCAAGACCCGTGAAGCCGTCCACGACAAGTGGATCAAACTGCACCAGCAGGCGAAGCAAGGTCCGGTGGCGACCACCGTCCCCACGGTCGGCACCTTCCTCACCTACTGGCTCACCGAGATCATCAAGCCGAACCGGGCACCCCTGACCTACGCCACCTACGAAACCTTCGTCCGCCTCTACCTCTCCCCCGGCCTCGGCGCGAAGCGACTCGACCGGCTCCAGTCACGCGACGTGCAGACCTGGATCAACCAGGTCGCCCGCACCTGCCAGTGCTGCGCCCAGGGCAAGGACACCGCCCGCCCGCAGCACAAGCGCCGCTGCTGCGCGGTCGGCCGCTGCTGCCAAGCCGTCCCGTCGACGCGCACGGTCAGCGACATCCGGGCCGCGCTACGGGCCGCCCTCACCCACGCCCAGGCCGAAGACCTGATCACCAAGAACCCGGCAGTGCCGGTCACCCTCGCCACGGTCCGCCGCCGTCGGGGTCGGTCCTGGTCGAGCGACGAGGCACGGAAGTTCCTGGAGTCCGCGAGGGCAGACGACGACCCGCTCTACGCCGCCTACGCCCTGGTCCTCGTCACCGGCCTCCGCAAGGGCGAAGCGCTGGGACTGACATGGGAGGACGTCGACCTCGACGCCGGAGAGCTGACCATCGGCCGCCAGCTCCAACGCGTACGCGGACAGCTCCTGCAGCGCGACACCAAGACCCAGGCATCCGACGCCACCCTCCCCCTGCCCGACATCTGCCTCACGGCCCTGAAACTGCGGAGCGGGCAACGCGACGAGGCGAGAGCAGCCGCCGGCAAGGCGTGGCACGAAACCGACCTCGTCTTCACCACCCGCTACGGCACAGCCGATCGAGCCCCGCAACCTCCAACGCTCCTGGCAGACGCGGTGCGACAAGGCAGGCGTCAAGCCGATCACCGTCCACGACGCCCGGCGCACCTGCGCCACGCTCCTGGCCGACCTCGACGTCCATCCCAGAGTCGCCATGCAGGTGCTCAGGCACGCCCGCTTCTCCGTAACGATGGAGATCTACACGCAGGTCACATCGACAAAGACGAGAGAAGCGCTCGAGCGCCTCGGCGACTCACTGAGCCGCTGACGAGAACTGCTGTACAAAGCTGCTGTACGCAGCCAGAAAGGCCACCTCCCGAAGCCGGGAAGTGGCCTTTGACCTGCGTGGGCGATACTGGGATCGAACCAGTGACCTCTTCGGTGTGAAGCAGGACGCCGCACCGACTCTGACCTGCGAAAACGAGAGCTTGCAGGTCGTGGTGGGTGCAGCTAGATGCCGTTCACTGCCGTTGGACGCTGTTCAACGCCCTTCCGTGCATCCGTCTGCTCCCAACCTGCTCCCCCAATCTCGGCACGAGACCGCTGGCGGCCGACCGGCAGGCACGGTCCCTCGTTATGCAGGGCGGTGCTCGTGTGGACGCCGGACGCGGGCTGGCAGGCCCTCAGCTGCGACATGGTCGCTGCACTCGTTGACACCGCATCCCGCAGCTCCCAAGCCGGTCCCTCCGGGCATCCGTCAGGCAGCTCACCGAGCTGACCAAAGGCGCATCCAGCGATGGCTGCACCGGGCCCCATGGTGACCGGCCGCAACGACGCTCTGGCAGCCTGCGATCTCGGCGGCCGTCGCCATCGCCACCGCGGGAAGAGGGTACAGCCTTCACGGCCGGACCCAGTCATGACGGCCATCCTCCGGGTCGACCCGCGCCCACATTCCACCGCCATTCTGCCCTTCGCCGCGGCCCATCGCAGAGCGATGGGATCATCCCTCAAGACACGCAGCGAGGAGGCATCGCGGGCGGATGAATCTAATCGAGGGCATCGCCATCGACGTCACCGCGCTTACGTCGCTGGCGCTGGCCGTCATAGACCGAGACCCATGGCAGGTGTGCGCGCTCGGCCTACCCACGAAGGCCCTCGGCCGGCACCGAATCACTGCAGAGCGGTACCGGCAGCTCCGCAACGCCCAGGACGGCGTGTGCGGCATCTGCAAGCGGGGACACCTGCGAGGGGCCGACGCGAGGCCCCTCTACATTGACCACGACCACCTCTGCTGCCCGGACCATCACAACACCTGCGGGGACTGCATCCGAGGTCTACTCTGTTCAAGCTGCAACGGCTGGCTGGGCGAGTTGGAGTTGTGGGGCAAGGTTCCCGGCATCGACGAAGACGGAACGTGGGAGCGGAACGCGCTCGCCTACCTGGATCGGGCCGGATGTCCGCTCACTGAGCAGCGGAAGAGGGCGACTGCGGAGCGGCACCGCCGGAAGGTGGCGCTGTGGGATCCGCCGTGCCGCTGCCGGGTCTGCGACCCGAACTGGGCGCAGCGGCGGAAGCAACGCCGAGCGGAAATTCACGCCAGGTTCCTCGTCCCGGCGTCCTTAGCATGACACCCGCAACGGCCAGGCAGGGTCGGGCAGCGGCACTGTCAACGACGGCTGAAACCGGACCCCCTGGCGACGGCCGAAAACGAACCCCCTTCGCTGGTTGATCTTTATTGTGCGGCCCGGACAGATGGGTGACAGAACGTTCCGGGGTCATGCCTGACACCTTCGACTCGACGTCGATCATCGACGTCTGTGCCCCTGAAGGTGATCACGCTGACCGAGCAGTGGTTGGAGATCCTGATGGCTCCGGCTCGCCACGGGTTGACCGTGGCCGAGACCTGCCGCCGCTATGGCATCTCCCGGCAGACGTTCTACGAGTACCGCATCCGCTACCGCGATCAGGGCCTAGAGGGCCTGCAGCCACGCTCACGCCGGCCCTTGAATAGCCCTCGGCAGACACCGGCGGAGACCGAGGACCTGATCGTGGCGTTGCGGAAGCAGCATCCCCGCTGGGGTGCCCGCAAGATCCGAGCAGTACTGCAGCGGCATGGCTGCGCCCACCCGCCGGCAGTTTCCACGGTTCACCAGATCCTTGTGCGTAACGGCCTCGTCGGCGTGCAGCCGCGCCGGCGCAGCCGCGCGTGGAAGCGGTTCGAACGCCCGGTGCCCAATGACCTGTGGCAGATCGACGCGACGGAAGTCCGGCTCACAGACCGGAGTCGGGCCTGGGTCATCGACGTGGTCGACGACCACGCCCGCTTCGCCATCGCCGCACACGCCTGCCGCTCGGCCAGCACCACCGCGGCCTGGACGGCCATGCAGCAGGCCATCGCCGAGCACGGCCCGCCTCGGCAGCTGATCAGCGACAACGGGCTGTCGTTCACCGGCAAGCGTCACAAGCGCACCGTGTTGTTCGAACGTCAACTCAAGGCCCTTGGCGTCCAGCAGCTGAACGCCCGACCCCGGCACCCGCAGACCTGCGGAAAGCTCGAGCGCTATCACCGCACGTTCAAGGAGTACTACGCCGACCACGGCCCCGCCGACAGCATCGAATCGCTGCAGCGGCTGCTCGACGCCTTCCGCTGGCACTACAACGTCGAGCGGCCTCATCAGTCGCTGGCCTACGCCACTCCGCAGGACACCTACGCCGCCACCGCCAAGGCGACGCCGCTGACCGGCCGCGACACCACCGGTGCGGTCGTAGCGCCTCGAACCCTGCGCGTCAATCCGAACGGCTCCATCAACTACCGCAAACGCAAGATCAACGTCGGCAAGGAGCGCGCAGGTAGACCCATCCACGCCACCGAGGAGCGCGGCATTGTGCGTCTCTACGACGGTCACGAGTTCATCCGCGAGGTTCTCCTCGGACCGCCCGGCACCTATCACGGCAGCGGCAAGAAGCCCACAGGCCGGCCCAAGAAGAAGATCGAATAGTGTCAGCCATGTGCCAAGTACGTGGTGTCAGGCATGACTCCGGGCCGCACAACCCCCGATACTGGAAGGGGGGTCTAGATTCGCCCGCTGCCTGGGGGTCAGTCTTCACGCGTCGCCGACAGGCACGACCCCAGGTCGCCCGCGCCAACCGACGGGAGCGGAAGTCGTGCCTGAGTGGGATGTCACGGCGTGGAGGCGCATCCGCGGGAGCTCCGATCACAGCCGTCCCCCGCCGCAGCACCACGGAACTGAATCGCACGAAGGCCAAACAGACGCCATGTAGCGCGCGGATCGCGGCGCGTGAGTGTGCATCAAGGCTGCACCGCGTTCGGACTACCTCTAGAGGCGATCCACCCGCTCTCCTTGACCGACGGGTCTGTTGGAATACTTCTCCGTGGCGGCCGGGACCCGCACCCCCGCGATGAGATGGCGGACGACCTCGGGATCACCGATGATGACGGCGCCGTCCGCTACGAGCCCGGCCAGGTCGTCGTTGCCGAAGGCGGCAAGGAAGGCATCCGTCGTGGTGACCAGGATGGCGTCCGGCTCGTCGGGCGGCTCGTGGGTGACGTCGGCGTCGGCCGACTTGAGGCGCACACCCAACACCCCGGTGGGACCGTGGTCGAGTAGTTCGATCCGGAGCGCCGCCTCGGGCCGCTCCGACGTCGACGCGACGAAGGTGCGGATGCTCAGCATGGCGCTGTCTGCGCTCACGAAGAGCTGTTCCGCGGTCGGCGGGGCGGCCAGCGCCCAGCGCGACCACGATCGGCTCGAGGCCACGACCCCACGCAGTGAGCTCGTAGACGCGCACGTTGCCCGGCGGCGGTAGCTGCCGACGGCGTACGACGCCCGCGTCGGTCAGCTCGCGCAGCCGGTCGGATAGTGCGTCCGAACTGGCGGTCGGGATCGCCTCCCGGAGGTCGATCGACCGGCTCTTTCGGCCACTGACCGCGCAAACAACAGCTCCTGCGCCCTCCGGTGCAGCCATCCCTCCTACAGCTTGGAGCCTGATATAAAGTTTCCTCGCAGCAAGCGAGGGAGGCACCACTCAATGGCCGAGAAGCCGGTTTCGCACGGATTGGGTTTCGGTAGCGGCAGCATCCTCGAGTACCCGGATGGCAGCGTCGAGTACCGGCCGACGGGGAAGCTGCTCTCCGCCTTTAGGGTCATGATGCGCGACATCTCTGGATTCTCGGTTCGCAAGGCGACCCGGGACGACAAGAAGCGACTCAAGGCTTCGTCGATGCAGCAGGTCCTGACTGTCCAAGGATCCGGCACAACCCTCGCTGAAGTCCCGGTGAACTACGGAACGGCCGAGAAGATTGAGCAGTGGTTCCGCGCCCATCCAGACTTCGGCAAGTCGTCTCAGGCGGCAGCAGCCTCGCCTCAACCGGGAATTTCGGTCGCCGACGAGCTCGCCAAGTTGGCGCAGCTCCGGGACGCTGGCGTCCTGACCTCAGAGGAGTTCCTCGTTCAGAAGAAGAGGCTCTTGGGCTGATCCACAGGCCACTTCATGGCCGAGGAGAAGCCCGCCGAGATCGTCCGGTTCAGCCGTGACCTCTCG
Source organism: Micromonospora sp. CNZ297 (assembly GCF_007827625.1). Lineage (NCBI taxonomy): Bacteria > Bacillati > Actinomycetota > Actinomycetes > Micromonosporales > Micromonosporaceae > Micromonospora > Micromonospora sp. CNZ297. Next base: position 517 of record NZ_VISU01000054.1, on the reverse strand, counting down.
GCGCGCGGTCGAGGCTGACCCACTCCTGGCCACACCGACGGGACGGGCCGGTTGCTCGATCAGCTGCTCGGCTACACGCTGATGGACTACTACGACAGCTACGGCCTGCACACCGTTGGGGTGTACGCGGTCCGGTTCGGCTACCTCGCTGCCTGGCCCCTGGCCGAGCTCGGCCAGCGCATGGGTGCCGAACCGATCGACTTGGCCCAGCTGCGTGCCGAGTTCGCGCAGGTTCTGCGCACCCAGCTACCGATCTACCAGCAGCGCCGCGGCCAGTGAAGCCCGCGCCGCGGCCCGGTCACCGTCTACCATGGCCGGGCCGCGGCTACCTGGGGCTCACCCCTCGGACGGGGGAACCTGACCCCCGCGGCGCCCGGATTTCGTCATACCGGCACGTACGGTTACGGTCGAACGACCTGCATTGAGCCATTTTCATCCTGCGTGGCGGTCGGCTTCGACGCGGTGCAGGACGAGGATGGCCTGCACGATCGCGGTCGCTCGGCGTGGGCAGCAGCGC
>NZ_VISU01000053.1:0-11863 GCF_007827625.1 Micromonospora sp. CNZ297 | reverse complement strand
CGATGGTCATGGTGGCGACGCCGCCACCAGTTCAGAGCCAAAACAAGCCACTACCAGCGAAGACAACGACTCAGCCAAGTGCGGCTGGAGTACTATTCCCTGATCATGAGGGACGCTGCGAGGACCGGGGCTCCAGGCCGTAGGTTGGGGGCCCTGGTGCCAGTGGAGATCCCGACTGGCTTAGAGGTCGCGCAGATAGGTGGGGTTTCACGGTCGGCGGGTAGGTCGGGTCTTCCATCGGTAGAGGATCCAGGCTTGCCGGATGAGGCTACGGACGGTGATGATCGCGTCGGCGAGGTCGAAGAAGGCGTTGATCACGTCCTTCTTGCGTTCGTAGCAGCGTTGGAGCCGGTTGAAGGCGTTGTGCCAGGCGTTGGTGCGCTCGATGTGCCAGCGCTGGGTGGCTTGCACGGGGGCTTTGACGCCTTTGCGGGCGATGTCGCCGGTCAGTTCGCGGGTGTGCAGGAGGGTGCGGGTGGCGGCTGAGTCGTAGCCGGCGTCCAGGTGCACGGTGATGTCGTCGGGCAACGGGCCGAGGTCGTCGAGTCGGTCGAGGGTGGGTTCCAGCAGTGGGGAGTCGTGGCGGTTGGCGCCGGCCAGGACGCGTCCGAGGGGGATGCCGCGGGCTTCGACCAGCAGGGAGCGTTTCATGCCCTGTTTGCCGCGGTCGACTGGGGAGCGTCCGGCGACGTCGCCACCGCCGGGTGCTTTGGTGATGCAACCGTCAACGGCGAGGTCGTCGAGCAGCAGCCCGACGATGCGGTCGTAGGCGTCCAGGACGATCTTCTTGAGCTGGGCGAACACGCCGAGGTGGATCCACTCGTCGCGGCGGTTGCGGATCGTGGTGGCCGAGCAGGTGGTGTCGGCGATGCCTTCGTAAGAGCAGCCGAACCACAGGACTTGAAGGAGCTTGTCGAACACGATCCGGTCAGCGACGCGTGGCCGGTGGCAGCCCAGCGGATGGGTCGGATCGACGGCGGGTCGGGCAGGTAACAGCGCGGCGAACTGGTCCCACAGGGGATCGCTCAGCCATGATGGGACAGCGGGCACAGGCGTTCCGATGGTCACTGGGTGTAGGAACCTTCATGATCACGGATGCCTGTGCCCGACTCGTATCCGCCCCGCGCCCACTGACCTATTTGCGTGGCCTCTTATGACGGACGAGATGGGCTCCACCGGGACGGCCATAACTGGCCCCGCCACCGGCTGGCTGTCGCTACTCCCGTTACCGAACGTAGTCGGCGTTGGTGCTTACCAAGCGGCAGTTGGTGCCGACCCGCGCGTCTACGGCAGATCATTGCACATGCCACGGGCGATCTGCCCGGCGGTTCGTCCGGCATCATCGAGGCGTGGCCAATCCACTGCAGCGTTGGCGCCAACGGGCCGAGAGAGCTCGGAAAATCCGTGCCCTGGGTGATTGTCTTGCATGCGGCCACCCGTGGATGGAGCACGGCTTCGGCAACGACGTCGACGGCACGTGCGGTGAATGCGCGTACGAGTTCGAACATGACCAGCGAGAGACTCCGGAGCCTGGCTGCGGGCTGTCGGCTCCGCCTATCAGTTGAGGATGCCACCGCAGATACACCCAGCACGAGTCGGCGGCGATCATCGCGACTCTCGGCCGTCATCTGTGAGCACTCGCTCACCCCAGGTCGTCCCCGCCAGTTCCCGCTCATCAGCAAGACCGAGCGGCGACCCAACGGCGTCGAGTCACGCGCGGCTCGCGGCAGATCCGGCCGACCGTGGGCGCGAGCTCGCGAAGTAAGGTCGTGAAATGGTGCCCGTGACTCGGCTGGACCACGCCGTCATTGCTGTCTCGGATTGGCGGGTCTCCACCGAATTCTATCGTGATGTCGTCGGTGCTGAGGTGATCAGCGTTGGCGGCGACCGCGTTGCGTTCCGGGTCGGTCCCAACCAGTTGAAAGTTCATGGGCCGGGTGTCGACCTTGCGGACAACGTTGCCCGTCTCCCCGTTCGCCCGGGGAACAGTGACATCTGCTTCGTCTGGGAGGGGCCGATCGAGGAGGCGGTGGCACACCTGCGACAACACAATGTCGAGGTGGAAACAGGACCTGTTCCGCGATTCGGTGCCGGCGGGACAGGGACGAGCGTCTACTTTCGCGATCCTGATGGAAGCCTGCTCGAGTTCATCTCCTACGAGGCGCCCCTGCGGCGGGCCAGCCCCGACCCGGCCGACCCCGAGAGGCCAGCAGGCGGCCGTCCAGGCGTTGCCGATGCCCCACGCTCGTCACGGACCACATCCTCGCGCAGAAGCCGCAGGCCCGAACCTGGCTCAGCATGATCAGACATCCGCTCATCGACAGATCCGCGCACAGCACCAGCAGCCTTGGCCCTCACGCACCGTTACTTGACTCTCGGCGAGGCCGGCCTGTGCCGGGGCCTGATATGGCCGTCCCGGTGGAGCCCATCTCGTCCGCCATAGCCACCCGAGGGACCTCGCGGTCATCGAGAGGTTCAGGAAGTGTTGCGCCACAGGTCGCGCAGGGGCGCCCAGGAGGAACCGAGGCCCTCTTCCCAGTACGCGGTCAGGACACCGGCGACAGGCTGCGCGGGGTCGCTCCACCACAGCGCCGCCACCGTCTGTCCGGCGTGCCGTCCGGCGGGCACTTGGTAGGCGTACTCGACGTGAAGCTGCGGGGCGTGGTCGGCGGCCGCTGGGCTGGGTTGCAGCATGCCGGGAGCCAGATGTTGTGACTGCGCCGCCTGGTCTGCGTATCGAGCCTGGGCGGCATCCCGATCGGCAATGCTGCGATATGAGATCCAGTAAACGGTGGCGATCCCGGCGGTGCACCGGGTACGCCTCTGCTCGCCGTCGCCGCGCTCGGGCCCTCCGCTTTGGGTGTCGCCGGTGCAGTCGCCCATGCGGTCGAGCCACGGCGCGGCGAACTCGGCCAGCTGCTTGGTCGGGATGTGGCTGCGATTGACGCTGGCCTGACGCTCGGCGAACGGACCTTCGGCATCCTTTGTGGAGCGGTCCCTTGGGCTCTCCGAGGATGTGGGTGCAAACCAGCTCGCGAAACCGGTGCCGAGCCCGGCACCGGCAAGGAGCACCGCGAGGATCATGGCCACAAGCCGGGCGCGGCTGGTCCTTGGTCGATCACTGTGCGGGATGGCGGCGTGGGCTGGAGTGGAGACGCCGCCTGCAGGGTGTACGGGAGTGACGGCAGGTGCCCGGCCAGGCGCCCTCGCCGGCACGTCGCCGTGGCCGATGGGCCAGATCGCCTGGTCGGGGCGCTGCCTCGTCACAGTTACCCCCTCCCTGCCTGTGTCGTAAGCGTCAGCCGATCTTGCGTCGACGGCCAGCAACGACCAGACCGACGCCGATGAGGACTGCCCCGGATCCGACCGCCGTGATGGTTGCGACGCGCGCCCCGGTCACGGGCAGCCCTGGTTCTTGATCGGCACTGCCAGTGGCAACGGCGGCGTCGGACGTCGGGGTGGACGTGTTCGAGACGCTGCTGGACGGCCGCGAGGGCTTGAGCGGGGGCGGGCCCGTCGGCGGTTTGCTCGGTTCAGGGATCGGTGGCGTGGGGGGCTTAGGGCCGGGAGGTGTGGTGGGTTCTGGATCCGGCCCCGGGCCGGTGGGATCGGGCTCCGGCGTCGCGGTGGGATCCGGCACGGGCGGGTTCGCGTCGGCGCTGGTCGCCTCCGCGGTCGCGGCCTTCGTCGCAACCGCGTCCGGAGTGGGAGTGGCATCGGCGAGTGCGGGTGAGGCTGCGACCATCAGGCCGACAGCTGCGCTGGCCGCCGATATTGCCAGCGCGTTCCACGTTCTAATCGATCCAAAATGCACGAGTGATTTCCTCCCCGTTCGAAGTGTTGAACTCGGCCTTGACGGAAGGCGCGACGCTCCGCCGTGCCGTGCGAGAGGAACCGTAGCTTCTTGCTGTGTCCGCTACCAGCGTGAAGCGCGCTGGAGGATTGCATTCAGTTGGACATACTCCCAGTTCAGCTGTGCCTAGATGGTGCAGTGAGTGGACTGGTGAAAGCGACTAGTGGTGGCCGGAAACGTAGACACTCCGGTTGGGCGTGTGCTGAATTGATCGCGTTGTTGGCGCAGACCTCACAACGGGGAGCGGGTCTGCGCCGGGAGCCCGCGACATCATCCGTGCGGGCTGTTAGCTCGCACCCCGGATAGGTGCGCTAAATGACTTCGTCGTCATTTCCCTTCGGCTGTCAGTCGCGTAGTCGCCGGCGGTCGATTCCCTATGGCTTGACGCTTCGCGCTGCGGCCGCAACGTGGGGCCTCGCCGCACTGGCGCTGGCGGTGTCCGGCTGTACCGGCGCCGCTGAGTCTTCGCCTGCTTCCGGCGCAACCTCCACCGCCATGGTGAGCCCGTCGGCGATGTCAGCCGTGCCACCCTCGACCGCGACCCTCTATCGCCCGATTGACGCGCTATGCCCCAAGCTGGACCTCCGCGCCGTCGCCGACATCATCGGGCCGGTAGGGAGCCGCCAGGACACCTCCCGCACGAGCGGCAGCACCGCCAACCTGACGTGCACCGCCACGGTGGGGCGCCTACCCAACGGTGTCGTGATGACGGTGCACGTCGACATCGTGGAACCCGACTCGGCCCGCCTGATGTATGAGGGCATGCGGCAGGCGCAGCAGGACGCCGGACCGGTCACCGATCTGCCCGGCGTCGGCGCCGCCGCCTACACCTACACGGAAGAGTCGACCGGCTTCAATGTGGTCACCTACGACGCGAACCTGTACCTGACGATCGCGGCCGCACCGCTGCGCCTCGGGGCTGCGCTGCCCGGCGACCTGCCCGCCCGGCTGACGGCCGTAGCGACCTCAACCCTGGCCGCCCTGCGCACCTGACCAGGCCGCCGCGACGTGATCCACCGGAACACCGATCCCGACAACGCCTCGCCTGCGCATCGGTCCGACCGTCCTTGGAGACTTCCTGTGCCCACGACACCTCTATCCGCTGTTTTACCGGGAGCGGGCGACACCGACTACGCCCGCTACATGCGCATCGACGACCTGCTGTCCCTGCAGAAGGGGCCGGGGGAGTGGGTACACCCTGACGAACTGCTGTTCCAAGTCGTGCACCAGAGCAGCGAACTGTGGCTCAAGCTCACCCGCTCACATCTCGCCAGGGCCCTCGCGCACCTGATCGCAGATCAACCGTCCGCGGCGGAACTCATCCTCCGGCGGGCCGCGGAGGCCTTGCGGCTGATCACCGAGCACCTGCGCATCCTGCGGTCACTGCCACCGGCGCAGTTCGCCATGATCCGGACCGCCCTCGGCAACGGGTCAGGGTTCGAAAGCCCCGGGTGGCGACTTCTCCGCGAGGCGACCACGGAGCTGGACATCGCGTTCGCCCGGCTGCTCTCCTCCCTGCGCCTCACCCCCGTCGACCTGTATCGGGGACAGCCGTCGGACCCGCTGTACCGGCTCGCCGAGGCGCTGGTGGAGCTGGACGAACGGATCGCGCTGTGGCGCACCGAGCACTACAGCGTCGCCACCCGCGTCATCGGTCAGGGCGTGCTCGGCACGCGCCGCACCCCGGTCGACAGCCTCGCCAAGCTCATCGCCCACCGCCGGTTCCCGACGCTGTGGGAAGCCCGCAGCGAACTCACCGAAGCGTTCTCGCGCGTGGCCTGTCCCCGGCAGGTACAGCCGTGACCGCCGCGGCACTGGCCCGACCCGCGCGGCTCCGGCAGCGGTTGGCCACGCCATCCGGCAGCGCCCACCTGGCGGCCTGCAGCATCGCCCCCCGCACCCTCGACCTGGAACAGGCCGTCGCCCGGATGCTCAACGACCTCTCTCGGCCCGGCTTCTGGCAAGCATGCGAAGAGCAGGTCGCCCAGGCCCGCCAGCTGTTCGCACGACTCATCTGCGCCGACGCCGACCAGGTCGCGATCCTGCCCAACGCCAGCATCGCCGCGCACCAGGCAGCGGCCGGCCGCCGGTGGCGACGACGCCGGGAAATCCTCACCACCCCCGCCGAGTTCCCGGGGATCGCACATACCTGGATGGCCCAACCCGGAGGGGGGGTGCGCTGGTGTGGCACTCCCGACGGGACGGTGCACACCGGCGACTACCTGTCGGCGATCACGGCCCGTACCGCGCTGGTGTCGGTGCCCGCCGTCACCTACCGCGACGCCATCCGCCTCGACGTGGAACGCGTCGCCGATGCCGCGCACGACGCCGGCGCGGCCGTATTCGTCGACGCCTACCAGGCCGCCGGCGTCATCCCCCTCGACGTCAACACCCTGCGCTGCGACTACCTCGTCACCGGCACCGGCAAATATCTGCTCGGACTGCCCGGCCTGGCGTTCCTCTACGTCCGGCATCCGGGCGGTCGGCCGCCGGCGCTCACCGGCTGGCTCGGCCGCACCGACCCCCACGCCTTCCGCACCACCGTCCTGGACTCGCCACCGCACGCCCGGCGCTACGAGACCGGCACCCCCGCCGCAGCCGCCGTCTACGCCGCCGTCGCCGGCCTGTCCCTGATCGGTGACCTCGACCTGCGGCAGGTACGCCACCACACCCAGCGGCTCATCGCCATGACCGCACAGCGGCTGGCCGCCCAGGGCGAACTCGTGCGCCTGGCCACCAACGTCGACGCGCAAGGCGCCCACCTGGCGCTCATCGAGCCACACGCGGAGGCGATGGCCGCCTGGCTCGGACACCGCGGCGTCATCGCCGCACCCCGTAGCGGTGTCCTGCGCCTGGCCATGCACGCCTACACCACGAACGAGGACATCGACGCCGTATGCGAGGCGATCGCCGCGTACCGGTGCCGCAGCCGTACCCGCCCTGGAGCGGCCCGATGAATCCCGAGCCGCTGCACCGCTGGCTGGCCCACCGCCGGCCCACCACACACCGCTTCCCCTACGACAGTGTCGTCGACGCCTACCTCTACTACGGCAAGCACTTCATCCCCGAGGCATGGACCACGCCGCTGCGCTCCGCCCGTGAGCGCCTGCCCGAGGTGTCCGGACCGCGCGCATACCTGACTGACTTCCTGGCCGTCGCCCTCGACAAGGTCGACGGCAGGTACGACTACCGCACCTACCTCGCCCTGCCCCTCCTACCCATACCCGACTCAGAGAGCAATGCCGAACCGGCAGACCATCTGGTGGCCCGCCGCGACCACCTCCACACCTTGCTCCTGACCGACCTCATCTCCTTCGAGCTGCGCGCCCTCGACAGCACCGGGGCGCCGCTGCCCCAGATGCGTCCCGACGCGGTGGTGGTGAGGAAACGGGTGCGACACGCCGTGCGCGCCGCTGCTCCCGCACTGCGCCGACTCAGCTTCGCACTGCCTGCCGTCGACGATCCGGCTGCACTAGCCCGCCGCCTGATCGCCTTGACCTCCATCGACCGCACCGCAGCTGACCGGCTGATGCTGCGGACCACGATGCTGCCGGTCGAGCGCGTCCACGACGAGTACCTGTTCATCCGGGTCCTGCAAGCCTTTGAGTCCACCCTCGCCCTGCTCGCCGTGGACCTCACCGCAGCCATCACCGCCGTGGACGAAGAACGGCTGCCCGCGGCCGGCACGCGCCTGTCCTTCGCGGCCTCGCTCCTGCGCGAGACCGCACCGCTGTGGTCGCTACTGGCCACCATGCAACCGGAGGCGTTCCACGCCTTCCGCGTCTACACCGACGGGGCAAGCGCCATCCAGTCCCGCGCCTACAAGCTGGTCGAATCACTGTGCCGCACACCCGACCCGCAGCGTCTGCACTCGGCGGCGTACCTGTCCGTGCCCGACGTGTACGCCCGCGTCAGCAACGGACAGCGCAGTCTCGACGAAGCCCTGGACGCCATCCGCGCCGACCACCGGGCCCTCGCGGCAACGCCCATTCTGGCCGACGGCATGCGGCAGTTCGCCGCCGCCGTGCACCAATGGCGGCGCACCCACTACCGCCTCGCCGTACGAATGCTCGGCACCGAACGACCAGGCACCGGCGCCACGCCCGGAACGCCTTACCTCCTCAACGGCCGCGACCAACAGGTCTTTCGCAACCGCGACGCCCACGATTCTGAGGAGCGGTGACCGATGACTGCGCCATCGACCGTGCGCCGCCGGGCGGACGTGCCCCACGATCAGCTGCCAGCCCAAGCCCAGGCCTTCCTCCGCCAACGGCACAACGAGTTAGGGATGCCCGGCCTCGCGCGCCGCTGGCGAGAGGTGCGCGCGGAGATCCGCGCGAGCGAGACGTGGCGGCCGACCTACGACGAGCTGGCCTACGGGGCGCGGGTGGCCTGGCGCAACTCCGGCCGCTGCATCGGCCGGCTGCGCTGGCCCAGCCTCGTCGTTCGCGACCGCCGCCACATCACCACGCTGCAGGATGTGGGCCGAGAACTGGCCGCTCACCTCGACGAGGCCACCAACGGCGGACGGATCCGCTCCGTCATCACCGTCCTCGCACCCGCCGCACACACCGGCCCGCCGCCGGTGCGCATCATCAGCCCGCAGTTGGCCCGCTACGCGGCCTGGCAGAGCAGAGATGGCGTCCTCGGTGACCCCGCCAATCTGGCCTTGACCCGCCTGGCCACCGACCTTGGCTGGTCAGGCCCCACTCGGCGCGGCCCGTTCGACCTCCTGCCCTGGATCGCCGCCACCGCCGACGGGGGACTGCACGTGCTGGCGGCCGACCTAGCGCACATCCTCGAGGTGCCGATCCACCACCCCGACTACCCGTGGATCGCTGATCTCGAACTGCGTTGGCCAGCGGTACCCGTCATCAGCAACATGACGCTCACCTTCGGCGGCCTGCGGTTCCCCGCCCCGTTTAGCGGCACCTTCATGGCCTCCGAGATCGCCACACGCAACCTCGCCGACGAACATCGCTACCACCAACTCCCCGCCATCATCGCCGGCCTGGGCCTCGACGACCGCGACCGGCTGCGCGCAGACAAAGCCCTGCTCACCCTGCACGAAGCCGTGCTGTACAGCTTCGAAGCCGCCGGCGTGTCCATCACCGACCACCACCGCGAAAGCCGGGCCTTCGCCCGCTTCGTGCAGCACGAGCAAGCAGCCGGCCGCGTCGTGGTCGGTGACTGGAGCTGGCTCAACTCCTACCCGATGACACCCCAGGACCCCTCCTGGAGCCGCTACTACAACACCGGCCAACCCACCCCGGCCCTTCTTCCGGACCCGTACTGCCTCGCCCTCACCGCCGGCCACCCCAGGCCCGGCCACGAACCCTCACCGCGTCAGCGCGCCGACGTCCCCCCGGCCGCTGCCGCCACACCCAACCACGCAAGGGAGGACACGTGTCCACACGCACACCCGCCAAGGCATCACCGGCGACTGACCCGCCTGGCCGCGGCAGCTGTCACCCTGGCAGCCGTCACCGCCGGTCTCGTCGGCGTCTCCGGTGGGCCCGCCCAGGCGGCAGGCTGCCGCGCAGCACCGTACAGCGCGAAGTTCGGCGCCGCCGACTACTTCATGCAGTACGACGGCGTCGAAGTCATCAGCTACCCCAAGTACCCCAGCTACTACCGCACCACCAGCCAGTGCCGCGACATCCAGGTCCGCAACACCGGCGACGGCGTCGACTTCGGCCCCTTCTACGCCTGCGTCAACTTCTACGGGCGCTCCGGCTGCAACTACTGGACGTACGTGCCCGTCGGCCAGTGGCGCAACCTCGCCACCAACGTCAAGGACGGCACCAAGTTCTACATCTGGGTCCGCATCGACATGGGCAAGTATTACGGATTCAGGGCCGTCGGCGACTGGTGATCGAGCTTGGGGCCCGCGGTTGCGCGGGCCCCAAGCTTCCGTACCCCCAGTAGTCGCTCAAAGAGAGTGCGATGAGACCTGAGAGCTCGGCTCCCGAGCACGTCACCTACATCCTAGGATGCCCAGCGGATGTGATCTTTTCGGAATCGGCAGTTTGGCGGCCGCGGTCGCCGAGAACCAGATCCTGTGAACTAGATGTGCGGGGAGTCGGGGCGATGGCGTTTGCGAATGCGGCATCCGGAGGTGGCGAGGGCGCGAGGCGACCGGCCAAGGCGCCAACATCATTGCTGGCAGCTATCGGTCTCCCGGCCCCTCAGAGATGTAGGTCCCCGAAAGCTTGCCATTGGCAATACTGCCTCACTGTCATGGACGCGCGAGGGCGGCTTGCCGATCGAGCCCCCGTCCGCGCAATGGGGTGGAGCCCGGACGACTCGCTGAACGGCAAAGTGGGGGAGGGCTTCATCATAATCCAGCGCGGCGAGGACCGGACATGTCTTGTTACAGCACAAGGGCGCCTCCGCGTACTCTCTCCTATCAGGCTATCGGCTGAACTGTCCACAGGCGTACGACTCTTAGCGGTGGCGCGGAGGAAAGAAGGAGTGGTTATCCTTTGCACCATGGATCTTGTGGAATCTGCGCTCGCGGCTTTCATTGACAGTGGCTCAGGTGGTGTTACATGACCGGGCCGTTGCCGAATGGATTAACCAACCAAGAGGTAGCCGCCCTGCGGTCGATTCTTGCGCGGATTCCTGATGAAGGGTTGCGTGGACCGTCGGCAATCGGCGAGCCGCCGGGAATCCCAACCTTTCGTGACTACATCCAGCGCGTGTCGGTGGCCGTTGCTCCAGGCTCCCGCCGACTTTACGAAAGCTACTGGAAGCGAATCGAGCAGTGCTGGGGCGAGCGCAAACTGAACGACCCAACACCATCCGAAATCTCGGCGCTTGTAGAGCAGATTCGTGCGAGTGCAGTCGTCCGTAGCAACTCACGCGGCGGTCGCTCAGCGGCTGAGCACACGGTCTCTGCCCTTCGCTGCCTCTACGCATTCGCGGTTGCCGACGGACTGATTGCCGAGGCGGAAGATCCAGCTCGGCGGGTGGCAAAGCCCCGAAGGCTGCCGAGCAATCGACACGCTCTAGCGGAGCGTCAGCTTGCGCGGATAGTGGAACTCGCAGGGCGTACGGGAAATGATCCGCACCTGGACTCCCTCATCCTGCGACTTCACATCGAAACAGCCTGCCGGCGGGGTGGAGCACTGGGTCTGGACCGAGCGGACTTGGACCTCGATAATTGCTGCATTCGGCTCAGCGAGAAGGGCGGGACGGTTCGCTGGCAGCCCGTCTCCCCTTCTATGCTGCGTATGCTTGTCCGGCACTACGAAGAGCGTGGGAAGATCGGTGGCGGTACGCAACTACTCAGATATCGGTCAGGCGCTCCATTGACGAGCCGTCGGTACGATCATCTCTGGCAGCGACTGGGGCGTCGCCTGCCTTGGGTCCAAGCCCAGCAGGTATCGACACATTGGCTACGGCATACCACGTTGACCTGGGTTGAACGGAATTTCGGATACGCCATCGCAAGAGCATATGCCGGGCACAGTGGCAGGTCGGACGCCGGTGTGACAAGCACCTACGTCAAGGCAGACATTTATGATGTGGCACGGGCGCTGTCTTCACTTTCCGGCGAGCCACATCCGCTTGTGGCTGAGGAACAAGCGATAGGTGCTGGTGAGCCCAAGCCGCCTTGGCCGGAGCGCATGCTAGCCGTGCCCGAGGGCGAGGAAGAGGCCATGGCGCCGTAGCTGAGCCAGGAGCCGGACGCCTTCGAAGCGGAGCTGTCCCCAGCCGCAGGTCTGGCGGATGAGGAGCCCGTCCGCTCGGCAGGAGGCTGGCACTGACCCCGTCACCGCGCTTCAGCTCCTGCTCAGCCTGTTCAAGATCCGCCAACAGCCAGGACTGTGCCTCCGCGTACCGCACCTGCGCCTGGTGTCAGCGAGCCTCCTGCCTACCTCACCATAATGAGCCATTTTCATCCTGCGTGGCGGTCGGCTTCGACGCGGTGCAGGACGAGGATGGCCTGCACGATCGCGGTCGCTCGGCGTGGGCAGCAGCGCAGCTTGACCAGGATTTTCCAGG
>NZ_VISU01000052.1:0-13286 GCF_007827625.1 Micromonospora sp. CNZ297 | reverse complement strand
GGTCGATTGCTGTCTTACCGGGAGCCTCGTCCTACCTGGACACCGGCCTCCCACACCGCCCGTGACCTGCGCCGTCACGATGAAAATGGCTCATTCAGGATGTTGATCATCGACCACGACCCCCACGGCAGTAACGGCGGCGAGGGGCGTCGAATCGCGCTCGGCGTTGCCACGGCGATCCCCTCAACCCTCCCCCTCAAAGCACTAAAAGTACTTTACACTTGGCGAGCGGACCCTCAGAGTGTCTCTTACAGTAGTTCCACTAGGAGGTGAGATGAACCTGTCGGATCAAGCAGTTTCGGACATCGAAGGTTTCCTCGACGACATCGCCCGGGCGAGCGCCCGCATCCGAGCCCTACTCCACTCGCCGGTGGCCTCGGCGGACACGCTGGTGGCGTCAACTGCCATAGCCGGGTTGGTGGTGGAGACTGGAGCGCCGGCCGCACCGAACGGTGAGATTGCCTTTTCGATCGTCGAAGAGCAGCCGCTGGAGCCGAAGTCCTTCACATACCGGTGGCCAGGCGGAGAAGAGAAGTACATCGACGCCACCCGGTACACGGTGCGCCGTGGCGGCACCGAGTACGTGTTTGTGGTCGGCGCCGAGGACGGCGGCCGCTCGGCGTACGGCCGCGACGACCGGGGCCGCATCGTCGTGTTTCTGCGCAAGGGCACCAGTGAGCACTCGTACTACCCGCTGCTGGAGTTCGCCGAGAGCGACGTCGACGCCGACCTGTACGCCGCGCTCATCCCAAAGCTGGGCAAGCCGACGTCCCGGGCGATGGCGACCGTGGACGACCTCGCCGACGTCCGGCAGATTCCCCACCTGCAGCACGCCGACCTGCGGCGCGCCGACGAGGTGTTCACCTCCTCGGCAAACGCCCCGACCCTGCGGATCCTGGTCCGTCGCGACGATCCCACCGGCCTGATCACCCATTCCTGGTGGGTCGGGCAGTTCCGCGGCACCTCCTCCAAGTAGAGATACCGGCACGACTACCGGATGCCTTCCGAGCCGGAGGGATCCATGCGCGCGGAGGGGTCGGGCCCTCCGCGCGCATGGGTGATGGTGTTGCGAAGCTGGGCCGGCGGGTTGCTGCGCCAGCCGGCGATCGCCTTCAGGTGAATCGGATTTGGGTAGGCACGATTCGAGCCGAGGGCGAATAGCTCATCAGTGATCTCAACTGGCTGTCCAAACGACGGAAAGCGTCAGACCGCACCTCTATGCTCACCGCGCGCGATGGCCGACCGCAAGGAGATCAGGATGGGCGCAGCAATGTGACCGTTGCCAAGATCGTCATGTTATCTCTTGTCGCGTGGCGACGTTACGCGAGACGTCGCAAGCAAAGACCGCGACGCGTTCCGCCGAGGGCGGACGCCGCAGTGACCTGGGGGAAGTTTGCGTTCGTCTGAGCCGGATGAGCGGGATGCCGACGAGGTCGATGACCCGTCCGGTAGTGGAGTGGACCTGTGGCAGCTCGCCGGGCTGCCGGGTGGTTTGGTGCAGGCCAGCTATCTGGTGGGGCGGCGCGCGGCGCAGTACCGGCTGATCGTCGATGTGCTGCTGGCACAACAGCAACACTCGCTGACCGGGATCGCCGCGGCCGAGTTGCCGGGTCTGCTCCGCGACCATCTGGCCGCTGCCGGAGCCGATCCAGGTCTGGTGGACGATCCCGGGTTCAGCCTGGAGCGGCGGATGCGTCGCTTGGAGGAGTGGAGGGTCGTCGAGGTCTGGCAGGACCGGGCCCGCCGGGACGAGGACTTCCTGCGGAACTTGGACCGGTACCAACTCACCGAAGTCGCTGCCGATCTGCATCGCGCGGTCAGCAGTATGGGCCAGGACGTCGCCGCCGATGCCGCGGCGACACTTGCCCCGTCAGTGCTGACCAGCCATCTCGGGCGTCTGCGAGGTGCGATTGCGGGTGACCCGTCGGCGGCGGCCGAGGCATGGGCGGTCATCAACCCGACCCTCACGACGATGGCGAACGCGGCGGCGGGCTGGCAGGGCCGCCTTGCCGGTGCACTCGCCGGCACGCCGGATGCGGGCAAGCTGGCTCAGATCCAGGACACCCTGCGACGGTATGTGGACATGTGGGGTGCTGGGATCGACACCCACTCCGATCAAATCGCCAGCACCGTCCGGGTACTACTCGAGACGCCGGAGCAGACGTGGCGGCAGGTAGCTGTCCACGGTCTGGGTGCCACTGCGGACGGCGCCTCGCTCGACCGGCTTGCCGCCTCCTACGTGCAGACGCTCGAGACACTGGGGCGCTGGTTCGACGGCCCGAACAGCCAGGCCCGCCGGTTGCGTCGGCAGATGCGCGACACGATCAGTCCGCTGGTGCGCGGCCAGCGGACCTTGGCTGCGGTCGGCGGACACGTATCCCGGCGTGCCGAACTGCTCGCCCTCGCTGGCCGACTTGAAGCCGCCGAGGACGACGCCACCGGCTGGGAGATCTGGTGCCGAGCAACCGGGCTGTTCTCTGCTCGCCACCTTCCCGGAGCCGGGCCAGCGCCGGCCGGAAATCCGGGAGCGGTCTCTTTCTGGGATGCCGAACCGGCACCGGTGGCGGCACGGCTCCGCAAGCAAGGGCCACGCGGAACGACCGGAAGCGCGGCCCGGATCCCGGACCGCAGTCAAGCCCGAGCGGCGGCTCGGGCTGCCGCCGCGCAGAAACAGGCGGCACGCGCGCGTACGGAAGAGGCGGTGCTCGCCCGGTCTGGGCTGCGGCTGTCGCAATGGCGAGACTTGACCGAGCCGGAGCTGGAGATGCTGCTGGAGTTGCTCGCCACGCTCGCCGCGGCCCGGCTGGACGAGTCGCAGGTGTCATCGGCGATGACCGGAGACGGCCGGTGGATGCTGCGAGCCGATCCTGCCCCGGATGACCATCCGACGGCCGTGGTTGCTACTCCGACAGGCCGACTGGTGCACCCGGATATCCGGCTGCACATCACTGCAGCGGGGCGAGCGGTCTGATGGGGACCACCTCGGGTGAAACCCGCGACGTACAACGCGCGTTCGTCGGCCTGCTGGCCAAGCCGCTAGTCACGCCGGACACCGATGCCGAACTGTACCGACTGGTGGTACGGCGGCTGCAACCAGTGAAGGAGTCAGCGCAGCGGCTGGGCTACCGGGTGCAGCGTGTCGGCCGGGCGGTGCGGCTTGTCCGTGTTCCGGTGGCGGGTACGGTGACGTTCCCGCCGGTACCGGCCGACGTGGTATCGCGGCGGGTCCGCTCGCTGGCGTGCTGTCTGGCTGCCTGCTGCGAGGAGACCAGCGGCACCGTCACGCTGCAGAAGCTGTCGGACATGGTCCGGGACCTGATCGCTGCCCCGGGGGTGCAGGTCGCACCGTACGACCCGGAGGAACGTCCGCAGCGGAAGCTACTGCGTGACGCCGCCCGGCTACTTGAGGAGTTCGGAGTGCTGTGCCGGCGCACCAGCGACGAGTCACTGCTCGACGAATGGACCGAGTCCGGGCAGGGCGTCGGTGCTGGCTACGCCGTCGATCGCGACGCTGTGCTGTTGCTGACCAGTCCGGACGTCCTCGAGTTGGCGTTTGCAACAGAGCCGGCGGGTGAGGAGCAATGGATGGCCACCCGCACGATCCGGCAGCTGCGGGCGCTGATCGAGACGCCGGTGGTGTTGTACGCGGATCTGTCCGACGATGACGCCATCGCGTTGCGGACCCGCCGCGGCCCGCGCAGCCACGATGTCGCCGCCATGACCGGCGGGCACATCGAGGCCCGGTCCGAAGGCCTGCTGGTCGTGCTGACCGACGACGAACGTCCCGCGACGGTCGTCGACTGGCCCCGCGCCCGGGCCGCCGACTGGGTGGCGCTGCTGATGGCCGACATCGCCGGCCGGCACGGCGCCCGGCAGAGCGATGGGACGGTCACCCTGACCAGCATCCAGGTCGATGAAGTCGTCGACGATCTCGTCACCTGGCGCGGCGAGTACATGAACAGCGCCCAGAAGCAGGCGCCCGGCACGATCCGCCATAACGCGCAGAAGCAGCTCGTCGAACTCGGCCTGCTCCGCGTCGCCCATGACGACTCATGGACCCTCTTGCCGGTCGCCGCCCGCTACCGCGACCCCGACATCACGATCACCACCCCCGCGGAGACCCCCCGATGAGCACGACAGTTCCCGACGACGTAACCACGATGACGACGCCCGGACCGGCCGCGACCGACGACCAACTGGCCGAGTGGCGCGACGCGGTCACCACAGGTGGCCTGCCTCAGCCCGGATCGTCACGCTGGCAGGGGCTGCGAGCCGGCGTCGTCAACCTGTGGGAGTTCGACATCGCCGAGTACTGGTTCGCTGATGGGCGCGGCCAGTTCGTCGGTGCCAACCAATCCGGCAAGTCGACGCTAATGGCGTTAACCACACTGATCATGCTCGCCGGTGATCTCGGCCGGCAGTACGTCGACACGTTCGGCGAGTCCGACAAGTCATTCCGGTACTACGTTGAGCCGACCGATGACGCCCGCGACCGGCGCGACACCTCAGCGAGCACCAACCGCGGCTGGGCCTGGGTCGAGTACGGCCGCATCGCCGACGATGGCCAACCCGAGTTCTTCACGACCCTGCTGTACGCCCAGGCCAAACGCGGTGTGAAGGCCATGCCACCGACCTGGATCGTGTGCCGGGGCACCGCCCGAGTTCGGGACGGGCTGACCCTGTGCGAAGGACAGGCAGTCGCGGTCCCGGCACAGCTCGGCGCCCCGGACGGGCTTGTCGTGTGCGAGAACGGCAAACAGTACGCCGCCCGGCTGGCCCGGGACCTGTTCGGGTTCACCGACTCCGACCGGTACGACACTGTGCTGGAAATGCTCAAGGTGCTGCGGACCCCGCACCTGGGCCAACGGCTGAACCCGGACTGGTTCACCGAGCAGATGCGCGCCGCACTGCCGCCGATCGCCCGCGCAGAGGTTGAGGAACTCGCCGACGGCTGGCAGCAGGTGGAGCAGTTGGGCACCGACCGGGACACCGCGGTCGAGGCACGCGAAGCGGTCGCCCACTACCTCGCCAAGGGGTGGCGGCCGTGGGCCGACGCGGTCCTGCGGCTACGCGGCGACGACCTGATCGCCGCAAACACCGCCGCTGAGGATGCCGAAAAGTCTGTGCGCGCCGCGACCGGCGCACTCGACACCGCCCGCGACAACCTCACCGCCGAGCAGAAAGTCACCGACAACCTCCTCCGCTCGTTCAAGCAGGCCCAAGCCGACTACGAGCAGGCACTACAGACGCAGGCATACAAGGGTGCCGCACAGCGGACACTGAACGCGCAGCGCCTACGGGGCGAGGCGGACGGGGCCGCGGAACGTGCCCGTGGCCTTTTGGCCGATGCCGGCCGGGCTCGCGAAGACCGAGACCGTGCCGTCGCAGCACGGGGCCGCCTGGAGAAGACGGCAGCCGACGCGCGCAAACGCGCCGGGGCGGTGGGCGAACAGACGGCTGCCAAGGTGACGTCCGCCGGTCTGGGGAACCAGGCATCCGAGTGGGTCGCGGCGGGCGAAATCACCCGCCTCAACAAGGCGATCAAGACCCGAAAGGAGGCCATCCCGAACCTGCGGCGGCTGATCCGGGCGGCCGGCGACGCAAACGCCAAGCTGGGGACTGCCGACGAGCGGGCCAAGGACGCGCAGGCCGAGTTCGACCGCCGTAAGCGCACCGCCACGCAGGCCGCCGAGACGGTGGAGAAGGCGTTGCAGGCGCTGTCCGACGGTATCGAGCGGTGGGCGCTGCCCCTGGCTGCCGAGGCCCCGGCAACGGTGATCCGGGAGCAGTGGATCGCCGCGGTCACCGAGCAGGCCCGGTCGCCGCAGCCGACCGCTGTGCTGGCATCCCTGATCCGTAGTACCTGGCTCGATCCGGTCACGTTGCCGCTGACTCGGCAAGCAGTCACCATCACCACCCGCGCCGAGCAGCTGCGCAGCGACGCGAACACGTATGACGCGGACGCCGACACCCTCGAAGCCGCGGGTGACCCAGCACCCACCCCTCCGGAACGCTGGACCCGCCGGCCGCGGCCAGCGTTCCCGGGCCCGCACGGCGCCCCGCTGTGGCGGCTGATCGACCCGGCCCCCGGCACCGCGCAGGACACGATCGACCACGTCGAGGCCGCCCTGGACGCTGCCGGACTTCTCGACGCCTGGGTCAGCCCGGACCGCCTATGGCTCGCCGACCGCGACGGTGACGAGACCGTCATGACGCTTACCGCCCCAGTGGCGACGGGCGGATCGTTGGGGGCGGTCTTGCAGCCGGCGGAGGACGCCGCCGAACTGCGGGCCGCCACCGAGCAAATCCTCGCCGCGATCGGCTTCACCCCAGACAACACTCCGTTGCAGGCTGCGGTAGCCGTCGCCGCGGACGGCCGCTGGCAGACCACCACCGCCGCTGGACGTGCTGCCCGCAGCAGCCACGGTGCCGAACTGCTCGGCGTCGCCGCCCGGGCCGCTGCTCGCCGCCGCACCGTCGCCGAACTACGGGAGAAGGCCGCCCGAGCACGTGCGGAAGTCGACATCCTTCAGGAACGCGCAGAACAACTGCAGGCCCGCGTCGACGAGCTCACCGCCGCCACCGCCGCCGGCACCGTTCCGGAAGATGCCGACGTCGTCCGGGCCGCGATCGCCTCCGCGACCGCGTACAAAGAGCTCGAAACCGCCGAGCAGCGTCTGATCCGCCGCCAAGACGAACGTGCCATAGCTGACGAAAAGGTCAACCTCGCCAACACCGAAATGCTCCGATACGCCAACGAACATCTGCTGCCCTCCAGTGACGAGCTTCTCGACCAGATAACCGCCAGCCTGGACAAAGCAGCGGAATCCGTCGCGGAACTCGCCGGTGCACTCGAGAAGCAGCACAGCGCCGAGCGGGAACATCGCACCGCCGAGGGTCAGGCGACTTCCGCCGAGGACCGGCTCAAGGAGGCGGAGCGGAAGCACCTGCAAGCTGCCGAAGACGCCGCAACGGCGGACCTGCTCGCCACCCAGGCAGAGCAATCCGTCGATGACGACGACCAGGAGCAGCTCGCCCAGGTGAAACAACTCGCTGCCGACCGCGACAGTCTCAACAGCCGGGTCGAGGCCAGCCGCAAAAAGGGCGTCGCGCTCTCCGAGGCCGCCGTCCTCGCCGGCCAGAACCAGTCCCGGGCCGACGACGAACTGACCGCGGCGCAGCACCGGCTCAACAGCGCTCTGGACAACTGGTGGATTCCGGTGGAGGCCGGGCTTGCCGCCGCACGCGGGATCACCATCGAGCCGAAACGCACCCTGGCGGCCGCGCTCGAACAGGCCACCACCGCCGCGCAGAAACTGCGTCTGGCACAGTGGCCCGTCACTAGCGAGGAGAAGGGCCGCCGCGTCGAGGCAGCGCTGCAGAAGGCCCTCGGCACTGAGCTCACCACACTACGGACAGTGCTCGAATCCAAGGGCGGTCGCGGGGTCAGCACCATCGACCCCGACGCCGCTGGCGGCCTGACCGCTGTCGCGATCGTGGTTGACGCCTCAGGCACTCAGCTCAGCCCCACCGACGCCATCGACCACCTCGACGACCTTGTCGTGCGGCTTACCCGTAGCCACGACGAGAAGATGAACTCCATCCTGACCGAACTACTGTCCTCGACCTTCGTTGACCACCTCCGCGATCGCCTCAAATCCGCCATCCGGCTGCTCGGCCTAGTCAATGACGTACTTGGCCGCCACCCCACCGGGGCGAACAAGACAACGATGCGGCTGCGTCGTACGCCCGCCGAAGGGCAGCGGGCCGCATTCGAGATCCTAAAGACCCTGCAGACCGGCTCCGTCGAATCCGAAACCGTGCAGGAACAGATCCGCGCCTTCCTCACCGAACGCATCCGTGAAGCGCAGGACGCCGGCAACGCCGGCCCGGAGGAACTAACCGACCGGCTCGCGGAACTCCTGGACTACCGCAACTGGTTCGACGTCGTCGCCGACTTCCGCGTCGGAGAGGGCAAGTTCGAGCCGTTCACCAAACAGGTCCACGGCGTCGACTCCGGCGGCGGCAAGGTCGTCACCCTGCTCCAACCGCTACTGGCTACCCTGGTCGCCCTCTACGAGGAGTCACCGATCGCCCCGCGGCCGCTATGGCTCGATGAAGCGTTCGTCGGTGTCGACCCGGACAACCGCGCCGCCATGCTCGAACTACTAGTCGACTTCCGCCTCGACTTCCTGCTCGCCGGGCCCAGCCCGCTCGTGGCAACCGCCCAGGTACCAGCTGCCGCCCTCTGGTTCGTCTCCCGCGCACCGGCCCCCGCCGCCGGCGTCGACCTGTCCCTGATGCTGTGGGCCGGCAACACCATCGAACGGGTACCGGTCGCAGACATGGCCGCCAAGACCTTCACCGCGAAACCGATCCCGGCCCACATGCCACCGGACCTGTTCACTGCCCTCGGCGACGACAGTGACAGCTCAAAGAACGAATCCGACGATGATGAGGAGGTGCGGTGAGCGCGTCCGCGGACCGGTGGGTGGCCACCGGCACCGGCCCGGCCAAGGTCCTTGCCGCAGCGCGTGAACGGCTGCAGAACGGTCACGTCGGCGACCGGGTCCGCCTGACCGTCGAACTCGACGAACGCGAACGCGCCCAGGTCGGCCGGCTCCTGGGCGTCGCCTGGGAAGCCTCCGCCAAAGCGATCACCCTCGGCAACCTCCGTGCCGGCCTCGCCGCCCTCGACGACGACCTCGTCGCGGTCCTCACTCGGCACGGCGGAGCACCCGACAACCTGCGAGCCAAACGCGCCGCCAACCTCGCCGCCCGCACTGCCACGATCAACGCCGCCTATGAGGCATTGATCGCAGCCGGCTGGCCCGCCCATGCCGTCGACCACGCCCGGGCGAAACGGTGGCTCGAACGCGCCAACGCCGATCACGTCCCTGAACGGGCGGACGAACTCTGCCGGTTGTGGAAGGCGCTGCCCAGCGACAACCGGCCGCTGCCGCAACTGGCCGACGCGCTCTTCGACGACACGCACTGCCTCGACCGCGGCCAGACACTGGGCCGACTCGCCGCCCGCCTCCTCGCCGCAGCCGGTGCTGCACCAACCGAGGCGGCAGAAGCCGTCGACCAGGCGCTCACGGCCACCTCCTGGCGGCGCACCTGGGCCTCGTTCGGCGTCCTCTGCGACGAGGTCTCTTCCACCGTCCTCGTCCTCGGACTCCCGCTCGTCGGCGACTCCCCCGCCGCAGACCTGAGCAGCACGGCGGCCCGGCGTGGCGAACCGCTATGGCTGACCTCCCGGTCGCTGCGGGGGGCGTGGCGTCCCCACGACGACGTGCACACGGTCAGAGTGTGCGAGAACCCGTCAATCGTGGAGGCCGCAGCCGACGAGCACGGCACCGCGAGTCTGCCGCTAGTCTGCGTCTACGGGCGCCCCTCCTCGGCCGCATGGGCGTTGCTCGGTGGCCTCGCCGGAGCTGGCGTACGGCTCCTGATCAGCGCGGACCGAGACACCGCCGGTCGGAGGTTCGCCGCCGAGATGCTGCGCCTACGCGGCGCCGAACCCTGGCTCCCCGAGATCGACGGCATCTTCGAGGAGTCACGGCTCCCAGAGTTACTGGCCGACCTGCGATCTGCGGTTCACCGCTGACCGAAGCTCAGTGCAGGCTGCTGCGGCAGTGTCCGTCTCGCTGGTTACCGCTTCGCGGGTGGGATCATTGTCTTAGTTGATGAGACCAGCTACCGGTCCGGCGCGGCGGACTTAGCGACCAGCATCGATGCAGAGCAGGCCTGGCCTGTGACGACCGACGACCCGTAATCCCGGGACACAGGCCATGCGGGGAGCAGCGAGCCGTGACCGCTTCGGAATCCACTGGGAGGTCACGCCGCACCAATCGACCGCAAGACCGCAGCCCAGAGTCCTCGTCCCTGCCCGGCGTCGGTGAGCACTTCGGGCGCGGTAACCGCTTCGCCAACCTGCACTCAATCTGCTCCCCAGTTGCAAGGCCGTGCCAACCTTTACCGCCTTGACCTGCGCACACTTCCCTGCCAGGCGAGATAGTCAGCGCGGTCCTGCTTCCCGCGGAGTGCTCTGCGGTTCTGCAGGGCAGTCGACAACGCTCTTCTGACCTGCGAAACGAAAGCTTGCAGGTCGAGGTGAATGCAGTTGGATGCCGTTCCAAACCCTTGGGCGCTGTTCAGCGCCGCTCAGTGCATCCGCCTGCTCCCATCCTGCTCCCCCAATTTCGGCACGACCCCGCCAGCGGCTGGCCGGAGGTAACAGTGCTGCCGCGCGGGCGGTGCCCGTGTGGTTGCCGGAAGTCTGGTGTCGGGGCCCTCAGCTGCGACGTGGTCGCTGCCTCGGCACCCCCGCAACCCCGAGCTCCCAAACCGCTCCCTCCGGGCTTCCGTCAGCCAATACCGAGCTGACCGCGGGCGAGTCCAAAGATGGTTGCACGGGGTCTCATGGTGACCTGCTCAAGTCACTGCCTCCAGGAGCCGCCGGACCTGCGGCAGACCCTCGCACGTGATCAACGCCCTCTGCGGTTGACCGGGCGCCCGCAGCAACACAATCCGCAGCCCGAGTCACCCCAGCCCATCGCGGGAGACCGTCAACTCGCGGTCGAAGTCGATCACTGGGCAACTCTGGACCGAGACAAAGGAGGGTGTGTAGCGTGTACCCATGACCCAGCCTGATCTTAGATACCTCACGGACCTCCTCACCCCACGCCACGCCGCGCCGGTCGACGACCCGGCCGAACGGAACCGTCTTGCCGACCTGGTCGACACCGACACAGCCGAATACATCGCCGGCTTCATCTCTCAAGCTGGCCGGGTACTCGGTGAAGTGGTGAAATCGGGTGAGACCGTCCTCTACGAGAGCGACATCACGCTGGACGCTGACGGTAACTGGAAGCCCGGAACCCCGTCCCGAATGTGGATGGTGGCAGCGGGCACTCCTCGGGAGGACGTATTCGACGACGCCGCCCGCGTCTTCCTGGCTCAAAGCCTGCGCACCGGGGCCGCCAGTCAGTTCTGTGGATGGCGGGACCGGGTTGTGGCAATCGTGCCCGAGGAAGTCGGCCCCAAGGAGTCGAAGATCATTCGTACCCTGGCTGGCGGGGGTATCGAGGTCGTGCACACGTACAACGTTCTTGATGCGTACGGCACCTACGCCCGATGGGTCACCGACCTTGCCCTCGAGTATGGAAGCGGTGACGAGGCAATTGCTTCCGACACACCCCGGCCGCCCGGCATGGCGCGATCGGTGGTGAGCGCATGGCTGATGCGCGAGGCGGGCGAGGCACAGCTCCAGCAAGCCCGCCACTCCCTGAAGTTCGGCTTAGCGGGGTACGCGCGGATGCCGAATGAGGAGTTGCCGATCGCCGAGCTCGCCCGTTCCCTCTACACCGACCGCGCGAACTTGACGAAGGTCATTAAGGCAGCCGAGAAGGATGCCAGGATCACCGGGATCCTCGACGCGATCGCGTCCGGGGACACCGACCGGATCATCACGACCCTTCGCAACGGGTAGAACGGCTGGGCCTCCGCCTGCCTCGGGTGGAAGCCCGAGCCGGAGCCGCCATGGGCGGACCTGTGTGGAGCGCCTCCTCCAAGAGGTAGCCGCGCATGTGTTCGATCCTCGCCACCGCCGTAGGCCACCGGCCAATGCTTCTCCTCCGGCTCCCGCAGCCTGCTGAATGGTTCGAGGCGTGGATCCCCTGCCACCTCGTGCCATGTCTACGTACGTTCGATCTCGACTTGAGCAATGGTCTTGCGGCGCTGGATTCGGCGCGCCTGGGCCAGGCGGAGCCGCCATGCCAAGCGTTCCGTGAATCCGGCAAGACGGTTGAGCCGCCGTGCAGCGGGATCGGCGTCGGGCGTCAGCGAGGTGAGCAGCGCGATCAGTTCGTCGCGGTCGCGGCGCTGGCTGGTGTCCTGCCGAATGGTGGTCACCGGGCCGGCAACGATGGCCAGCACGGACACGGCCCGCAGGGTCAGGGCTGCGTAGGCGGGGGTCATCGGTGCCGGCAGACCGTGGGAGACGTCGTTGCGCAGGTTTGCGCCCCATGGTCCGGCGAGTAGCCAGTTGAAGAAGAACGCCCAGGACTCGTCGAGGGCGACGGTCTCGAGATTCGCGAGCAGGGCGTAGAGGCCCGGATATCCGCCAACGGTCTTGGCTGATTCGGCGCGGTAGATGCCTTCGTCGAGTTCGATGAGCAAGGCGCGGGCGGCGGTTTCGACCTTGGGGGTGGCGAGGTGAATTGCGGACTCGATGTCCCGATTCCAGAAATGGCGCAGGGCCTTGGCGAGGCTGCGGGCCAGGGCGGGGTCGCGGGCGCCACGAGTCAGTAGGTAGTCGACCACGTCGTCCTCGCTGGGGATGCCGTAGCGGTCGGCGAGGCGCTTCAGGCCGGTGGCGAGCAGCCGTCCGTGGTTTTCGGCCAAGACCTGGGCGTAGAAGCTCATCTCCTGCTTCTCGAGGTCCTCCTCGGTGTCGGCGGCGGCGCGGGGCAGGCCACCGGCGAAGCGGACCGGTCGCAGGATTCGGCTCAAGGGGCTTTGGTTGGCTGAGGCTTCGGCGCGCAGTTGGGTGATGTCACCCGTCGGGCAATCGCTGTCCAAGAAGGCGTCCATCGCTTGCTGCCAGCGAGCGGGTCGGGTGAAGCCGTGCAGCAGTGGCTCGATGTGGTACGCGGGCACCGTGCTGGACGCGGTGACGGTATGCATGCCGAGCGATGCGGGGTCGATGTTCTGCATCTGAGTGGCGGCGTCGCGTTCGAGGTTTCGGAGGCCGCGCTCGTGAGCGATTCGGGCGGCGGCGGTCAGGCGGGCCATCCGCACGGCCGGGTGCGAGGCTTCATTAGCGTCGCGAAAGTAGGCGGCGGCCTCATCGCGGGCGATGGTCTGCAGCAGGGAGGGGTCGTGGGACCGCGAACGCCGGTAGCGGGCGATAGCCGTAGCGTCGCTGCCGCGCCGGCAGGCGGCCGCCGCGCGGTCCAGCAGATCGCCAACGTCGATCGGATCCGGTGTCGGCGGGCTCTTCTTGGCTCGTACGGGCTTGACCGATAACGCCGCCAGGGCAGGGAGCAGGATGCCGGGCCGAGCACCCGGGTGCTGCGTGATCATCTCGTCGGCGATCTGCCCGAGCCGGGCCCGGGCCTGGCGGTCGAGATCGGCGTCGCTGATCCGGCGCGCCAGGGTCCATGCCCGCAGCAGAAATTCCATGGTATTGAGCCATTTTCATCGTGACGGCGCAGGTCACGGGCGGTGTGGGAGGCCGGTGTCCAGGTAGGACGAGGCTCCCGGTAAGACAGCAATCGACC
>NZ_VISU01000051.1:0-17340 GCF_007827625.1 Micromonospora sp. CNZ297 | reverse complement strand
GTCGGCCAGCGCACCGTGGGTGAACGCGACCACGTCATCCCGGCCGTCACCGGTGAAATCCGTCGGCGAACCACCGAAATAGCGGGCGGTCGGGCGGCGGTGGCGTGCCGCAGTTGTCGCTGACCAGGAACCGCTGGTTGTATTGGCCGGGATACGGCGCGAGCGAGACGCCGTTGATCGAGATGACCTGGCCGACACCGTTGTAGAGCTGCTCGTAGTGCAGGTGCGCGCCGGAGGAGTTGCCGGTGCTGCCGGTGATCCCGATCTGCTGGCCCTGCTGCACGTAGGCGCCGTCGGGCACCGAGTAGGCGCTGAGGTGGAAGTAGTAGGTGGTCCATCCGCCGCCGTGGTCGATGACGATGTAGTTGCCGGCGCCGCTGGGCTGCGAGTAGCGGCGGGCCACTCCGGCGGCGGACGCCATCTGGGGCGTACCGCCTGTGACACCGCCGTCGGCGCGGACGAAGTCCAGCGCCTGCCGCACCTCGGCGCTGTGGTGGCTGTACGTCCACCGCTGCCCGCAGGGGAACGGTGCCTTGAAGGTGGGCGCGGCGAGTGCCGGTGACGGGGCGACCGTCACCGCGGTGAGGGTGGCCGCGGCCAGGGTGAGCAGCGCGACGAGGGCCCGCCGGGCGGGACTCGTCGGGAATCTGGGCATGCGGTGACTCCTCGTCGGAAGAGGGATGCACTGTCGGAGCGGCGCGTGGGCGTGTCGAGCCAGGGGCCGGTGTCGCCGATGGGCGGGCCCTGACAGTTCGCGTCGGAGAGAGGGGCGGCTGGCGTCCCGATCGGCGGGACGGTGGCGCTGAGGAGAAGTGAAACCGCAGACTTCGGAGCCTGTCAATACCCGACGGGGTGGTGAGTGCCGGCGGAAAACTTCCTTCAGCGTCGCTTCCGCCCGGCCTGGCTGCGCGGCGTGCAGGCCGACCCGCCGCGAAGATTCCTGCCCTGGAGGGAAAGCCGGGCGCGAAGTATTGACAACCGTGGAAGTATCGAAGTTAACTCGCCAGCAATCGATTTCTCATGGCTCCTACGGCCGCTCGGAAGGGACACCGATGAGGCTTCGCATCGGCCGTTGGGCCGGCGCCGCAGCAGCCGCGCTGCTGGCCGTTGCCGTGCCCGCGACCTCGTCCGCCGCCGCGCCGGCCGCCACGTCGGCGCCCGCTCCCGCTCTCGCCGTCGCCGACGACAAGGGACCGATCGGCTGGGACGCCTACCGCCGGCTCGACCGCCTGCCGGAGCTGGCCGCCGGCACCCGTACCCACCAGTTCTCCAGCTTCGGCCGCGACGGCTCCAACGACGACGGCTTCGTCGGCACCTGGTCGTGTCTGCGTCGGAGTGGGGGATGTGTGATCGCCGAGGCACGCGGTCCGGGCGAGGTGCAGTCGATCTGGTTCACCCGCGACGACGGCAACGTCCGCGCCACCGGCTGGATCCGCGTCGAACTCGACGGCGTCGTGGTCGTCCAGGCCGACCTCCAGGATCTGGTGGACGGGCGGCTCGGCAGCCCGTTCGTCGCGCCGCTCGTGAGCAACGCCGACCAGACGTCCGGCGGCGTCACCGTCAAGGTGCCCATGCCCTACCGGGAGTCCATGCGGATCACCACCCAGAACAACCCGCTGTTCCACCACGTCACCTACCGGACCTTCGCCGACGCGGCAGGGGTGCCCCGGTTCGATCCGGCCGACCCGGCCACCGACGTGGTCACGCTGCTGCGCGCCGCCGGCACCCGCGACCCGAAGCCCGCCCAGGCCGGCGCCTCCACCACGCGCGCCACCGTCACCGCCCCGGCGCAGGGGCAGGTGTCACTGGCCGCCCTGACCGGGCCACGCGCGATCACCGCGCTGCGGCTGCGCGTACCGGACGCCGCGGCCGGGGCGCCGACGCTCGCCGGGCTGCGGCTGCGTATGACGTTCGACGGACGTACGACAGTGGACAGCCCGGTCGGCGAGTTCTTCGGTGCCGGGCTGGGCGAGCACAGCGTCCGGTCGCTGATGTTCGCCATGGACTCCGCGCCCGGCGGCTGGTACAGCGCATGGTGGCCGATGCCGTTCCGCACCGCCGCCGCACTGACGCTCGTCAACACGACAGGCGCCACAGTCGGCGGCGTCGAGGTCGAGGTGACGTCGGCGCCCGGCACCGAGTGGACGTCCCGGCTCGCCGCCGACGGCAACGCCGGCTCCTTCACCACCCAGTCACGCCGCGCCGAGACGGTCGGCGGCACCGACTGGATCATCGCCGACCAGTCCGGGCGGGGCCGGTTCGTCGGCGTCTCGCAGACCATGCGCGGCCACATCATCGGCGGCAACACCCGCAACTACCTGGAGGGCGACGAGCGGGTGCACGTCGACGGCTCGCCCACGCCGCAGATCTACGGCACCGGCACCGAGGACTTCTACGAGTCGGGCTGGTACTTCAACCGCGGCGCGTACAGCGGCGTCTTCACCGGCAACACCGCCCACCTGGTCCGCGGCGGCGGATGCGCCGACGAGTGCGACGCCGCCTACCGGCTCATGATCGGCGACGCGGTGGCGTACGGCACCGCGCTGCGCTTCGGCATCGAGCACGGACCGGCGAACGACATGCCGGCCGAGTACGCCTCGACCGCGTTCCTCTACACCCAGCGCACCGTGACCACGCGCCGGACCGACACCGTCGTCACCGGCGACGCCGCCAGCCGCGCCGCGCACGCGTACACCGACTCCGGGGCGACCCAGACCGCGCTCAGCTCCGCCTTCGAGGGCGACGACGACAACGTCCCGCAGACCGGCCAGGTCCGCGCCACCACCGCACCGGTCCGCTTCCGGCTGGCGATCGACCCGGCCAACCAGGGGGTACGGCTGCGCCGCCACGGCGACCAGGCCGGCGGCTACCAGCAGGCGGCCGTGTCGGTGGACGGCACCCCGGCCGGGGTGTGGCTCCAGCCGCTGGGCAACGACAGGCAGCGCTGGCTGGCCGACGAGTTCGTGCTGCCCGCGGCGCTGACGGCGGGCCGCTCGGCGGTGACCGTCCAGCTCACCCCGGCTGCCGGCGCGCCGGCCTGGACCGCCGCCCGGTACCTGGCCGACAGCATGGTGGCGCCGTTCACCGACACCGTCGCCCCGGCCCCGGTCGCCGGACTCGCCCTGACCGGCGGGCGCATGCACGCGCTGGGCCTGACCTGGTCTCCCTCCGCCGACGACGTCGGCGTGGTCTCCTACCGCGTCTACGCCTCCCGGAACCCGGGGGTGGCGATCACCGCCGCCAACCTGGTCGGCACGACCCGTGCCACCACGTTCCGGCACGGCCCGCTGCCCGCCGCGCAGACCCGCCACTACCGGGTCGTGGCTCTCGACGGGTCGGGCAACGCCGCCGCGCCGTCGGCGGAGGTGTCGGCCACCACCCGTACCCGCAACACCAGCGACGCCGACGGCGACCGCCGCGACGACGCCGTCGACTTCACCCGCGGCGCCGGCGCCGACGTGTTCACGTCGCTCTCCGACGGCACCCGGTTCGTGCCGGACAGCCGGCCCTGGAACGACTTCTTCGCGATCGGCGCGGAGGTGCCGCTCACCGGCGACGTCAACGGCGACGGCCGCGCGGACGTCATCACGTTCACCCGTGGCGACAGCGCCGACGTCTACGTCGGGCTCTCCACCGGCTCCGGCTACTCCGCGGGCGTCAAGTGGCACGACTTCTTCGCCGTCGGCGCCGAGATCCCGGCGGTCGGCGACGTCAACGGCGACGGCCGCGCCGACATCATCACCTTCACCCGCGGCGCCGCCGCCGACGTCTACGTGGCGCTCTCCACCGGCTCCGGCTTCGGGCCCGGCGTCAAGTGGCACGACCACTTCGCGCTCGGCGACGAGTTCCCGGCGGTGGGCGACGTGGACGGGGACGGGCGGGACGACATCGTGACGTTCACCAGGGGTACGACCGGCGACGTGTTCGTGTCGCTCTCCGACGGCACCCGCTTCGTGGAGGACGGCTGGAAGTGGCACGACAGCTTCGCCACCGGCGACGAGCTGCCGGCGGTGGGCGACGTGGACGGGGACGGGCGGGACGACATCGTGACGTTCACCAGGGGTACGACCGGCGACGTGTTCGTGTCGCTCTCCGACGGGGGCCGCTTCGTGCAGAACTCCTGGAAGTGGCACGACCACTTCGCCTTCGGCGACGAGCTGCCCGGGGTGGGGGACTTCAACGGCGACGGCCGGGCCGACGTGGTCGCGTTCACCAGGGGCCTGACCGCCGACGTGTTCGTCTCGCTCTCCACCGGCGGTGGATTCGGGCCACCGGGCAACCGCTGGCACGACCGGTTCGCCCCCGGCACCGACCTGCCCCGCCCGAGCGTGTCGTGATGCGCGCCCGGCGTGCCCTCGCGGCGCTCCTGCTCGGGGTGGCCCTGGTGGCGGTCCCGGCCGGACCGGCAGCGGCCGACGACCCGGTCCGGTTCGAGGCCGAGTCGCTCGCCGTCGTCTCCGCCACCGCGCCGGTCGGCGCGCAGGCCGACTGCTGCGGGGTGAGCTGGTCCGGCGGACGGCAACTGTGGTTCCGGGGCGCCCGCGCCGGTGACGCGGTGACGCTCGCGCTGCCGTCGGTGCCGGCCGGGCAGTACGACCTCGGCGCGGTCCTCACCCGGGCCGGCGACTACGGCACGCTGCGCTTCGCCGTCGACGGGGTGGCGGTCGGCCAGCTCTTCGACGGGTACGCGGGCGCGGTGCAGCGCACCGGGGCGGTGCCGCTGGGCTCGGTGTCGCTGACGGCCGGCACCCACCGCCTCACCGTCACGGTGACCGGCCGGTCCGCGTCCTCCACCGGCTTCTTCGCCGGGCTGGACACGGTGACGCTGCGTCGCGTCGGCCCGCTCGCGGCGGTCACCACCACGCCGTACGAGACGCTCGGTGAGACACCGGCGCGGGGCGCGTCCACACGCGTCTACGACCCCGGCGCCGGGGAGTCGACGACCTGGTACTACAACGACCACACGCTGGTGCGGCACGAGCAGACCGGCGTGTGGCACCTGTTCGGCATCACCCACGCCGAACCCGGTGCGCCGCAGGACGAGAAGGTCTTCGGGCACGCCACCGCGCCCACCCCGACCGGCCCGTGGACGAAACGGCCGGTGGCGCTGGCCGCCGACCCCGGGGCCGGGGAGCAGTGGATCTGGGCCCCGCACGTCGTCCAGCACAACGGCGTCTACTACATGTTCTACGCGGCCGGGAACCCGGACTACGCCCGGTACCGCATGCACCTGGCCACCTCGACCGACCTGTTCACCTGGACCCGAAGCTCCGCCAACCCGCTGTTCACCGACGGGTGGGAGGGCCGCGACCCGATGGTGACCCGGGTCGGCGACCGCTGGGTCATGTACTACACGGCCACGTCGAGCCCGTCCGGCGGCAACCATGTCGTGGCGTACCGGACCAGCACCGACCTGCGCTCGTGGAGCGGCCGCGCGATCGCGTACACCTCGCCGCACACCGGCCGGGCGGGCGGGCAGACGGAGTCGCCGTTCGTGGTGCGCCGGGGGGAGTGGTGGTACCTGTTCGTCTGCTGCGACGGCACAGACTACGGCGCCGCGTACCGGCGCACGGCCGTCTACCGCAGCCGCGACCCGCTGCGCTTCGACGGCGCGGAGAAGGTGACGGTGCTGGACGCGCACGCCGCCGAGGTCGTGGTGGACGGCTCGAACTGGTACCTGACCCACGCCGGCTGGGGTCAGGGCGGGCTCTGGCTGGCGCCGCTGACCTGGTCGACCGGCGTGGTGGCGCGCGGCTGGACGGTGACCACCGGTTTCCTGCGCGCCGACGTGCGCACCTGGCCCAGCGCCCGGATCGCCGAGCTGGCCGTCGACCCGGCCGGGGCCGGCAATCACCGTCCCGCGCTCGACTCGTCGCACCGGGGCACCGGGCCGTACCTCGCCGTCGGCCGGTTCGACGTGACCGACCGGGCCGGAGCGCCGGCCCGGGTCGACGTGTCCGCCGACGGCTCCCGGATCAACCTGGTCGGCATCCCGTTCGGCGACGAGCCGGTCACCGCCGACTGGCTGCTCACCGTGACGCCCCGGTGGACCGGCCCTGGGTTGCAGAGCGACGTCACCTGGTCGGTGAACGGGTGGCCGACCGCAGCGGTGTGGGAGGTGGCGTTCAACATCGACGGCGCGTCCCCGCTGGTCGGCGACCCGGCGGTGGAGGCGCGGCCGACAGGTGACGTCACCGGCATGCCCCGCTGGACGATGAGCACCGGCGACGGGCTCTCGGTGGTCGCGGCGCACCGGTGGGGATCGGCCTGGCGCGGCGACAACACCTGGTACGACGCCGGCCACGCGATGGCGGCCTGGCAGCCGCTGTGGCGCTCCGGCGGCCTGTCCTGGGCGCCGGGCCAGTACGCGGGCGGCACCTGGCGTCTGACCGCGAGCGGGGTCCGGCGGGACGTGCAGTTCGCCGACGCCGCGCACACCGCGATCAACGCGATCCCGTGACCGGCGTGGACACCCGCGACGCGCCCGGCCCGAGCGGCCGGGTGGTGGTCGCGGCGACCGGAGTGGCCAAGCGGTTCGGCGGCGTGACGGCCCTCGACGGCGTCGACTTCGACGTACGGGCGGGCGAGGTGCACGCGCTGCTGGGCGAGAACGGCGCGGGCAAGTCCACCCTGATCAACATCCTCTCCGGCGTGATCACCGACTACGACGGAGAAGTCGCAGTCGACGGGACGCCGGTACGGTTCACCGGCCCGGCCGCCGCCCAGGCCGCCGGGATCGCGACCATCCACCAGGAACTCGACCTGGTGCCCGCGCTGTCGGTGGCCGACAACCTCGTGCTCGGGCGGGAGCCCCGGACCCGGCTGCGCACAGTCGACCGGCGGGCCGCGGGCCGCACCGCGCGCGAGCACCTGGACCGGCTCGGCGCAGACATCGACCCGCGCCGCCCGGTGGGCTCGCTGCGCGTCGGCGAGCAGCAACTCGTCGAGATCGCCAAGGCGCTCGCCCTGGACGCCCGCGTACTCGTCATGGACGAGCCGACGGCCGCGCTCGCCGACGGGGAGGTACGGCGGCTGTTCACCACAATCGGCGGCCTGCGCCGCCGGGGCGTCGGCGTCGTCTACATCTCCCACCGGATGGAGGAGATCGAGGTCGTCGCGGACCGCGCGACGGTGCTGCGCAACGGTTCCGTCGCCGGTGTCGTACCGGCCGGCCGGATGGACCGGCGGCGGATCGTGGCGATGATGGTCGGCGGCCGGGCCGCGTCGCTGTTCGAGCCCGCCCCGGCGGACACGGCCGGCGCTCCCGGCCCGCTGCCCGGATCGGCCGGCGGCGGCCCGTTGCTGCGTGTCACCGACCTGGCCGTGCGGCCCCGGACGCCCCGGCTCGGCCGCTGCGAGCCGGACGGCGTCAGCCTGACCGTGCGGGCCGGCGAGATCGTCGGCCTGGCCGGGCTGATGGGCGCCGGACGTACCGAACTGCTGGAGACCCTGTTCGGCGCCGGGTCCGCGGGTCGCCGCACCGGCGCGGTGCTGCTGGCCGGTCGCCCGTACGCGCCGCGCCGCCCCCGCGCGGCACTGCGGGCCGGCGTCGGCTTCGTCCCGGAGGACCGGCGCCGGTCCGCGCTCGTCCTGGACCACCCGGTCGGCCGGAGCGTCGTGCTGGCCGCCCTGTCCAGGCTGACCACGGCCGGGATCGTCAGCCGACGCCGGGAACGGGCGGCCGTCGCGCGGTCGGTCACCGACCTGGCGATCAAGACGGCGTCGGCGGCCACGCCGGTCGGCGCGCTCTCCGGTGGCAACCAGCAGAAGGTGGTCTTCGCCCGGCACCTGCTCACCGAGCCGCGGCTGCTCCTGCTGGACGAGCCGACCCGCGGCGTCGACATCGGGGCGAAGGCGGAGATCTACCGGCTGCTGCGCCGGCTCGCCGGGGACGGCATGGGCATCCTGCTCGCCTCCTCGGAACTGCCCGAGCTGCTCGGCGTCTGCGACCGGGTGGTGGTGCTGCGCCGCGGCCGGGCCGTGGCCGACCTCGCCACCGGCGGCTGCACCGGCGAGGACATCCTCGCGGCGGCGATGGGCGGCCCGGCCGCCGGAAGGGACGACCGATGACCGACACCCGAGTGCCGCCGCCCGAGCCGGCCGTGACCGGGGCGCCGCCCGCCGCCGGTACGGCCGGACTGCGCGGCGCGACGGCCCACTGGCTGCGTCGGCCGCGCAGCCGCCGGGAACTCGCCGACCGGCTCTTCGCGGTGCAGAGTCTCTTCGCGCTGCTCGTGATCTTCGTCGTGGCGATCCTCGCCTCACCGCGCCGCGACGGCGAGATCCTCTTCCTCACCGCCGGCAACCTGGGGAACATCGTCCGCGCGGTGTCGGAGATCGGCATCATCGCGATCGGGATGACGTTCGTCGTCCTGCTGGGCGGCATCGACCTGTCGGTCGGGGCGATCCTCGGCCTGTCGGCCGTCGGCACCGCGACGCTCATGGTCGACTCCGGACTCGGCATCCTGCCCGCCGTCGCCGCCGTGCTCGCGATCGGCGTGCTGTTCGGCGCGCTCCAGGGGTACGCCGTGGCCCGCCTCGGCATCCAGTCGTTCATCGTGACACTGGCCGGTCTCCAGGTCGCCCGGGGCATCGCCCGGATCTGGTCCGGCGGCCTCGGCATCCCGATCGCCTACGGCGACGGACCCCAGGAGGCGCCGCCCGCCTTCGAACTGCTGAACGGCTCGA
The DNA here is from genome assembly GCF_007827625.1 of Micromonospora sp. CNZ297. Lineage (NCBI taxonomy): Bacteria > Bacillati > Actinomycetota > Actinomycetes > Micromonosporales > Micromonosporaceae > Micromonospora > Micromonospora sp. CNZ297. Next base: position 8,652 of record NZ_VISU01000051.1, on the reverse strand, counting down.
TAAACGGCGTGCTCCCGGTGCCGGCGGTGCTGTTCGTCCTGATCGGGGTGGCCGCTGTGGTGGTGCTGCGGACGACGGCGTTCGCCCGGCACGTCTACGCGATCGGCGGCAACGAGAAGGCGGCCCGGCTCTCCGGTGTGCCGGTGACGCGGGTCAAGGTCGCCGTGTTCGCCGTCGCCGGCCTCCTGGCGGCGGTGGCCGGCGTGGTGCACGCGGGACAGCTCAACCAGGGCAGCCCGAACGACGGCGCCGGATACGAGCTGGACGCGATCGCCGCCGTCGTCATCGGCGGCACCAGCCTGGCCGGTGGCTCCGGCTCGATGGGCGGCACCCTGGCCGGCGCGCTGCTGCTCGGCATCCTCAACAACATCCTCGCGCTCAACAACATCGACGCCAACGTCCAGCTGCTGATCAAAGGACTGGTGATCGTGCTCGCGGCGGCGCTGCAGAAGCTGCGCCGCGGCATCGCCTGACCGAACCGACTCCGAGGAGCCACCCGATGGACAAGCGAACCACACTGCTCGCGCTGCTGGTCACCGGCGCGCTGGCGGTCACGACGGGGTGCAGCGTCGAGAAGCCGTCCGACGACGCCGGGCAGGCCCGCGCCTGCGGCGCCGGCAAGGACTTCCTGATCGGCATGTCCCAGGCCAACAACGCCGAGCCGTACCGGCAGGTGATGAACAACGACGTGCAGACGGCGGCGAAGTCGGTGCCCGGCTTCCGCGTCGTGGTCTCCGACGCCGCCCAGGACAACAGCAAGCAGGTCGCCGACGTGGAGAACTTCCTCACCCAGAAGATCAACCTGCTGATCATCTCGCCGAACGAGGCCAAGCCGCTCACCGCTGTGGTGAAGAAGGCGTACGACCAGGGCGTGCCGGTGATCGTGCTGGACCGCAAGGTCGAGGGGGAGGCGTACACCGCGTTCATCGGTGGCGACAACGTGGCGATCGGCAAGGCGGCCGGCGAGTTCTACGCCACGACGCTGCTGCCCGACGGCGGCAAGGTGATCGAGATCGCCGGGCTGCCCGGCTCGACCCCCGCGGCCGAGCGCGCGCAGGGCTTCCGCGACGGCCTCGCCGCCAACCCGAAGATCCAGATCGTCGCCTCCCAGCCCGGCGACTGGCTGCGGGAGAAGGGACAGTCGGTGGCGGACGCGCTGATCAAGGCCCACCCGGACGTGTCCGCGATCTACGCGCACAACGACCCGATGGCCGAGGGCGCCTACCTCGCCGCGAAGTCGGCGGGCAAGGCGCAGCGGATCAAGTTCACCGGCATCGACGCGCTGCCGGTGCCCTCCGGCGGGATCAAGGCCGTCGAGCAGGGCCGCCTCGCCGCCACGTTCCAGTACGCCACCGGCGGCCGGGAGGCGGTCGAGCTGGCCCGGAAGATCCTCGTCGACTGCGCCGAGGACGTCCCGCGTACCACCACGCTGGGCACCATGCGGATCACCAGGGAGAACGCCGCCGAGGCGTACGCGAAGCTCGGTGGCCTCTGAGCGCGGGGGCCGGGATGCGCAGCGCGAGCGTGCGGCGGGCGGCGCCGGTGGTGCTCGGCGTGGACATCGGCACGTCGAGCAGCAAGGGGGTTCTCGTCGACCCCGACGGGCGGTTGGTCCGGGCCCGGGTCCTGGAGCACCGGGTCGACCGGCCCGGCCCTGGCCGGGTCGAGATGGACGGCCGGATCTGGTGGCGGGAGTTCGTCGCCCTCAGCCGGGACCTGCTGGCTCCGGGTGACGTCCGGGTGTGCGCGGTCGGGGTGAGCGGCATGGGTCCGTGCGTGCTGCTCACCGACGCCGGCGGCACTCCACTGCGCCCGGCCGTCCTCTACGGCGTGGATACCCGCGCCGGGGAGCAGATCGAGCGGATGAACGAGCGGTTCGGCGCCGACGAGATCATCCAGCGGTGCGGGTCGGCGCTGTCCAGCCAGGCGGCGGGCCCGAAGATCGCGTGGGTGGCCGACACCGAACCGGAACTGTTCGCCCGTGCCCGTCGGCTGTTCATGCCCAGTTCGTGGCTGGCCTACCGGCTCACCGGTCGCTACCTGCTCGATCACCACTCGGCAAGCCAGTGCACGCCGTTCTACGACACCGAGGCCCAGGACTGGCACCGGCCGTGGATCGACCCGTTCGCACCCGGACTGGAGCTTCCGCCACTGTGCTGGCCCGGCGACGTGGCCGGTGAGGTGACGGCCGTGGCCGCCGCCGAGACCGGCCTGCCGGAGGGCGTCCCGGTGGTGGCGGGCACGATTGACGCCTGGTCGGAGGCGTTGAGCGTGGGTGCGCAGGGCGTGGGCGACCTGATGCTCATGTACGGCACCACCATGTTCCTCGTGCACACCGTGCCGCACCGGCTGACCAGCCCGTCGCTGTGGGGCACCGTCGGCGCGCTGCCGGGCACCCGCAACCTGGCCGGCGGGATGGCGACCTCCGGCGCGATCACCGGCTGGCTACGCGACCTGGTGGCGGGCACCGACCACACCGAGCTGCTCCGCCTCGCCGAACGTTCCGGCGCCGGTGCCCGCGGGTTGCTGATGCTGCCGTTCTTCGCCGGGGAACGCACGCCGATCCTCGATCCCCGGGCCCGCGGCCTGATCGCCGGTCTCACCCTCTCGCACGGCCCCGGCGACATCTACCGGGCGGCGCTGGAGGCGACCGGGCTGGCGGTACGGCACAACATCGAGACGATCGAGGCGGCCGGCGGCGACATCCGCCGGATCGTCGCGGTCGGCGGCGGCACCCGGGGTGGGCTCTGGACCCAGATCGTCTCCGACATCACCGGCCGGGAACAGCAGATCCCGGCGCAGACCATCGGCGCCAGCTACGGCGGCGCCTTCCTGGCCGCCCGGACCGTGATGGACGTCTCGATCGAGACGTGGAACCCGATCGCCGGGGTGCGTCGGCCACGACCCGAACCCGCCGCCGACTACGACGAGCTGTACCGGCTCTACCGCGAGCTGTATGCCGGTAGCCGATCTGTGGTCCACGCCCTTGCGGCCCGGCAGGAACGCCTGCCGGGCGCGTTCCGCTCCACCCACCGTCCGCCCGCCGAGGGAGCTGCCCCGTGACCCGCTACACACTGCCCGTGCCGGTCGAGCGCCCGGCCGCCCCGCCCCGCACCGTCTACACAGTCGCCAGCGGTGACCTGCGGCTGAGCGCGAACGTCACCTGCTGGCCCACCCAGCGGCAGCTCGAAGCCGACCTCACCGCCGCGGTCACCGCGCTCGGCTGGCACGTCCGGCGCGGTCACGACGTCGACCCGGGCAAAGGACACGGCTTCATCGACAGCCAGCGCGCCGGGATCGAGGTCTTCCGGAGCATTCCGGCCGACGTGCCGCTCGTCGTGGTGGAGGCGGTCTGGCAGTACAGCCACCACGTGCTGGCCGGGCTGCGCGCCCACCGCGGGCCGATCCTGCTGGTGGCGAACTGGAGCGGCGAGTACCCCGGTCTGGTGGGCCTGCTCAACCTCGCCGGCAGCCTCACCAAGGCGGGCGTGCGGTACTCGACGCTGTGGAGCGAGGACTTCACCGACGAGTGGGCGCGCGACGGCCTGAAGAAGTGGCTGGAGACCGGCCGGGTGACGCACGACGAGAGCCACGTACGCCCGCTGCCTGTGCTGCGGCCGGACGAGGAGGTCGAACTCGGCGTGGCGCTGGCCCGGCAGCTCGTCTCCGAGCGGGCCGTCATCGGCGTCTTCGACGAGGGCTGCATGGGCATGTACAACGCCATCATCGACGACGAGCTGCTCAACCCGCTCGGCGTCTTCAAGGAACGCCTGTCGCAGAGCGCGCTGGTGGCGGAGATGGCGCGGGTGCGCGACACCGAGGCGCGGGCGGTGCTGGCCTGGCTGGAGGCGGCCGGGATGACGTTCCACACCGGCACCGACGAGGCCACCGAGCTGACGTACGCCCAGCTGCTCAGCCAGTGCCGCATGTACGTCGCCGCGCTGCGCATCGCCGACGACTTCGGCCTGGACGCCGTCGGGATCCAGTACCAGCAGGGGCTCAAGGACACCGTGCCGGCCAGCGACCTGGCCGAGGGGCTGCTGAACAACGTCGAACGCCCCCCGGTGACCAGCCGGGACGGCTCCCGGGAGCTGTACCCGGGCGTCGCGCTGCCGCACTTCAACGAGGTCGACGAGGGCGTCGCCGTGGACTCGCTGGTCACCAACCGGATCTGGACCGCGATGGGCCTGGACCCGGCGACGACGCTGCACGACATCCGCTGGGGGCAGCAGTACGGCGAGCACTTCGTCTGGGTCTTCGAGATCTCCGGTGCGGTGCCCGCGTCGCACAACGGCGGCTACGACAGGTCATACAGCATGCGTCAGCCGCCGATGTACTTCCCGCTCGGCGGCGGCACGCTCAGCGGCGTGTCGAAGCCGGGGGAGATCGTCTGGTCGCGCGTGTTCGTGATGGACGGCGGCCTGCGCGTCGACCTCGGGCGCGGCACGGTGGTGGCGCTGCCCGAGGCGGAGACCCGGCGGCGGCTGGACGCCACCACACCGCAGTGGCCGATCATGCACGCCGTGTTGCACGGCGTGGGCCGCGACCAGTTGATGGCCCGGCACAAGGCCAACCACGTCAACGTGGTCTACGCGCCAGACGCCGGCACCGCCGACCGCGCGCTACGGGTCAAGGCCGCCCTCTTCGCCGAGCTGGGCGTACGGGTGCACCTGTGCGGGGACGTCACGATCTGAGCGAGCCGGCGGCAGTGCCGCGCGACCGGGCACGGCCCACCGCGTGGCCCTGCCGGCCGGCCGACGGTGCCGAGCTGTCGCGTACCCGCAGCTCGGTGTGGAGCACCACTGTCGAGGGTGCCTTGGCCGGGTCGGCGATCCGCTCGACCAGCAGCGTGGCCGCGGTGCGCCCCAGGTCGTAGGTGGGCTGCGCGACGGTGCTCAGCGAGGGCCGGACCAGGTGCGCCCAGGGGATGTCGTCGAACCCGACGATGCCGAACGGGTCGGGCACGCCGATGCCGTTGTCCACGAGGCACTCGAGGGCGCCCACAGTCATCAGGTTGTTCGCCGCGAACACCGCGTCCGGCGGCTCGGCGGTCTCCAGCAGGGAGGCCATCGCGCGGTAGCCGCCCTCCTCGCGGAAGTCCGCGTACCGGATCAGGTCCTCGGTGGTCTGGCGTCCGCTCGCCTTCAGCGCCCGCTGGTAGCCCCGCAGCCGCTGCATGGCGGTGGAGATCCGGCGTGGGCCGGTGATGCAGGCGATCCGCCGGTAGCCGCTGCCCACCAGATGGGCGGTCGCCTGCTCGGCGCCGTGGGTGTTGTCCACCAGCACGGTGTCCACCTCGACGCCGCGTGGTTGCCTGTCGATCGCCACGACCGGGATGCGGGCCTGCACCAGGCGGCTGATCAGGGCCGGCCGCCCGGACGAGGAGATGATCACCCCGGCCATCCGCTCGGCCAGGGCCGCCGCCACGTAGCGGGCCTCCTTCTCCGGATCCTCGTCGCCGTTGCAGAGCACGACCGAGAAGCCGGCCTCCTGCGCGACGTCCTCGACACCGCGCACCATCGAGGTGAAGAACGGGTTCCCGATGTCGGAGATGATGACCGCCCAGAGGCTGGTCCGGCTGCGGCGCAGGCTGCGCGCGACGGCGTTCGGGCGGTAGTCGAGGTCCTGCGCGGCCTGCCGTACCCGGGCGGCCATGTCCGGGTCGACCGAGGCACGCCCGTTGAGGACGCGGGAGACGGTCGCCGGCGACACTCCCGCGCGACGCGCCACGTCGTAGATGGTCGTCATCGCGCTCCCGTCGTCGTCGCCCGGGCGCTCCGGCCCGGCCCCCGTCGGATGGTGACGTACCGGAGTGAGACCGCCACCGCGGGAGATCGCACGGAATCCTATACCCGTCCAGCAATCGATTTCCGACCGGGTCGATCGCGTCCCGCCGCCGCTATTGACATCGATGTGGGTGACTACGAGACTCGTCAGCAATCGATTTCTCGCCCGGTGCCGCTGGTCACCCCCACCCCCGAGGAGCACGGTGAGACGAAATCTGCTGGCGATGCTTGTCGCGCTCTGCACCGTCACGGCGGCCGGCGCGCCGGCCGCCGCCGTACCGATCGGCACGCTCGCCTGCCCGTCCGTCCCGGCCACCCACGACCCCGCCGTCACCGTGATCGTCTACCGGGTGGCCCGGTCGTACAACGTCAACGACAAGGTCATGCTCTCCACCTTCGAGGCGGGCTGGGTCGAGTCCCACATGAACAACCTGCCCTGCGGCGACAAGTCCAGCCTGGGCGTGTTCCAGCAGCGCTGGGACTACGGCTGGGGCACGCCGGAGCAGATCATGGACCCGGTCTACGCCACCACGCAGTACGTCACGCGTGCGATCACCTGCGACCGCAACAACCCCGGCTACACGGCGGGCCAGGTCGCCCAGTGCGTCCAGCGATCGGGCTTCCCCGACCGGTACGACCAGGTGGCGGGGACCGCGCGCACGCTGCTCAACCAGGCGGCGCGTACCCACGGCATGGCAGGCGGCTCGTCGACGGACGTGAACGGTGACGGCCGCGACGACATCCTCACCTTCACCCAGAACGCCTCCGCCGACGTGTACGCGAGCACGTCGACCGGAACCGGCTTCGCCGGAACGTCGGTGAAGTGGAACGACTTCTTCTCCATCGGCGGGGAGACCGCGTCGACGGGCGACGTCAACGGTGACGGCCGCGACGACATCGTCACGTTCGCGCACGGCAACACCGGCGACGTGTACGTGGCGCTGTCGAACGGGTCGGCGTTCACGTCGCCGGGCCGGTGGCACGACTGGTTCGCCCCCGGTGCGGAGATCGCCGCCGTCGGTGACGTCAACGGCGACGGCAGGGACGACATCGTCGCGTTCACGCACAACGCGACGGCGGACGTCTACGTGGCGCTGTCAACCGGGTCGTCGTTCTCGGGCACGGCGGTGAAGTGGCACGACTACTTCTCCATCGCCGGGGAGTTCCCCGCCCTGGGCGACGTCAACGGCGACGGCAAGGACGACATCATCACCTTCACCCAGGGCCCCGCGTCAGCGGCGGACGTGATCGTGTCGCTGTCCACCGGCACGTCGTTCGGGGCGCCGCAGAAGTGGCACGACCTGTTCGCCGTGGGTGCCGAGCAGCCGCGGGTGGGGGACGTCAACGGCGACGGCAAGGACGACGTCGTCACGTTCACCTGCAACGCCGACGCCGACGTCTACGTCGCCACCTCCACCGGCACCGGCTTCGCCGGCACCACCGTCAAGTGGCACGACTTCTTCTGCCTGCCGGGCGAGTTCCCCTACCTGGGCGACGCGAACGGCGACGGCAAGGACGACCTCATCGTCTTCACCAAGGGCGCCACGAACGACGTCTACGTCGCCCTGTCCACCGGCACCACCTTCGGTGCCAGCAGCAAGTGGCACGACTACTTCGGGCTCACCGGTGAGGTGACGCTGTGACACCAGGATGGGAGGCCCCCGTGGCCGGAACACGACGGAGACGGCGACGCACCGGCGTCGCCCTGCTGGCCGCGGCGCTCGCCGGCGGGATCGCGGTGCAGCCCGCGCCGGTGTCCGCGACGCCGCCGGGCCGGACCGCGCTGGACGCCGCGTTCGTGCGGGCGGCGCAGGAGTACGACGTACCCCGGGACGTCCTGGTCGCGGTCGGCTACGGCGAGTCCCGCCTCGACGCGCACGGCGGCAAGCCGAGCCAGGCGAACGGCTACGGGGTGATGCACCTGGTCAGCAACCCCGCCCAGCACAGCCTGGAACGGGCAGCGAAGTTGACCGGCGAGCCGGTCGCGCGCCTGAAGACCGCCACGCCGGCGAACATCCGCGGCGGTGCGGCCGTGCTGCGCGAGCTGGCCGACGCCGAGGGGCTGACCGCGCGGGATCGGGACCGGGTGACCGCCTGGTACCCGGTGGTGGCGCGGTACGGCGGCGCGGCCGACGACGCCACCGCACGCCTGTACGCGGACGGGATCTACGAGCTGGTGCAGCAGGGCATCCCGGGCGCGGTGCCGGTCCGGGCGCACCGGGTCGAGCCAGAGCGGGGCCGCTACGCCGCCGTGGCGCCCGCTGGCACCGCGTCCCGTACGCTCGCCGCCGCCGTGCCCGAGTACCCGCCGGCGCGGTGGGTGGCTGCCAACGGAGCGAACTACGGCGTGGGGCGGCCCAGCCGGATCACCACTGTGATTCTCCACGTCACCCAGGGTTCGTACGCCGGTACGATCAGCTGGTTCCAGAACCCGTCGGCCGGGGTCAGCGCCCACTACGTGGTGAAGTCCAGCAACGGCGAGATCACTCAGATGGTCCGCGAGGGCGACACCGCTTACCACGCCCGGTCGGGCAACGCGTACGGCGTCGGCATCGAGCACGAGGGGTACGTCGATAACCCGGCCTGGTTCACCGACGCGATGTACCGTTCCTCGGCCGCGCTGACCCGTTACCTGTGCGACAAGTACGGCATCCCGAAGAACCGCACCGGCATCAAGGGGCACAACGAGATCCCGGGCAACGACCACACCGACCCGGGACCGAACTGGAACTGGAACTACTACCTCTCGCTGGTGAACCAGGGTGGCGGGGGCCCGACCGCCCGCTATTTCGGTGGTTCGCCGACGGATTTCACCGGTGACGGCCGGGATGACGTGGTCGCGTTCACCCACGGTGCGCTGGCCGAC
>NZ_VISU01000050.1:0-17658 GCF_007827625.1 Micromonospora sp. CNZ297 | reverse complement strand
TCCTCCGTTGTCCCTCATCACAACGACCTTTATTCTCTATCCTTAATAATTGATATTTCTTCGCGGGGGGGGGGGGGGGGTTTGTTGGTGGGGGGGGGGGGGGGGGGCGCCCCCCCCCCCCCCCACCCCTCCGTCGTGCTTCCGGCGTACCGGTCAGCGGCGCTCCACCTCACCGGCGCCCGAACGCTGGGCCGGCACCGACGGATCGTCGGACCGCCAGTTCGTCGACGCCGGCGGGATCTCGTCGTCGAGCGGGCCACCCACGGGCTCCTGGTCCACGCGGGTGGGCGTCGGGTCGGAGGTCGGCGCGTCCGCGCGGTGCCGGGCGCTGCCGTCACCCTTGGGCCGGGTCACCAGCCACACGCCCGCGATCAGGGCGATCAGGCCGAGCACGCCGGCGATGATCGGACCCCAGACACTGATCAGGCCGATCTTGAAACGGTTGTCCTTCACCGTCTCGACGCTGCGGCTGATCGTGGCGTCGTTGTAGTTGAAGTCCGCGTCCAGCAGCACGGTCGGGGCGCCGGTGTCCGGGCGCAGCTCCTTGTACTGCTGCTCGCGGACCTTGACATAGGCGCCGGTCACCGGGTCGACCCAGAGCGTACGGGTGTTGCTGTAGACGACCTGGCCGCTGGTCGCGCCGGGCGCGAACTTGCCCAGCAGCGTCTTGACGCTGTCCTCCGGGGTGTTCAGCGGCTCGTTCTCGATCCGCTGCTCGAAGCGGTACGTCTCGACGCCCTTGATCTTCTCCGTGCCGGTGAACCGCGCCGGGGCCGTCTTCTTCAGGTCACGGTCGAACACCTGGTAGTCACGCTTGCCGGTGCCGAACGGGAACTTGTAGATCTGGCCGGAGTAGCGCACGTTGCCGACCGGGGTCTGCTGCGCGCCGGACTCGTTGAGCCACTGCTCGTCCCACGGCGCCGCCGCGCCGGAGATCCGGTACAGCGCCAGCTCGGTGCTGTACTGGCTGATCACATCCTGGTTGTCGCCGCGCTTGACCGTCTGGAAGACGTTCCAGATGACCGCGTCGCCCTTCAGCTCCTTGGGCAAGCGGTCCTTCGTGTCCTCCGGCTGCGGGATGACCTCGACGCTGGACACGAGGTCGGCCTGCGGCACGTCGATGCTCACGCCGCCGGCTTCGGACTTGATCTGTAGGAACTTCGCGCCCTTCGCCTCCGCGACGGACGTCGTTGGTTCCAGGTCATAGGGCAGCTTGGTCACGGCGGGGGCCACGTAGAACGGCAGCCCGGCCGCGAAGACCAGCAACAAGACACCTAGCCCGAAGAGCGCGGCGCCCACGCGAAGCTTCACTCATCCTCCTGTAACCTGCCGCCCTACGGTCTGTCGTCCGGGGCACCCGATCCTTAGCATTGGCGGGAGGTTACTCCCCAGTCACCTGCAAAAGCGACCCCCTGGATGTCCAGATGTCCACAGCCACCACGCCAACAATCCCGGAGCCACCGGTAACGGGCCGTCTTCCCGCCCTCGACGCGCTGCGAGCGATAGGCGCGGTGGCGGTCGTCGGCCACCACGTCGGCTTCCAGACCGCCGTCACCATGAACACCACGTGGGGCGGCTGGTTGGCGCGCCTGGACGTGGGCGTGGCGATCTTCTTCGTGCTCTCCGGCTTCCTGCTGTTCCGCCCGTGGGCGCTCACCGTCGCCACCGGGCGCCCACGGCCCCGCGCCAAGCGGTACTTCTGGCGCCGGGCGCTGCGGATCCTGCCCGCGTACTGGCTGGCGGTGGTGGTCTGTTTCGTCGTCCTGCCCGGCAACCACCCGGTGTCGGCCGGTGACTGGCTGCGCCACCTCACGCTCACCCAGATCTACGGCCCGGGCCAGCTCCGCCACGGGCTCAGCCAGACCTGGAGCCTCGCCACCGAGGTCGTCTTCTACCTGCTCCTGCCGCTGCTCGCGGTGCTCGCCGTGGGCCGGACCTGGCGTCCCGTCCGCACCGTCCTGCTCGCCTCCTCCGGCGCGCTGCTGACCGTCGCGTGGATCGCCATGATGGGCGCCGGCTGGCTCGACGGCGCGCTGCACACCATGTGGTTCCCCTCGTACGGCGCCTGGTTCGGCGGTGGCATGGCGCTGGCCGCGGCGCACGTGGCCCTGCGTACCGGCACCGCGCCGGCCGCCTTCCGCGTGCTCGACGACCTCGCCTCGGCGCCGCTCGCCTGCTGGGGTGCCGCGGTCGCGGTGATGGCGATCGCGACGACGCCGATCGCCGGCCCGCGCGACCTGACCAGCCCGACCGCCGTCGAGTTCGGCACCAAGATGGCGCTCTACCTCCTGATCGCCGTCCTGATCACGATCCCGGTGGCGTTCGGCGGCCCGACCCGGGCGAAGGAGGTCTTCAGCACCGGGTCGGCGCGGTGGATGGGCCACGTGTCGTACGGGCTGTTCCTGTGGCACCCGCTGGTCATCGAGCTGATCTACCTGCTCGAGGACCGGCCGCTGTTCACCGGCGAGTTCGTCAACGTCTTCGCCCTGACCATGGTCTTCGGACTGATGTACGCCGCGGCCAGCTACTACGGCGTCGAGCGCCCTCTCCAGACGCTCGGCACGCAGAGCCGCCGCCGGCCGACCGGGCGCGGACCGGCGGCGGGAGCACCGGCCGTCCCGGCCACCACGCCGGACGTCCCGGCCACCACGCCGGACGTCGCGGCACCCGCCTAGCGGTCACCAGCCGAACACCGAGCGTCATCCGACGACGCCCGGCGGCTCAACGCCGCCGCTCGGGGCATTGCCGGGCGCAGGCCCAGCCCTTAATGTGACGCGCACCGCTAAATTACTTGAGAGTAGGGTTCGCGTGGAGCGTCGCTTCGGCATGCCCGGACACGTGCTGTTCCTCAACTGGCGAGACACTCGCAACCCCGAGGGCGGCGGTTCCGAGGTGTACGTGGAACGGATCGCCGCCGAGCTGGTGGCGCGCGGATTCCGCGCCACCCTGTTCTGCGCCGCGCACCGCGAGGCTCCCGCCGACGAGGTCAACGACGAGGGCATCCGGTTCGTCCGTCGCGGCGGCCGGCACACCGTCTACCTCTGGGCCGCGCTCTGCTACCTGGCCGGGGCGTTCGGCCTCGGCCCGCTCGCCGCGCGCCGGGGCGGCCGGCCGGACATCCTCGTCGACGTCTGCAACGGCCTGCCGTTCCTCTCCCCGCTCTGGGCCCGGCGTCCGGTGGTCAAGCTGATCCACCACGTGCACCGCGAGCAGTGGCCGGTGGTCCTGCCGCAGTGGGCCGCCCGGTTCGGCTGGTGGGTCGAGTCGTCGCTGGCGGTACGCGTCTACCGGCGCTGCCGGTACGTCACCGTGTCCGAGGCGACCCGGCGCGAACTCGCCACCCTCGGCGTACCGCCGGAGCAGGTCTCGGTGGTCTACAACGGCACGCCGGAGCTGCCCCGCACCGACGCCGGGCGCGCACCGTTCCCGCTGCTCGTGACGCTGAACCGGCTGGTGCCGCACAAGCGGGTGGAGGTGGCGCTGCGGGCGGTCGCGGCGCTCGCCGACGAGCTGCCCCAGCTCCGGCTGGTGGTGGCCGGTCAGGGCTGGTGGGAGTCGCACCTGCGCGAGGTCGCCGACGAGCTGGACATCACCGACCGGGTCGACTTCCGGGGCTTCGTGACGGAGGAGGAGAAGGCCACGCTGCTCGCCTCGGCCTGGGTCGCTCTGACGCCGTCGCTCAAGGAGGGCTGGGGGCTGACGATCGTGGAGGCCGGCGCGGCGGGCACGCCGACAGTGGCGTTCCGGGAGGCGGGCGGCGTCGCGGAGGCGGTGGTCGACGGGCGCACCGGCCTGCTGGCCGACGACATCGACGACTACCTGGCGAAGGTGCGCGCGCTGCTGCACGACGACGAGATGCGTCAGGAGATGGGCGCTCAGGCCCGGCGGCACGCGGCGAACTTCACCTGGCCGGTGGCGGGGGAACGCTTCGCGACCCTGCTGGAGACCGCGGACTCGCCCCGCCGGGTGCAGCGGCGGGGCGACCCGTCCTACCTGTTGCCGTAGACCTCGGGGGCGTACGGGTCCTGCTTCCCGGCCCGCTTGGCCGCCTCCGAGGCGTTACGCGCCTCGGTTGCGGCCTCCTCCGCCGTGGCGGTCGCGGCGGCGGAGAGCCCGCCGAGGGCCAGGACCCCGAGCAACGCCGCCACCAGGCCGGACACGACAAGGGTTAGAGCTCTACGCATGCCATTCCTCCAGTGGTGAGACGTGCGAGCGGACGTTACCACGCAGTAGCTCGCCGGCGTAGGGTCGAAAAGGCGGCAGCCATGACCACCAGAACGGCAGTTCCGCACGCGAGCACGACAAGCCAGCGACCGGATCCGGCCCGCTGCGGCGAGCCCGACGCGGCCGGGTTCCGGTAGAGGCTCAGCGACTCCCCCTCGTACCGGAGGTCGAGACCGGCCAGGACGGCCGGGTCCACTGTGCTCGGCGTACCGTGCTGCACCACCACCCAGCGCACGCCGGTGGCCGAGACCGGCCGTCCCTCGGCGAGCACCCGGCGTACCTCGCGCAGGCGCGGATTCTCGCCCGCCACCGCGACGTCGTCGACCACGAGCGTGTCGTCGGTGAGCACGGTTCCCGGCAGGTAGCGGGGCGCCGGGTCCAGCACCACCCGGCCCGGGTTCCACGGATAGGCCCGGTAGGTGGTCAGCGGCAGGGCGAGGATCTCACCCGGGTCGTCCGGCAGGCGCTCGGCGACCGCCTGCCAGTCCGCCGGGTAGCGCACCGGGCTGATCCGGCCGGCCCCGCCGAACGCCAGGTCCGGCATCGCGGCCAACGGCAGGAGCAGCAGCCCGGCCAGCACGATCCCGCCGACCTCCCGGTCGATCCGGGCCACCAGCCGCTCGGCGCCGAGCGCCGCGCACACCACCAGCACGAGGGCGTACGGCGCGAGGAACTTCTGCCCGTCGCGGAGCAGTCCCGCGCCCGGCACGTGCGCCACCGCCCAGCTCAGCGCCGTGTTCCCGCCGGGCAGCACGGCGAGGGCGGCCAGCAGGTACGCGCCGCCGGCCAGCACGCCCAGCCGTACCGCCGCGCCCGCCGGCAGCCGGCGCCGCAGCAGGCCGGCGCCGACCACGGCCAGGACCACGAGCACCAGGGTCGCCAGCGGGGCCGGCGTGCCGGACCGGCTGGACGGGGTGGCCTGCACGTTCCAGATGCCGCCGGTGCCCGCGAGCGCCACCAGCGGGCCGGCCCAGTTCTCGGCGCGCGCCGCGAACGCCGCCACACCCGCCGGGTCGGACGTGCCGCCCGCGCCGGTCACCAGGGCCGCCACGATCCACGGTGCGTTGAGCAGCGCGACACCGCCCACCGCGACCGCGGACAGCCGGAGCCGGGCCCGATCCGCCGCCAGCACCAGCACCGTCGCCAGGGCGATCAGGCCGCCGGTCGGGGTGATCGCGGCGGGCGCGGCGAGCAGCACCACCCGGGCGAGCGCGCCGTCGCGGCCCGCCCGCAGGTCCAGCGCCGCCCGCACCAGCCAGGGCAGTGCGGCGTACGCCAGCAGCAGCCCCCACTGCCCGATCAGCAGCCGCTCGGCCAGGTACGGCGTCCACGCGTACGCCACGGCGGCGACGAGTTGCACCGCACGCCGCTCGGTCGGCACCAGCCGTCCGGCGCCCACGGCGGCGAACAGGACCGCACCGGCCAGCGCCACCCGCTGCACCACCCAGCCCGGCACGAGCTGGGTCACCAGCGAGACCAGCGCGTCCATCGGCACCGCCCGGGGCAGGCTCTGCGCCGGGGCCACCAGATCCCAGCTCAGCGGCTGCCGGGGGACGAACACCATGTCGTACCGCAGCGCGTAGCCCGGCGCCGCGAGCGGGGCCAGGATCAACGCGGTGACGACGACCGCCACGAGGTACAGCGGCAGCGCCTCCCGCCACCGCCGGACCGCGGGGCCGCCGCCCTCGGCGGGACGTCCGGTCATTACGGCTTCGGCACCGCCCGGCCGATGGTGATCAGGTTGGTGCACAACCTGACTCCGGGCGTGTTCACGGTCAGCTCGACGGCGGACCCGGCACCCTCCACCATGAAGAACACGTCGTTCAGCCCGCTCTTGAGCGTGATCTCGCGGGTGGCGTCGCCGAGCTTGAACACCGCCGTCGAGTCACCGGAGCTGACGTAGCCGAAGTGCACCACGTACGGCCACTCGACCAGGTAGCCGTCCATCGGGATCCGGGTGGTCCGGCCACCCTCGGCCAGGTGCCCGCAGCCCTCCACGGTGCCGGGCGCGACCTTGCGTCCCTCGACCACCACCGGACGGATCCGGCCGTTCTCGTCGAACGTCGACGGCTTCTCGCTCATCGTCACGAACGTCGGCCGGCGCTCCGCCGGACGGAAGAAGTGGGACTGGAGGTTGTCCGGCCAGAAGTACCCGGCCACCACCCGGTCCGGCACGATCGTGTCGAAGAAGACGGTGCCCGGCGGCGCGGCGGCCAGCTCGGCCTGCGTGGTGGCCAGGTAGTCCCGCCCGTGCTTGGTGCTCCAGTTGTCGCCGAACCGCGCGGTGCTCCACAGCGTGCCCACGCCGATGGTCGCCAGCAGCACCACCATCGAGACCAGGCCGACGGCGAAGGCGCCCGGCTCCCGCAGCACAGTCGGCAGCGGCCACGCGGACACGTCGTCCTCGTCGTTGTCCTTCATCCCGAGCAGCGCCACCCCGACGCAGATCGCGGCCACCAGCACCACGTCCGCGACGTACCGGGGGACGACGCCGACCAGCGGCCCGAGCGGCCCGCCGAGCCGGGTCACCGCGAACAGCGCCGCGACCAGGCCGAGGTAGCAGGCGAGCAGCAGCCAGGCCCGCCCGGCGGACGGCCGCCGCCGCACCGTGACCACGATCAGCGCCGCGAGCACCGCCCAGGACAGCCACTTCGCGATGTCGTACGGGTCGGACAGCGGCGGCCCGTCACCGGCGTACGTCCAGCGCCACGGCCCGCCCAGCAGGCCCGGCACCACCGTGTCGCCGATCAGGTCGCCGAGGAAGGAGAAGACCTGCCCGACCGAGGTCGGCTCGTCCAGCCCCCGGGCCGGGCGGGTCAGGTAGTACGCCAGGTACGCCCCGGACAGCACGGTGAGCATCAGCCACGCCGGCCAGAACCGCACGACGGTGGTCACCAGGCTGCGCCACGCGCGGCCCTTGGTGAACAGGAACGCGGTCAGCAGGAACAGCAGCGGCACGATGAGCAGCGCCTTGGTGTCGAAGAGCAGGCCGAACACCAGCCAGAACGCGACCAGGACGAGGTGCCGCCTACGGCCGGTGCGCACGTACCGGACCTGGGCCGCCACCGCGAGGACCAGGGCGAGCTGCGGCGGCAGAACGAGCAGCCCGACCAGCCACAGCGACGACACCTCGAGCGTCAGCGGGCTGAACAGGAACAGGCTCAGCGGGACCAGCAGCCCCCAGCCGGGCCGCAGCAGATCACGGAGCAGCCGGTAGAGGGCGATCCCCACCGCCGCCTGCCCGGCCGCCAGCAGCAGGATCCACGGCCAGCCGGCGAAACCGGCCGCCCGGACCATCAGCCACGCGACCGCCAGCCCGGCCGGCATGAGGTGGTTGTTGAACGTGCCCAGCAGGTAGTCCGGGTCCAGCCGGGTGTCGAGCACCTGCGCGGCGATGACGAACTCGTCCTGCGAGAACCAGCCACGGGCGGCCAGCCCGGCGCGCGACGCGACGGACACGACGATGAGAGCGATCGCGACCGCGCGGACGCGGTCGGCGGCAATCCAGCGACCGATCGGTCCGGGTCCGTCGTCCTCCGCGCCGACGGCTGCCGGATGCGTCTCGGCCGCTGCTTGTGGCATTGACATGGTCGGCAGCCTGCCACACGCTTACACGCCGTGGGGACGGCCGTTCTCCTGATAACGCCCTGCCGCGCCCCCAGGTCGCCACTGCGCGTCCGGTCCGGATAACGTCGCGCGACACGCGTCATGTTGCAGGTGCGCGTACGGCCGGCGGAGACGGGAGCCGAAAATGCGTGCGGACGGGACGACAACGTCGCCGACGGGGACGGACACCCCCGCCCGGGAGACCGGCCGTGCCCGGCAGACGGCGCGACGGTTCCGGCACCTGACGATCTGCCTCGCGCTCACCGCCCTCGCCTTCCAGCAGGCCCCCGGGCAGGTCGTACCGGACACGAAGGTCGACCTCAACGTCAATCCGGCCGGGTGGCTGCTGCGCTCGCTGCACCTGTGGGATCCCACCGGCACGTTCGGCCAGCTCCAGAACCAGGCGTACGGATATCTCTGGCCGATGGGCCCGTTCTTCCTGCTCGGGACGGAACTGGGCATCGCGCCGTGGATCGTCCAGCGGCTCTGGTGGGCGCTGCTGTTCTGCGTCGCGTACCTCGGTGTGGTGCGGCTGGCGGGCCGGCTCGGCATCGGCAGCCCCGCCGGCCGGATGATCGCCGGTGTCGCGTTCGCGCTGTCCCCGCGCATCCTGACCCAGCTCGGCTGGTCGTCGGTGGAGTCCTGGCCCAGCGCCGTCGCGCCGTGGGTGCTCATCCCGCTCGTGGGACTCGCCCGGGGCGCCCGGCTGCGCCGCGCGGTCGCCGGGTCGGCGGTCGCCGTCGCCTGCGCGGGCGGCGTCAACGCCACAGCCGTCGCCGCCGTGGTGCCGCTCGCCCTGCTCTGGCTCGCCACGCTCCGGCCCCTGCGCCGCCGCGTCACCGCCCTCGCGGCCTGGTGCGGCGCGGTCGCCCTGGCCACCGCGTGGTGGCTGATCCCGCTGCTGGTCCTCGGCCGGTACAGCCCGCCGTTCCTGGACTACATCGAGACCGCCCGCAACACCACCAGCGTCACCGACGCGGTCACGACGCTGCGCGGCGCCTCCTACTGGGTCGCGTACCTGGCGTCCCCGTTCGGCGCGAACATCCCGGCCGGTGCCCGGCTGGCCAACGACACGCTGCTCGTGGCGGCCACCCTGGCGGTGGCCGCGCTCGGGGTGCTCGGCCTGTCCCGGCGCGGGATGCCGCACCGCCGGTTCCTCATCACCGGTCTGCTGCTCGGCGTCGCGCTCGTCGGTCTCGGGCACACCGGCGACCTGCCGAACATCCTCGCCGGGCCGCAGCAGCAGTTCCTCGACGGCATCGGCGCCCCGCTGCGCAACGTGCACAAGTTCGACGTGCTGCTGCGCCTGCCGCTGGCGCTCGGCCTGGCGCACCTGGTCAGCCTCGCCGTACGCGCGGCCCGGACCGCGCCCGAGCAGCGCCGTGGCCGCGCCACGGCCCGGGCCTGGCTCACCGCCGGCACGGCGATGGTCGCGGTCGCGGGCGTCGCCTCACCGGCGCTCGCCGGTGGCCTCGCCACGCCGGGCGCGGTGAAGGACGTGCCGGGCTACTGGCACGAGGCCACCGACTGGCTGGACGCGAACACCGGACGCGGGCGGGTCCTCGTCGTCCCCGGCGCGCGCTTCCCCGCGTACGACTGGGGCAGCACCACCGACGAGATCGCCCAGCCGCTGCTGGACAGCCG
The DNA here is from genome assembly GCF_007827625.1 of Micromonospora sp. CNZ297. Classification (NCBI taxonomy): domain Bacteria; kingdom Bacillati; phylum Actinomycetota; class Actinomycetes; order Micromonosporales; family Micromonosporaceae; genus Micromonospora; species Micromonospora sp. CNZ297. The sequence goes on along the minus strand of NZ_VISU01000050.1, from coordinate 8,184 downwards.
GTGGGCGGTCCGCAACGCCATCCCGTTCACCCCGCCCGCCACGATCCGGCTGCTGGACGCGATCGAGTCGACGCTCGCCACCGGCGCCGGTTCGGCGGGCCTGGCCGACCTGCTCGCCCGCTCCGGGATCAGCCACGTCCTGTTCCGCGCCGACCTCGACCACGGCCGCTCGGACACGGCCCGCCCCGCGGTCGTCCGGCAGGCGCTGGAACGCTCGCCCGGCCTGACCCGCGTGGTGTCCTTCGGCCCGGTACGCGGCGGCTCCGACGCCCCTGACGAGTTCCGCGACCAGGGCCTGGACGTGCCCGGACGGGCACTTGAGGTGTACCGGGTGGACCGGCCCGTCCAGCCGGTGGTCGCGTACGACCGTGACGACGTGACCACTGTCGTCGGCGGTCCCGAGTCGCTGCTCGACCTGGCCGCCTCGGGCCAGCTCGGCGCCGCGCCCACGATCCTGGCCGGCGACGCGAAGGCCGGTGAGACCACCGGGCGGGTCGTGATGACCGACGGGCTGCGGAGGCGCGACGTCTCGTTCGGCCGGCTGCGCGACAACTCCTCCCAGACGCTCACCGCCGACGACACCTTCGCGGTGTCCGCGCCCGCGCACGACTACCTGCCCGACTGGGGACCGGAGTGGTCGACTGTCGCGCGTTTCGAGGGCATCAGCGGGATCCGCGCCTCCACCGCCCGCTCCCAGATCGACGCGACCGGCGGCACCCGGCCCGAATACCAGCCGTACGCGGCGATGGACGGGAACACCGCCACGTCCTGGCGGTCGGCGCCGCACTCACGCAGCGACAGGCAGTGGATCGAGGTGAACCTCGCGAACCCGACCCGGGTCACCCGGGTGGAGGTGTGGTTCGACCTGAAGGCCGACGCCCTGCCCACCACAGTCACCGTGACCGCCGGATACGAGAGCCGCACCGTCGAGCAGTTCGGTGACCACATGGTCTTCGAGCTGCCCGGCGTGCACGCCACCCGCAAGGTCGAGGTCTCCGTGGACGCCGCGTTCGACCTGCGCCCGTTCGGCGACAAGACGGTCGGCATCACCGAGATCAAGATCCCAGGTGTCCAGACCAGCCGGACCCTCCAACTGCCCGCCGCTCCCGCCACCGACCAGCCCGCCGGCGTGGTCGTGTCGGCGGCCCCGTCCACGCCCGCCTGCTTCACCGTCGACGGCCGCCCGCGCTGCTCCACCGACGCGATCCGCGGCTCGGAGGACGCCTCCACCATCGACCGCACCTTGACACTGCCGGTGGCCGGGACGTACGACGCGAAGCTGTGGGCGCGGCCGACGCCCGGCCCGGAGCTGAACGCCGCTCTGGACAAGCTGGTCGCCGACGCTCAGCCGTTGCGCCTCGCGCCGCAGGTCACCGCGTCCTCGACGGCGGTGCCCGACCCGGCCGGCCGGCCCGGCGCGGTCCTCGACGGCGACCCCGCCACGAGCTGGTCACCGGCGCTGAACGACGAGGCGCCGATCCTGCGCCTCACCTGGCTCGAACCGCAGGTCATCAGCCGGATCCGGTTCACCGTCGAGGAGGGGACCGCCGCCACCCGGATCGGCAGCGTCCGGGTGGTCGGCAACGACGGGTTCCGCAGCAACCTGCTCACCAACGACGGCGTGCTCACGCTCGACCCGCCGATGCGGACCGACTCGATCACCATCCAGTTCCTCGACAAGCCGTCCGCCACCAGCACCGACCCGTACGGCCTGCGGCTGCCCGAGCCGCTGCCCATCGCTGTCGGCGAGGTGACGGTGCTGCCCCTCGGCACCACTGTCGCACCCCGCCCGGAGACGCCGCTGAAGCTGGCCTGCGGGTCCGGCCCGACGCTCCAGGTCGGCTCGTCCCGGATCACCACCACGCTCACCGGCACCGTCCGCGACCTGCTGGAGCTGCGCGAGATGCCGGTCACCGCCTGCGGCCGGACCACACCCAAGCAGCTCGACCTGGGTAGCGGGGAGCACCGCCTCGTCACCACCGCGAGCACGCTCGCCACCGCCACCCGCGTCGCGCTGACGCCACGGACCGCGACGCCCGCCGCGGAGGCCACCGCCGGCGACATCGAGGTGGGTTCCTGGTCGGCCACCGAGCGGCGGGTACGGGTGTCCGAGCACTCCGTCGACCGGGTGCTCGCGGTCCGGGAGAACACCAACACCGGCTGGCAGGCGACCGTCGGCGGCACGACGCTCACCCCGCTCGTGGTGGACGGCTGGCAGCAGGGCTGGATCCTGCCCGCCGGTGTCTCCGGGGACGTGGTGCTGCGCTTCACGCCGGACACCCCGTACCGGATGGGTCTGCTGCTCGGCGGCGTCCTGCTGGCGGTGGTGGTGCTGCTCGCGGTGCTGCCCGATCGCCGGCCCGCCGGGGATCGCGCGGTCGTCGTCGCACCGGCGGCCCGGCGACGGCTCACCCGCTCGCTGCCGCTGCTCGCAGTCGGCGCCGCCGCGCTCGTGCTCCACAGCGGTCTGCTCGGCGCCCTGCTGGTCGCGGCGGGCTTCATGCTCGCCGTACCCGGGCCGCGTCGCCTGCCCTGGACCAGCGACCCCCGGCGGGTCAGGAGGATCGCCCGGGCGGCCGAGACGTGGCTCCCCGGCGCGCTCGTGGCGCTGGCCGGGTGGGTCTATCTGGAATCGGGCGACCGGCACACCGACGTGCTGCCGCAACTCCTGACGGTCGCCGCCCTGGGCGCGCTCTGGCTCTCCACGACCGCCCGCCGGCGGCCCGTACGCCGGATCAGGCCCGCTTCGGCGGCGGCCCCGGCCGTGCCGGCCCCCCGGACGCCGGAGCCGGCCGCGCAGCCGACGCCCGTCCCCGCCCTCGCCGCCGCGGCCGTCGCCGCTCCCGCCGCCCTCGCCGGTCCAGGCGCGGGTCCGGGCCGATGGCCGGACCTCGACGTCGAGCCGGGTCCGGACCGGGACGCGGACCGCGACGCCGGGCCGGGCGCGGCGCACGACGCCGGGCCGGGTCGGGACCGGGACGCGGACCGAGGGCCGGACGGCGAGGCCGAACCGGATACGAACCTGGACGGTCGCGCCGAGCCCGACTCGGACGGGCGGCCGGGACCGGACGTCGCGCCGGGGCCGGAGGACGGCCCGGCGTCCCGCGTCTCGGAGATCACGTGAGCGAGGGCCGGCCGGGCCCGCAGCCGGCGGACGGCCGGAGGACCGGGCTGGGAGCGGCGGGCGTCGCCGTCACGCTCGCCGGAGTGCTGGTCAACGGCCTGGCCTACCTGGTGCCGGTGCTCGCCGCCCGGAAGCTCGACGCGGACGACCTCGGCGCGCTCGCCACCGCCCTCGGCCTCGTGGCCATCGCCGGGGTGCCGGGGCTCGGCCTGCAACTCGCGGTCGCCGTGCACCACGCCCGGCACGGCGCGTCCGACACCCGGCGGCTCACCGTGCTGACCGCCGCCCTCTGCGCGGGGGCGCTGCTGGTGGCGACGCCGGTGCTCGTCGCTGCGCTGGACCTGCCGGCGGTGGTACCGGCGCTGCTGGCCGTCACCACGGCCTCGGTGGTGCTCTCGTCGCGCTCGCTCGGCGAACTGCAGGGCGGTCAGCGCTTCCTGCGGCTCGCCGCCGCGATGGCGCTGCTGGCCGCCGCGCGCTACGGCGGGGTGATCGTGGGGCTGCTGCTCGGTGCGGGCCTGACCGGCGCGCTCGCGATCGGTGCGCTCACCGCCGCGCTGGCGCCACCGGCGCTGGCCTGGCTCACCGGTACGCCCCGACGTCCCTCGGCCGCCCCGCGCCTGACCGTCGCCCAGGTGACCGCCGGGTGCGGGGCGACGCTGGCGATGCTCGTCGTCTCCTACGCCGATCTGCTCCTGGCCCGGCAACTGCTGCCGCCGTCGGGCTCCGGGGCGTACTCGGTGGGGACGGTCCTGACCAAGGGCGCGCTCTGGGCGCCGCAGGTCGCCGCCGTCCTCGCCCTGCCACGCCTGGCCCGCGGGGACCGCCGCAGCCGCACGGTCGCGCTCGCGGTGACGGGTGCCTGCGGCCTGGCCCTGGTGGGCGCGTCGGCGGTTGCCGGCGGGCTGGCCTTCCGGCTCGTCGGCGGACCCGACTACACGGCGCTCGGCCGGTACGCGCCGCTGTTCGCCGCCGTCGGCGCGCTCTACGCGGTGACGTTCGTTCTGCTCAACGACCGTCTCGCCGGAGGCGTCAGGTGGCCGGCCGCACCGCTGTGGCTGGGCACCGGCGCGCTGGTGACCGTTGCCGCGATCGTGCGTCCGCGTACCGTCGGCGGTCTCGTCGTCGCGGCGCTCGCCACGGCCGTGGTCACGACACTGCTGATGGCCGTGCCGGCGACTCGGCGCCCAGCCAGTCACCCAGCAACAGGTGATCGATCGAGTCCACCCGGCCCAGCGACCGACCGGACGCGATCCGCTCCCGCAGCTCCGCCCGGGTGAACCAGCGCGCCTCCAGCAGCTCCACCCCGTCGACGCGGACCTGCTCGGAGGTGGCGACGGCCCGGAAACCCACCATCAGGCCAGCCGGGAACGGCCACGCCTGCGACCCCTGGTAGGTCACGTCGGTGACTGTCACCCCCGCCTCCTCCGCCAGCTCCCGGCGGACCGCGTCCTCCAGGCTCTCACCGACCTCGACGAAGCCGGCGAGCGTCGAGTACGCCCCCTCGGCCGCGCCCGCGTGCCGGGCCAGCAGGCAGCGCCCCGGCGGGCCGGGCGCCTCGACGAGCACGATGACAGCCGGCTCGATCCGGGGGAACAGCAGCCGCCCGCACTCCGCGTCCGCGCAGGTCCGGACGTGTCCGCCGCCACCGGCCACCGCCGCCGCGCCGCACGCGCCGCAGTATCGCTGCTGCCGGTGCCACAGCAGCAACCCCCGGGCGTACGCCTGGACGGCCGCCCCGGCCGGGTCGAGCCGGCCGGCCAGCGCCCGCAGGTCGGCCGCCCGTGTCGCGGCGGCCGCCTCCACGGCGGCCCGCTCGCCCAGCGCGGAGAGGTCGACGGCGAACACCGCGGCGTCCCCGTCGACCCCGAGGAAGACGGTCTCGCCCGCCGCCGCCCGGACGGTCGACGCCCGCTCACCGGTGAGCCGGACCGGGCCGTCCCCGTCGACCAGGCACCGGCCCCGCCACAGCGGCAGCACGACGCTCGCCGGGTCGGTCAGCCGCTCGGCCAGCCAGTCCGCGTCGGCGCGCCGCGCCGCCGCCCGGTCCAGCCATCCGCCGCCGTACGCCGGCACCCGATCCTGTGTCCGCACCAGCTCACCGTGCCACGATCCGCACCGCGGCACCGCCCCGAAACGGGTGATCGGTGCGACACCGGCGGTCAACCGACACGACCGCCGGACCGGACACTCCCGGCGGGCCCGAGCGTTGGTTACCGTAGGTGTCTCCCGCGGGGGAAGCGGTCCCCGCGTGTACTTCCGATCGAGGTTGCAGTGACGATGTACGGCGAGAAGATGCCGGCTGCCGACGACCGTCCCACCATCAAGGTGGCGGCGGTGAGCTGGCCCGGCGTCGAGATGGAGCCGGTCGCCACACCACCCGGAGGCGGCGCGGCCAAGCCGACACGCTCGCGACGGGCCCGGCTGCTGCTGGCCGGAGGGATCGTCGCGGCCGTGCTCGCCGGCGGCGTCGGCCTGGGCGCCTACGCGTACGCCGGTGACGTGCCCCGCGGCACCACGGTGCTCGGCACCGAGCTGGGCGGGCGGAGCCGCGCGGAGGCGGCCCAGGCACTCCGCGCCGAGCTGGAACGCCGGGCCGACAAGTTGGACGCCCCGCTCGCGGTCGCAGTCGGTGAGAACAAGGCCGAGCTGAAGCCGTCCGAGGTGGGGCTCGCCATCGACGTGGACGCGACGGTGGCGGCGGCTGCCGAGGCCGACGCGCACGCGGTGAGCCGGCTCGTCGGCTCCCGGGCGGTCGAGCCGGTGGTGACCGTCGACCAGGCCAAGCTTGGGGCGGCCCTGCGCAAGGTGATGGGCGCGCAGGGGCGTGAGATGACCATGCCGGCGATCATCTGGACCGGGACCACACCGAAGCCGGTCTACCCGAAGCCGGCGCTGACGATCGACACCGATGGCGCCACCTCGGTGGTGAAGGCCGGCTGGCTGGCCGCCGAGCCGGTCACCGTGCCGCTCGTCGAGAAGTGGCCGGCCACCACCCGCGAGGAGGTGGACCGGCTCGTCGCCGAGCTGGCCCGGCCCGCGGTGGCCGCACCGGTCACGCTCACCACCGACGGCGGCTCGGTCACCGTCCCGCCCGCCGCCATCGCCCGGTCGCTGCGCTTCTCCGCCGACGACGCCGGCACGCTCACCCCGAAGGTCGACGTCAAGCGGCTGCGTACCGCACTGGGGGACCGGCTGACGAAGCTCGAGGTCGAGCCGCGGGACGCCGGACTGACCATCAGCGGCGGCAAGCCGAAGGTGCTGCCCAGTAAGCCCGGACGCCAGGTCGACGCCGCCGCGCTCGGCCCGGCGCTGCTCGCGGTGCTGCCGAAGACCGAGGGCCGTACGGTGACCGCCGAGCTGAAGCCGGCCGCCCCCGAGCTGACCGAGGCGGAGCTGGCGAAGCTCGGCATCAAGGAGCGGGTGTCGACGTTCACCACCCAATTCACCGGCGGCCTCTCGTCGCCGCGCAGCCAGAACATCGTCCGTGCGGCGAAGGACGTCGACGGCGCGCTGGTGAAGCCGGGCGAGACGTTCTCGCTCAACGGGCACACCGGCGAACGCGGCTACGACCAGGGATACAAGGACGCGCCGACGATCGTCGGCGGAAAGCTGGTGCCGGGCGTCGGCGGCGGTGTCTCCCAGTTCACCACCACGCTGTTCAACGCCACCTACTACGCCGGGCTGGAGGACGTCGAGCACAAGCCGCACTCGTTCTACTTCAGCCGATACCCGGCGGTGATCGAGTCGACCATCTACTGGCCTCAGCTCGACTTCAAGTTCCGCAACAACACGCCGTACGGCGTCCTGATCGACACGTCGTACACGTCCAACTCGATCACCGTCTCGATCTGGAGCACCAAGATCTACGACAGCGTGAAGACCGAGTACGGCCCGCGCCGCAACATCACCCAGCCGAAGACGGTCTACCTGACGCCGGGTCCGACCTGCATCGCCGCCGCCGGCGCTGTCGGGTTCGCCCAGGACGCGTTCCGGGTCATCAAGAAGGACGGCAAGGTGTTCAAGCGGGAGAAGTTCAGCTGGCGCTACGACGCCGAGCCGCGGTTCATCTGCGCCCCGAAGCCGGGCGACGACTGATCCACGAGACGCAGAAAGGCCCCGCCGGACGTATCCGGCGGGGCCTTTCCCATAATTCTCACGGCCGTGCCGCGGCCAGCCCTTCGCGTACGCCGTCGGCGTCCCGGTCGGTGCCGTAGACGGGCGTGTCCGGCTGCTGCCGCCAGCTCTCGTCCAGGGTGCCCGCGTCGACCGGGTCGAAGCCCAGCTCGTCCACCAGCTCCATCACGATCCGCTTGGCGTCCGCGTCGTCACCGGCCACCGGCAACGCGATCCGGCCCACCGTACCCGCCGGCTTGCCCTCGTCCATCAGGTGCGCGGCCTGGATGTTGTTGAAGACCTTCACCACCCGGGCGCCCTTGAGGTGATCGGCGGTCCAGCGGCTGGAGCTGAGACTGCGGTCCAGCAGCTCGGGGATGTCCCCGTCCCGCTGGGGGTAGTAGTTGTCGGCGTCGACCACCAGCTTGCCGTCGAAGAGCGCCGCGGGGAGCTGCGGCACCGCCTTCAGCGGGATCGCGATGACCACCAGCTCGGCGCCCTGCACGGCCTCCTCCACCGACACCGCCCGGGCGCCGGTCTCGGCGGCGAGGTCGGTCAGGCTCTGCGGCCCGCGGGAGTTGGCCACCGCGACGTCGTGACCGAGTGAACGCAGACGACGGGTGAGGGTGCCCCCGATGTGCCCCGACCCGATGATTCCGATCTCCATGCCCACTCCTGTACCCCGTGCGGTCGGACCCGATCACGGTCCCGGCGTACGACACGTCACGTTTCGCGCCGCCCAGCCGGCGGGCGATCGTGCGTCGACGGTCCCGGCTCGACGGTACGAGACCGAGGCGGTCCGTCGTGGTGTTTTCCGGGGGGCAACGCAATTCAGGGCCACCCCGTGTAGGGGTGGCCCTGAATTGGAAGATTGTCCGGCGGTGTCCTACTCTCCCACACCCTCCCGAGTGCAGTACCATCGGCGCTGGAGGGCTTAGCTTCCG
>NZ_VISU01000049.1:0-19486 GCF_007827625.1 Micromonospora sp. CNZ297 | reverse complement strand
CAACCGGGCCCACGCGAAGATCCGCGCCCGCGGCGAACGCGCGATCGCCACCCTCAAGACCTGGAAAATCCTGGTCAAGCTGCGCTGCTGCCCACACCGAGCGACCGCGATCGTGCAGGCCATCCTCGTCCTGCACCACGTCGAAGCCGACCGCCACGCAGGATGAAAATGGCTCAATGTTTCGATTCCGGTTTTAAGAAACGTCTCGTGGCACGGTCCTCAGTCCGCTGAGGACGATCGTTGGCGATGCCTGAGCGCAGGTGATCTCCACAGCCCGCCCCGAGTGGATCTTTTTGTTCACCGGGTTGCGGCCTGCCCAGTTCCGCCGACTGGTCCGGCTGGTCGCCGAGCGTGGCGGGGAATCGATCGCCGAGGGCCGGCCGGGCCGACAGCGGGCCCTCGACTTGGCCGATCGGGTGCTGCTGGTAGCCGCCTACTGGCGCAGCAAGCTGACCATGCGCCAGATCGTGGCGCTGTCTTGGGGTGTCGCACTCCGCCGCCCACGGATCATCGACACCCTCGGACCCCTGCTGGCCCTCACCCTGGTCCGCCAGCGGCCGGTCAGCCAGATCGCCATCGTCGACTGCACCCTGATCCCGACCCGGGACCACCGCCTCGCCGCAGCGAGCAAGAATTACCAGCACTCGGCGAACCTGCAGGTCGCCATCGACGCCAGCACCCGACCCGGTCATCGCCATCGGCGACCCATAACCCGGCAACTGAAACGGCGCTATCGCCTACCGCACCTCAGGCACCTATCAGAAATGTGCCGGACGGCCCTCGTGGCCGACGGCGTCTACTGCGGCAACCCGGAGGTGATCCCGTACCGCGAGCCCCCACGGCGGCGGGCCGCTACCGCCGTGGAAAGAAGACTTAATGCAGCATCGCACCGTCCAAGCGCAGATCGAACGCGCCTTGGCCAGAAAAGAACTGGAAGGTCCTACGCGGCCATCGCCACTCCGCCCATACATTGACTGCTGTCTATCTCGGCGTCGCTCACCTGCACCACGCCGCTCTGAGCTAGTGACCGCCCGTCCAGGCCGCAGGCAACCCCTCCATCCAGTTGCTCGGTTGTCTGCACCCGACCCCGCCCGGACCGGCCTGCCAGTGAGCTGTCCGGGCACCTCTTCGCTCTGCGGATGCGGTCCCGCCGGCCGGACCATCCGACGCGGCGACGTGGTCCTGCCCGAATGCTGGCTGCTCCTGTAATAGCCCCCCGGCCAGCACGAACCCACCGACTACTGACTGTCCGACCTGCCCGCCGAGACGCCACTGACCGAACTGGTCCGCCCCGGTCAGAAGCCGCTGACGCGTCCAGCACGACTACCGCGAGCTGGAGGCCGCCCTCGGGCTTCGACCACTTCGAAAGCCGCTCCTGGATCGGCTGGCACCACCACGTCGCCCTCAGCACTACAAGCGACGCATCCGGACGGGTAGGTGGTTAATGCCGAGGATGAAGTTGGAGCGCATCCGTTCCAACTTCCCATCTATTTCCCACTCGATCCGGTTGTCGATCAGTGTCTTGAAGAGAATCGACAGTTCCACATGACCCAGCATGGCACCGATACATCGGTGGATGCCGTTGCCGTACGACAGATGCTTGTTCGGTGTACGGGCAACATCGAAACGGTGCGGGTCGGGAAACTGCTCCGAATCACGGTTGGCGGACACGTTCCACAGCGTGACCGGGTCCCCCCGTCGGATGGTGCGGCCGGCCAGTTCGGTGTCCCGGCCAGCGATTCGTAGCACGTACGCGTTTGTGGAACTCCACCTCAGGATCTCATTGATCGCGGCGTCCAACAAATGAGCGTCGTCCGACAAACGTTGATACTGCTCAGGGTGCTCGGCCAATGCGACCAGGCCGGACGAGGCGGTGTGCGAGGTTGTCTCATTGCCCCCAACCGCGACGTTCATGCAGTTGTAGAGCACCTCCTCCTCTGACAAACGGCGACCGTTTAGCTCGGCGGCGGCCAGGATGCTGATAACGTCCGGCCCGGGTCGCCCTCGCCGGGAGGCGAGCAGCTCATCGAAGAACTCGAAGATCTCCATCTGGATTGCGGCGAGTCGCAGGCGCTCGTCGCCGGTCTGATCGACGTAGCCCGGGTCCCGGTAACCGACCATGCGTCTGGTCATGTCGATCAGCGCGCGTGCGTCTTGGTGGCCGATGTCCATCATGACCATAAGCGCCCCGGCCGGCAGCTCCGGCCCGATGTCGGTCGCGAAGTCGCAGCCCCCATCCGCGATCGCGCGGTCGACGGCTGCTTCCACGAGGCTCTCGACCTGTCGGGCGACTCGGGCGACCATCTCGGAGGAGAACGCGCGGTGCATCTGCTGGCGCAGCAGACGGTGCCGCGGCGGGTCAGTCGAGACCAGCATCCGGCCCGCCGCCGTGTCCGCTTCACTGCGGTAGGAGCCGCCTAGCATGGCCCCGCCGGACGACAAAAAGGTGGCGTGGTCCAGGTAGCTCGCGGACACCTCGGCATACCGGGTCAGCGCCCAGAAGCCACCCCCGTCAGGCAATCCGTGCCAGTGGACCGGGTCGTGTTCTCTCAGCAGGTCGAACATTGCGTGGTGCTGCCCACGGGCGAATACATCGACATCCGTCAGCGTCACCGATTCAGAAGTGATGGTCACCCGAAGAGGCCTTTCGCTTGCGAACGATTGTCGCGAGGTCAGCGAGCACCGTCGTACTCAGGACGTCCTGCATATCGAGCGGCGCGCCGGTGTCATTGATGACCCGGCGGCGGACGCGGAACGCCAGAAGCGAGTTCCCACCGAGCGCGAAGAAGTCGTCATGGACCCCAACCTGCTCGACATCGAGCAACTCCTCCCAAAGCTTGGCAAGGTAAGATTCCACCGCGTCTCGCGGTGGCACGGTGTCTCGGCGCCGGTCGAGTTCCTTGCGCGCCAGGTCCGCCAGTTGCCGGGTGTCCCGCTTGCCGTGATCGTTCGCCGGGATCTTCGGGACGACGGCGAAGGCGCTGGGGACCATGTACTCGGGCATAGTCTCAGTAGCATGTTCGCGCAGCTTCCGCAGCGACATCTTCTCCTCTCCCGCTACGAGCGCCACGAGATGCTTGCCGTCGCCCTCCCCGATTGCGACCACCGCCACCTCCAACACCCCGCCGAGGCGGGCGAGAGTTCGTTCCACCTCCCTCGGCTCGACGCGGTAGCCCCGCACCTTGACTTGATCGTCGATTCGGCCCAGGAACTCTAGCTGCCCGTCCTCACGCCGCCGCGCCAAGTCACCCGTCGCGTACATACGGCCGGGGTGGAAAGGATTCGGAAGGAAGCTGGCCGCGGTGAGCCGTGGCTGGCCGAGGTATCCTCGGGCCACCCCCGATCCTCCCACGAACAGCTCACCGGTCCTCCCATCGGCAACCGGATAGCGGTTCTGATCCAGTACGTAGATCTGTGCATCCGCCAAAGGAGCGCCGATGGGCACGCTGGTGTCGTCCGGCAGCACGGTCTTGACCCGGTACGAGGTGCAGGCGGTCGTGCCCTCGGTTGGCCCATACAGATTGTGGAAGTGACCACGAAAGGAGCTGCTCAGCAGGTCACGGCACGCAGAGGGCAGGATAACGTCGCCGCCAGTGTGCAGGAGGCGCAACGTCGAGAAGGATTCCCGGTCCTCGCGTACAACATGGTTGACCGCCATGGTGGGCACCAGCATCGCGGTGATCCGTTGACGGCGCAGTTCGCGTTGCAGATCTCCTCCGATCAGGTCAGGCATGGTGGGCAGTACGACGATTTCCGCCCCCGCTGCCAAAGAGCACCAGACCTCGAAGTTGAACGCGTCGAACGACAGACTCGACACGTGTCCCACCCGATCCTGTGGAAGGATTTGGGGCAGCGCCGGATTTACAGCGAAATATGCGAGATTGCGGTGCTCCAGGACGATGGCCTTTGGCGTTCCCGAGGATCCCGAGGTGAAGAGGACGCAGGCGGCCTGGCAACCCATCACCGAAGTAGCGGGCAAGTGGTCAGGACTCTCGCCCGTCAGATCCGGCGGTAGCGGCGCTATCGCCTCCAGTCCGGCGAGGCCGTCCTGTGGGCCGGGCGTCGTGATTACGAGCCGCGCTCCGCTGTTTTTGATCATGAGATCACGTCGCGAGTCCGGCAAACGGGCGTCGATCGGGACGTATGCACCGCCGGCCTTGAGCGTGGCCAGCAGCGCGATGATCACGTCGACGCCCCGGGGGAGGAATACAGCCACGCGGTCCTCGCGCTGAACGCCTCGGCCCACCAGGGCCGCCGCCATCGCGTCCGACGCCTGGTCCAGTTGGACGTACGTGAGGGAGCGGACGGCGTCGGACACGGCCGGGCGGCCGCCGTGACGCGCAACGCTGTCGGCGAACAACGTCAGCAGGTTGGGGTGATCGCAGGTGGAGGAATCCATGCATTCGGCGACAGGCTCGGCCGAGGTCGACCCCAGCGCCTCCGCCTGTTTGAGGCACGTCGCATACGTTCCCTGGTGACCAGTCGGCGTCCAATCGGCGGGCAGTTCCCGATCCACCGGCCAGATACTCAACTGCCCGTTCGTCCAACGCACCACCTGGAATGCCATTCCGCTGCGTTCCCAGCTCGCGGCCTCAGGCTGCATGCTCGGCCTCCTTGACGAGGATCGAGAGCACGGCTTCTGCGGTGCTGGCGTGGCGAAGCAGGTCGTTGCGCGACGCGTCGATGGCGACGGTTAGAGTTCGCGTGGCACCCGGCCATTCCGACGCGTGCTCGTGCCCTCGGGAAACAATCTGGTACGCCGGTCCACCCCAGGCCGGCCACGAGGTGTTATGTGCCGCCACGAGGTGGCCCAGCCAGTCGAGGTAGAAGTCAGCGATGGCCTCGGCATCGGCCATTGTGGCAGCGGCGTCGCCGGGAGAGTAGGTCGCCGCCTGCTCACCGACACCCAGCAGTCCCGCGTGCATTGACCGGAGCACTGCCTCCGGCCGCTCGCGCACGGCCACTTCGTCGAACATCGACGTCGGGGTCCACCCCGCCTCGTCCACGGAGAGAAACTCTCTCAGCTTATGGAGCGCCATCTCGTATTGCTCCTGGACCGCAGGTGCCCGGGCAGGTTCGCCGTCGAAGAGTATCAGCGGCAATGCGCGGCCGGTGATGGCGTAAACATAGGCCGCCAACTCCTGTGCGATGGGAGCCGCCATACAGTACGCCAGCACCGCCCGCACGCCGTCAACGTCGCCCTGCCGGCCCAGCAGCTCCATGGCGTAAGCGCCAGCGGAAAACTGCCGCGGAAACGGTGGGCTCAGCATGTAGTGCACCATGTGCCCGTGCGACTCGAGGTCCAGCGCCGACACGGGCGCCTCCGGCCGCCGCCCGGTGTAGTCGAGGACGAGAATTCTGCCAGTCCCTCCCGCGCCATCACTGGCGCCGGGTGTCCATGCCTCATTAATCAATGCAATCCCTCGAAATATGCCAAGAGTGGAAGGTCTGACGACAGCGGTCCCCGTCATCTTCCTCTCTCCCCCAATGCCGGCGCCGCGTGGCTCGTGCCGCTTACGGGGCCAACATGCGGCTGCGTCTCTACAAGATCGGCCGACGCCATCGCCTCCTCTGGCTGCAATGGGGCGTGCGAGGAAAGCGTCCAGGTGATCGGCATGGCGAGCGCGGCCAGCGTCACGGCCAGATAGAGGACCGAGGCACCGACGAGCGTAACCTGCGTGGTGATCGTCGCCGCGACCGAACCAACGACGGCCAGCCCGATGGGCCGCAGGACGGTGGAGCCGAGATAGTCGTAGGCGATGACCCGCGATAGCACACGTTCGGGCACGTGGTTCTGCATCACGCTTTCCCAAATCGCGTCGGCGAAGGCTATCACGGCACCAAAGAGGAACGACATGCCAGCGAGGGCATAGACCGGTGCCGGCGCCGCGAGCCCCAGCAGCACGGCCGGTGAAAGCAGCAGCGACCCGCCGACCGCGACCAGTGGCCGCTTTGGATGCCACCGCACCGCGACGAGACTGCCCAGGAGCGACCCCATACCCACGGAGGCCGACATGATCGCCCACGCGGTCCCGCCACCCAGGGAGGTCTTAGCGACGACTGGGCCGAGCACCCAGAAGACGGCGAGAAGCGCGAACTGGAACAGCGCGAAGTTCAGGATCCAGGAACGCAGCCATGACCGGGAGATTACCTCGTTCCAGCCCTCCGCCAGGTCCCGCACGAAGCTCTGGCGCTCCTTCGCAGGCCCTCGCTCTGCGGGACTGACACGAGTGAGCAGGAAAGCACTGACCGCGAACGACGCTGCATCGATGGCAAGTGCCCATGCGGGACTGGTTACCGCGAGGAGTACACCGGCGATCGCCGGGCCGGCCACGTGGGTCAGGCCTGCCATCGAGTACATAAGGCCGACACCCCGCTGACGCAGCTCCCGGGGCAGCACCTGTGCTAACAGGCCACTCGACGCTGGCCGGTAAAAGGCGGTCGCCGTGCCGTGAACGGCTTGGAGGACCACCATGGCCCACATGGGCGCATGGTTGGCGAAGATGAGCGCCGCGAAGATGCCCTGGCTGACGAATCGCACCGCGTCGGAGCCGACCATGATCAGCTGACGGGGCAGTCGGTCAGCCCATACGCCGCCGGTCAGGACGAACAGCGCCATGGGCACCGTCCGCGACAGGAGGACGATTCCCAGGGCGGAGGCGGAGCCGGTGACCTGCAGTACCGCGAAGGCGAGTGCTACCGGAACGACCTGGTCACCGAGGAATGAAGCCATGTTCGCGAAGAAAAGGTTGCGGTAGTCCCGCACTCCTAGCGGTAGGACAGACTCCCTGATGGAGGCTGACATCAGACATTCCTCTCGACGAGCTGTCGGGCATCTTCGCCTGACCGCCCCGGTGCCATGGAAAATGATGGGTCTTAGCGTGTCCTGGCGAACGGGACGGGCGGTCCCTTTCGTCATCCAGACCGCTGTGGATCCCGAGCCTGTGGCCGCTATACAGAGGCTGCGGCATTGCCGGGGGGGATGCTTACGGGCCCAACTGCACCCCGGTCTCCCCAGGGGCGTCGAACGCCTGCCGAACATCAGCGTTTGGCTGGCCGATTGGGGGTACTACAACGCGGCCTGGCCCAGCCTTGGCACCCGTGACGTGGTGACGGGCACGCACCCCAATGTCGTGCCGTGGTGCCCCGGCCGAAGCCGGCAAGCCAGGCTGGCCGAGCGCGAACAGTTGCCCGCAGTTGTCCTCTATGGCAACAACGGTCTCGGCCAACTCCACACCCGCCTTGCAGGTATTCACATCGAGCACGGCCATGGTCTTAGTGCTACTTTCCGATGTAATCGCACGGAAGGGTTTCAGTTGGCCTGGATGGCGGTTGACCTACCCATAGTGGTCGATGCCATGCCTCGAGGCGGCGCAGCTTTCGACACCGACGAGGACGCGGCGGACGCCGGTGATTCGAGCACTGGCACGAGGAAACCGAATTGAAATGCGATCACCGGTGGGAGAATTTGACGAATCCTCCTCCGCATGACCGGCGCGCCTGGACATAGCCATGGAAACCCCCGCTTGCCTTCTGGCCTGTTCGGCGCATCAACCTACGGACACCCCCACCGCCTGTCAACCACTCGTATGGACTAGAGAGGACACATAGAGGTTCATTTGTCCACTTCGTACGCCTGGTGCTCTCAGCCCGACTTAGGACGATAAGACCCCTCTCCGCCGCTGATGGTTGGTGGTTGACGACGCAGCAGGTACCGGCTATGTTCGCTCGCTAGCACTGTCCTCAGTCATGCAGCAGCAGATGGGCGAGTGATCGACGAGGACGTCGCTGTAACGGGGAACAAGTTATGGAGACAGAATTGAAGCATGCGGGGGATCGCATCGTCGCCAAGTTGAACGTGGCTGATTGCGTTCATTCAATTCAGTCATTTCCCCCTGCCACATTCAGGCGTTTCGGCATTGTCAGGTTCGTGCTCGACGATGTCTCACCAACTGGCGACCCGCTCTCTACGCACACGCACTTACTTGCCGTGCATCACGTGCAGGACTCGCTGCTGCCGCTGACAGGGGACAATTTGACCGCGAAGCTGTCCGGCGGCCGGGAGGTAGTGGCATGACGGACGTGCTGCCGACGGTTGTCGTCGTGTACGACATCGGCGCGGCGACGCCACTGGAAATCCTGTCGGCGGCCGCTGGCACCTGCGATGTTCTCTTCCTGTACGACCGCAGCCGACCTGAGGCGGCACCCGGCGTAGAGTTCATCCGGGAACTCGCCGACGGTCTCGACGCCACTGGCCGTACCGTGGACGAGCTCGCCGATATGCTGCGTGAGCGACGGCCGGCCGGCATTGTTACCTTCAGCGAGTACGCGCTACGACTGACCTGCCAGCTCGGAGAGCGGCTCTCCCTGCGCGGCCACGATCTCGCCACCCTGGACCGGCTGACCCGCAAGTCGCTGCAGCGGGAGGCCCTCGCCAGCGCCGGCGTGGACGGCCTGGCGTTTCGTCTCGTCCGCTCCGTGGAGGAGGCCACCGCCGCGCTCGATGAGATCGGCTTCCCGGCCGTGCTGAAGCCGTCAACTGGCACGCACAGCCGGGATACCTTTCGTCTCGACTCCGCCGAGGACTGGCATAACCTCGCCCGCTCCATCGACCTCTCAGAGGACTTCGTCGTCGAGGAGCTGCTGGTGGGCGACCGGCGGTGGACGGGCGAAGGGTGGGGTGACCACGTCTCGGTGGAGTACGCCAGTTTCGATGGCGACCATCAGCACATCGTCACCCTCGGAAAGTTTCCGCTGGCCGAGCCGTTTCGTGAGACGGGCGACTTCTTCCCGTCCACCCTCGACGAGCCTGCCCGCCAACAGGTCCGAAGCCTGGTCGCGGCTGCGCTCACCGCGGTCGGCGTGCGCGACGGGGTAACCCACACGGAGGTCAAGTTCACCGCGACGGGTCCGCGGATCATCGAGATCAACGGCCGCTTGGGCGGCGGCACCGCCGACATTGTCCGCAAGGCAGGCGCGCTGAACCCGATCACCATCGCCCTTCAGATCGCACTCAACTACCGACCGCAGCCCGACTGTCCCGACAAGTCGGAGGAGGTGGTCTTCGAGATGAGCGTCCTATCCCCGCTGGAGAGGGTGAGGGTCGAATCGATCGGAGGGCTCGATGCAGTCCGCGCCCTCGAGGGGATCGACCGTGTGGTCGCCGTTGCCCGTCCGGGATCGATCGTCGACTGGCGCGACGGCTCGGTGAGCCAGCTTTGCACGGTATTCGGCCGGATCCACGGGCACCCGGCACTGGCCCGGCTGCGGCGGGACATCCACAAAACCCTGGACGTAACCTTTTCGCCCGGCGCCGCATGGTGACCTTCACGGAACAGCCCGATGGATGACACTCAAGGTTCGCCTCAGATCAATCGATACCGGCCGGTTCTACCAGGGGTGTCGTCGGTCGGCACGCGCCGGCTAGCGAGTGCCGAGCGGTGGCTGGTATGCGGCAGATCGACGCCGGCGGCCGCCAGTCGGATCTACTGTCTGTCGCATGCCGGTGGCAGCGGCAGCGAGTTTGGTCGTTGGTCGCCGCCCGGGCAGGACATCGAGATTTGGGGCGTTCGCTACCCCGGCCGTGGCACTCGCCTGCGGGAGAAGCCGTACCGCCGACTGGACGAGATGGTGGCAGCCCTCCTCGACGGGGTCGACTTCGTGCCGCCGTTCGGGCTGTTCGGGCACAGCATGGGTGGGTTGGTCGCCTTTGAGGTGGCCCGCGTGCTCAGGCGGCAGGGACGTCCTGGCCCGGATTGGCTTTGGGTCTCGGCCTGCCCGGCACCGCACCTTGCCCGCCCGGAAGCGCCCATCCACCATTTGCCCGACAGCGAATTCCTCGAAACGGTGGCGAGCCGCCACGGGGGGATGCCCGCCGAAGTGTTGCAGGACCAGGAATTGGCCGGGATCGTCCTGCCGTACCTGCGGGCCGACCACGAGATGGTTGAGTCTTACGTCTACCGGCCAGACGAGCCCCTCGCCTGCGCGACCCACGTCCTCTATGCCACCGACGACCTTGTCTCGATCGACCGGTTCGAGGCTTGGTCGAGTCTGACGACTAGGCCGCCGACATTCCACCGGTTTACGGGCGGGCACTTCTACATCAATGAGTACAGGGAATCGGTGCTGCGACTCATGTCGAGCGTGATCTCCGAAGACCAACCACCCCACGTGGTCCGGTGCCCGCCCCCTCCCTGAAATGCACCCAGATCCGGAAGGCAATGAAGTCAAGCTATGAAGACCCTGGACAGGATCGCTCAGTACACGCTGTCGTCGGCCGAGATCGATGAGATCGTTGGGTACTCGCGCATGTTGTGCGACGAGCCGATCCCGCCGACCGACCCGCGCTTCTGCGACAAGCACTGGGACCTTCACCTGCATCTTCCTGAGGGAGTACGCCGGTTCCTGGAGTGGTTTCGCCGGACAGAGGCGGCCGCGGCTTGCTTGGTCAAAGGTTTCCCTGTGCCGGAGGACCAGGTTGGTCTGACCCCGCCGACGTGGGAGGAGGCACTTCTCGACCGCCCGGTCCTCAACCACGACATCTTCATCGCGATGTGCGGCTTGGCACTGGGGGATCCGTTCACATGGTCGACCCTGCAGAACGCTTCCATGATCCAAAACATCGTCCCGATCCGAGGCGACGAGCGACGGCAGAACGGGCACAGCAGCGAGGTGCTACTGGAGTTCCACACCGAGGACGGCTTCCACCCCGCACGCTGTGACTACCTGATGCTCTTTGGTGTCCGCAACAACGACGAGGTCCCGACGTACTTGGCCTCCATCGGCGACGTGGAGCTTTCCGACGCGGTTCGGAGCGTGCTGTCACAGCCACGCTTCCACATATTCCCCGACGACGAGCACGTGCGGCAGTTGCAGCGCCGGCACCCGGACCATCCGGCGCTCGCGCGGGCCTTGGAGCTCCAGCGGGCTCCGGAGGCGGTCGCAGTCCTCTTCGGTGACCGACTCAATCCGTACCTGCGGATCGACCGGCCGTTCATGCGCTGTGCTGAGGGCGACGTGGAAGCTGAGAGGGCGCTCGACGCTCTTATGGCGGAACTGAAGCGGCACCAGCAGTCGGTTGTCGTAGAGCGTGGGACCCTCCTGGTTGTCGACAACTACCGAGCCGTGCACGGGAGAAAAGCGTTCCGCTCTCGGTATGACGGCAGCGACCGATGGTTGAAGCGCATGATCGTCAGCCGTAACTTGCGGAAGGCCGAGGGCGATCGGGGGCCGTCGAGCTACCGGGTGCTGTTCTGAACGCTACAGGCAGATAAGCAGCGGTTTGCCGCTTGGCGGGGCTGGCCATACCCAGACGAACCTGTCGAGATGGCCCGGGCAGACGGTACCAACTGCAACATCAGGTCCGCATATCCACGGCGGGTGCCGGGGAACAAAAGATATCAACCAGTTCGGGGGCGAATAGTTCAGGACCCGTTGAGTGAGCCATGTTCTCCTGGGCCTAGTTGCTCCGCGCGGCTTCGGGCAGAGCGGGCGGTTGTGGGATGGCGCGTACGAACCGCTCGGGGTTGCGGGCGTAGGCGGCGGCCAGGACCTCGCGCACCCGCTCGGCGTGGCCGTGTGGACGTCGTTCGGGGTGTGCCAGCCGATGCCTGAGTGCCGGTGGATCGTGTCGTACCAGGTGAAAAAGGCCCGGCAGTGGGCTCGGGCATCCTGGATGGATCCAAAACCGTCGGGGAAGTCCGGCCGGCACTTCAGCGTCCTGAACTTACTCCCGAGGTCGTCCATCAATCGCCAGTACACGTCAGACTCGTAGAAGCCCTCAGCGTCACTGTTTCCCTCGGCGGGATCGATCTTGTACAACTCGGGGACATCATAGGCGATGGTGTATCCCGCCTCAGAGTTGTTCCACTCGACGCGGACAACCATGTTCGCAGTGCCGATGTCGTAGTTGTCGTTCCCGTGGTTCTTGACGATGTATTCGAACTGATACGTGAAGGTGTAGCTGTCGTCTTTCTTGAGCGACCGCAGATAGTCCTGCTCGTTTACGAAGCCATGGTTATCGGACTCACTCCACATGGCAGCAGCATACGACCACCCAGGCCGACGAGGCCTGCGGGCACTGGTCGGTGGAGGCCAACGGCACGGTGATCGAGCAGGCGCAGATCCTGACGACCTATAACCTGGCCGCCCTCGTTCATGCGGTCGGCGTCGCTTCCACGGGCGGCTGGCCCGAACGGTGCGACGCACGGTCGCGACAGTGAGCAGTTTCATCCTGCGTGACGCTTGGCTTCGACGTGGTGAAGGACGAGGGTGGCCCGCACGATCGCGGTGGCGCGGCGGGGGCAGCAGTGCAGTTTGGTCAGGATCTTCCAGCCCTTGAGGGTGGCGTTGGCGCGTTCGCCGATGGCGCGGATCCGGGCGTGGGCACGGTTCACGGCCTTCTGCCCTCGTGACAGCCGCTGCCGGTATCGGTGGCGTTTGAACGGTGTCCGGATGCTGCCGCCCGCGCCTTGGTACGCCTTGTCGACGAAGGTCATCACGTTGTCCCTACTCAACGCTTGGATCAGGTCGCGCGTGCGGGCAGCGGTCAGGTCGTGGACGGAGCCGGGGAGCGCGGGCGAGGCCCAGACGAGCCGACCGGCCGGGTCGGCGATGACCTGCACGTTCATGCCATGACGGCGGTGTTTGCCGGAGTAGTAGGGCTTCTGGCCCGCGACGCGGTCCATCGGGATGAGGGTGCCGTCGAGGACGACATAGGCCAGGCGGCGGATCCTGCGCATGGCGGCGGACAGGTCGTCGGCGGCTGCGGCGAGGAGGTCGACGGCCTCGCGGACGTACCGCCAGGCGGTCGCCACGCCGATCTCGAACCCGCCGGCCAGCCGGGTGTAGGTGTCACCGTTGCGCAGGTGGGCCAGGGCGAGCAGCGCCTGACGGCCGGGCCCGAGCCGTCGCCAGCGGGATCGGTGCTGGTGACGGTGCCTGCGGATGAGGCCGGCGAGGTGGTTCAGGGTCCGGGTGGACAGCGGAATCGCGGCAGGGTAAGACAGCATGGCGAGGCTCCCGTTACGGCATCGGATCTTGGTCGACTGCTGCCTTACCAGGAGCTTCGTCCTTTGTAGACACCGGGCCTCACCCGCCACCCGTGACCTGCACCATCACGATGAAAATGGCTCAATAATCCGCAGGTGGATGTTGCCGAACTACTCGCCCGGGCTGCGGCCATGGTCCCGGCTGATGTCGTCAACGAGGCCGGCGTGACGAGGGTGGACGTCCGCGAGTACCCCCACCACGACGAGTGGGAGGTCGCGCTCGACCTCCTTGCGGAGGACCTCGGCTCGGGTTGGCGACCACCGGTCGCTTGGTGGGATCTGCTGATCGACAGCGCCGAACTGATGGGGCTTTCTGATGCCGCGGCATGGTGCCGCTGGGGTCGGTGGGAGAGCATCCACGGGATCGTCCGCGCCGAGTTGCGGCTCCTGTCGCCCGCCGAAGGTGGCCGACAAACGCCGATCCCGGGCAAGGGCATCCTCCGACCGCTGTGGGATATCGGCAGGCGCACGGCCGCGGGCGACCCCGATATGCTCGTGGCACGCATCTGGGTGGAGTCAGCACCGACGATGCCGCCGGCCGCCACCGGGTCCGTCCGCCTTGGCCCGCTGTCCCCAGCCCTCTGGAGGCACCTGCAGCCGGGCATGACGATCACCATGCACGAGGGCCGGCCCACCGTAGGAACAACCACCATCATCGAGACGTCAAATGTGCGCTAACTCGGTGCGACCGAGAGCACGCTCGATCGGATTGTGGCGGCACTGCGTAGCGCGTCGTCTGAGGCATGAGCCGGCATACGTCGCCGTCGTCGGCGTGTCCGGCATCAAGGTTGTCGCCGAAGTATCACCGGGCGCATGGACGACAGCCGTCCCGGTGAGGATACGGCGATGCTACGGAATGCTCTCCCTTCACAAAGGCTGCACGCCGGCGGCCGGCACCGTCGCGATCACGTAATCCTCGATCAGGTCCGGCTGCAGGCCGACCATCGCGTCCCTACCGACGTAGCGGACGACGAACGTAGTCTCGCGGAGCCACATCTCGTCATAGTCGGCAAGGCTCTCTGGCACCTCGCCCACGAGTCGCACCTCGTCACCCGGCTTGACCACGGCATCTGCCGGAGCCTCATCGCGTTGGACGGCCGTGATCGCACCGATCAGAGCCTTCAGCGGTTCGGTGTCCGCGCCGTAGTGCACCAGATGACCCGCCTGGCCGAAGACGACATCGGCCTGGGCTCCGCTCAAGTCGGCGAGCGCCTCGACCGCACCGGCCGCCAGGGACGGACTCCCCGACGTGTGAAGTTGCGCCGCCAACGCTCGGAGCAGGCGATCGATGACAAGCTCCGCGGTCTCCTCGTCCCTCATCTAGCGAGGATATGACCAGCCGACGGCACCGTTGACGGCCAGCACGTGCAGGGCCAACTCTGGTGTCATACCAGACGGCCAGTCCGTCGGCATCCGCCCCGGCGTGAGCGCAAACTGCCAGCCGCGGACCCCAGCCGCGCGCGCTGATACTTCGGTATTTCCAAAGTGGTCACACCGCGCAGGAGACCCTGGTCAGATGGCTGCTGGTGGGACTCGGGTCTCAACTGCCCGAATCCTACCAACTCCACCATGGCGGATCTAGAGCCGCACGTCGATGCAAGTTTGCCCCGGCGCGGCGCTGGGCGAGCAGCCATGAGGCTTGCCCATCCATCGCGGAGCACTGGCTCATGATCACTGGGATAAGCTCCGCCGGTGAAGCGACTCCTCGCCGCGGGCCTGCTAGGTGCCGTCCTCTTTCTCTCCGCCTGCAGCGACGACAAGCCGGAGGCAAGCCGTCCCAGCCCTGACCAGTACAGCCGCAGCGGCTGCATCTTGCTGGCGCAACGGTTGAAGGAGAATGACCATGGCTGGATCCTGAATGGCAGTGTCGCGACCCGGGCTGCTCGCTCGACAGACCCCGCGATAAACGCCGCCGGCAAGGAGTTGGTGCTGGCCGTGCAGGAGGCCGGCGACCTGGACGTAGGCAGCAAGGGCAAAGCAGACATGACACAGGCCGAGGCCCGGGTCACCGAAGCTCAACAGAAGCTGAAGACAGCGTGCCGTGACCTGCTAGGCGAAGAACCCTGGTCCTGACCACACGGCCGTGCCGTGTCCTGCACCGCGGAACCTTCACGCCCTGGGCTTAATCGCTGGCGGACTCGGCTCGAACGTGCAACCTGCGCCACGGAGCGACGTCGGCTTGATAGGTGGGCGTGGACCTACGTCACCGGATGACCCAGGACGCCACCATCGGCGGCCACTTCGTCGTCGCTGAGGTCCCAGGTCATGCCGGGCCCAGGTCCGCCATCGACCGAGTATCGCAGCTGGTCGTTCTCGTGTCGTCATGACTGCTCCCATGAGAACCCGGCGTTCAACGGGGCGGGTCCTCAGGTGGCCGGGCGCTCCAGTTGGGAACGCGTCTGCACGAACATGCTGGCCGCGCTACCGGTAGATGGGAAACCGAGGAAGGCCACCATGCCGACGCTGTGGTTGTCAGCCCACGCACAGACCTCGACGTTGACGCCCTGGGTTTCACCCTTGCCGCAGCGGGCGTCGCCGCCCATTGGCCCCGGCCGGGTCGGCTTGACACCGGACAGCCTCGGCAGGGTCGCGAAGAGTCTGTCGAGGGTTGCCTTCGGGTCTGTTACCTTTCCGGACACTCCGCTGGCCAGGGCGCTGTACTGCTCATCTGCATTGGTGTAGGCCGCTGCGACCGCGCTAGTTGGCTCACCGTCGAGGAGTTCTTTGAGCCCGCCCATGCTTTGCTGGGCTTGTTCGCGCAACGTCTGGCTCTTCGATTCGGGCCAGCCGCTCACCAACCTCTCCGGTTTTTCGAGACGCATGGCCGCGGTCGGTGAGGGCGACGCCGACCGCGCTTCCGTCTTCCGCTCGGCGTCGTAGGCGGGTTGTGAGCAGCCGCTCGCCACGAGCAGGCCGGCGAGGGCTAGCGCGACACTCGCTCGGCGCGGTGCGGCGTCGGTTTGCCGTGTACGCATGCGTCACTCCCTCGTCTCACGTCTACGGGCGCACGATATCCCGAAAGATCACCATGAAGGGTCCCGGCTTCCGGTCATCCCAGAAGCTATCGCCACATGGTCAGCGAAGGATCCTGGTGGACGACGGAGCCTTTACCCGCCTTGGATGAGGGCTTCACTGGTGTGCGGTTACTCGATGTCCAGGGTGACGATGACGCCCTGATTCGCGCACGCTGTCTGCAGGCCCGAGATGTGCGTCGTCATCGGGCCAATGAACGCCAGCGCGCCCATCTCCTGCCCATTCGGGATCTGCGACATCTGCCAGGCGAGGTCCATCAGCGCCATGCCGTGCGCGCGGATGTCGTCGTGGCGGGAGTTCTCGAACACACTGCGGGCCTGCCGGTACTCGGCTTCGATGAGCTTGTCATCGCCGCTGTCCATAGCGCTGCCGTCGGCCTTCTTTCCTCGCGCGCATGGCCTTGCAGACGACGACACCGGTGTCCTCGCGGATGAACCGGTCGTACAGGCCGTAGCCGCCGACGGCGAGCAAGAGCACAGCGAGGCTGCGGCGGCGGCGATCAGCGGCTTGCGGCTGGGCGCGGCCGGCGGTGCCGACGGCGTCATCCCAGCGGCGGCCGGCGGCCACTCGGCCAGCTGGTGCTGGACGGGCGGCTGGCCGTAGACGTCGTGCGGCTGCTGCGCTTGCTACGGGTTGGTTAAGACTGTCTCCCCACGTGACATGTCGTATCGATGATGGTCCGAAAGTGGGTGTTGACCTGCCCGTTGTCAGCTAGGTGACCGTGGGTGTGGCCGGTCAGCTGGTGCGGGTCGGTCGGAACGTGCCGACGGTGGCGGCCACATCGCCGGGCATGTGGCGCCGCTCGTCGAACACGTACGGCTCAAGGAGGGTCCAGCCGTCGGCGCTGAGCTGCGCGAACCAGGCTTGACGGCGGAGTCTCAGATGCTCTCCGCAGCGGTGCAAGTGCCCGCGAATGCTCGGCACAACACCCCCCGCTCAAACAGTGCTCGCCCATGTCCAGCCCTGGGCGAGATGATGTGGCCCCTAACGGCTGGACACCTATGCGCACCTCAGCAGCCTGATCAAGCGACGGGTCGCAGATGCCGCAGCGTGCTGTTGGGGCGGTCGGGATGGGTTGTCTCCCAGCGTCGCTGCAGCGCATCAACAAGGTTGGTGATCATGGGTTCGGTGACGTGGCTGTAGATGCCTCTGACGCCGGCGAGGCGGTGGCCGAGCCGTCGGGCCTGGGCGATCTCGGGGATGCCGTCTTCGATCAGCCAGGTCTTGTGGGTGTGGCGCAGGTCGTGAAAGTGCATCCCGGGAAGGATCGGCGGAATGTCTCGCTGGGGGCCGCCGGTGAGGGCGGGGGTCCACGCGCGGCGGTTGAAGTTGGAGCGACGTTGGTGGTAGCCGCGGGCGCCCGGGAAGACGGTGTCGTGGAGATGTTCGGCGAGGTGGGTGGCAAGGAGATTGGTGAGGAAGCGGGGTAGGCGGATGTGGCGGACGGAGTCGTTTGTCTTGGGTGGGCCGAGGTACAGCTTGCCTTCGACTTCGTGTAGGGCGCCGGTGTCGGGGTGGACGTAGATGCTACCGAGGGTGAGGTCGAGGTTGTCTCGGTGCAGGCCGGCGAGTTCGCCCCAGCGCATGCCGGTGTAGGCGGCGGTGAGGACCATCAGGCCGTCGGAGGGTCGGGCTTGGCGGGCGACGATGGCGGCGACTTGTTCGGCGGTGGCGTGGGGCCGCTCGGCGCGGATGCCTTTGGGGATGCGGATTCCTCGGCAGGGGTTGAAGGGGATCCGGCGGTCTTCTACGGCTTCTTGTAGGACCATCGACAGGACCATGATCACGTCGGCGACGGATCGGGGTGCGAGGCGTTTGCCGAGGGCGACGGCGAGGGTCTTGATGTGTTGGCGGCGGATGTCGACCAGGGGTAGCGGGCCGAGGGTGGGCAGGATGTGCAGCCGCAGGTGGCTGCGGTAGGCGGCCCAGGTCGCGGGAGACGCCTGGTGGGTGGACTCCCAGATGGGCACCCATTCGGCGAGGGGGATCCGTCCGCCGCGAGGGTCGATGAAGGTGTCGCGGGCGACTTCGACGTCGATCTCTTTGGCGCGAATGACGGCGTCGGCGCGCCGGTCATGGGTGGAGTCTGTGGTGACGGTGCCGTCGGTCATGCGGAGGCGGACGCGGAACTTCATGCCGCGTTGTTCCACCCAAGCCATGGGTTACTCCATTCGGTGCGGGTGCGGTGCGTCGGTGATGGACGCGTGACTTCGCGGGTCGGATCAAGTCGGCGTCGGCGGGTGGCGGCGTCGGTGGGTGCGGCGGCCGGTGGCCGGTTCTGCGGAGGCGGCGATGAGGGCGGCGAGGTCGGCGGCGGAGAAGCGCAGGTGCTTGCCGAGGAAGGTGCAGGGGATCTGGCGGCGCCCGGCGCGGCGGCGTAGCCAGGATTCCGGGATGCGCAGCAGCGCTGCGGCTTCGGCTGGTGTGTAGAGGCGCGGTTCCTGCTCGTCGTGGTGCCCCGTCGCGCGGACGGGTGTGGGTGGCGGCGGTGGGCGTCGTCGGGGGCGGGGCGGGTTGTCGCGCACGGTGAGCTCCTCGCAGGCGCGGGTGGGGCGTGCTCTTCGCGGGCGGATGTCTGGTCGGCCCGTGAAGAGCCCGCGGGTGGTCAGTGGTGACGGCACAGCAGGAGGGCGGACGCGGCGGCTGCTTGGGCGGGGACGACACCGTTTCTGAGAACCCGTAGCGCGACGGTGCGAGGCAGGGCGAACGCCGGGTGACCGAGGGGTCGGGCAGGCCCATGAGCCATGCCACGAACGGTGGGGCCAGGACGGGTTGGCCGCCTTGTCCGGGTTGGATGGATGCGGGGTGCGCCGAGCGTGGTGGTGGGGTGAGCGACGGTGGTGCGCAGGCCAGATCCGCCGGTGCGGTGGTGGCCGGGGCCTCTGGCATCAGGAGGCGCGGGGTCTAGGCAGCAGGACCCCGGACAGGGTTGGGCGGAAGTCGGGGCCGACTCGGTGGCCGCTGGTTCTGCTGTCGCTGGCAAATCGGGTTGGTGGGAGGTGGCGGGTGCCGTGGGGGTTCGGTGATGTCGAGCAGCCGTGATGGGTGCTCGGGTCCTTTACCCTCGCGGGCGCAGAGGGTGGGCAGCGCGAGTACCTGCTCCCCCGCCGCCGGTGGCGAGCAGGATCAGCTGGTCCCGTCGGTGCGGGCGTCGGATGCACAGGCATAGCCGGCTCGTTTCGTACCCGAGCGTGGCCAGGTCAGCGTGAACGACGTCGAGTCCGCGTGCGCGGAGGCGGCGACGTCTTCCACGAACACGAGGGGCGGTCGAAGATCGCGAACAGCGTGGGTGGCGCTTGTCGACAGATTGAGCCTTTTTCATCCTGATCTTGCAGGTCAGCGTGGGTAGGCGGGGGCCGTAGATCGATGAGGGCGAGGCTCCAGGTAAGACAGCAAATCGACCA
>NZ_VISU01000048.1:0-20733 GCF_007827625.1 Micromonospora sp. CNZ297 | reverse complement strand
GGGGTGCACCACGTGTCGCTGGACAAGGTCATCAAGACCATGCGGGAGACCGGCGCGGACATGAAGGTCAAGTACAAGGAGACCGCGCGGGGCGGCCTCGCCGTCAACGTCATCGAATGCTGAGGGCACCTCCGCGCCGGCCGTGATTCGTCGTGCGCGAGATCAGTCGTCGCCGGCGAGGTCGGCAAGCGTGATCGGCTGCATCAGCGTACGAGACGCATGTCCCTGAACATCCACCGAACTCACCGGCCGGGCCGCTTCTCGGGCGGTGAGGCATGCTGTGGCGTAACCACATATTCGCCCCTGGCACCAGCCCATGCCGGCGCGGGTCAACAGCTTCGTGCCCCGGGCATCGCCCGCGGACAGTTCACGCACCGCCTGCCGAACAGCGCCTGCCGACACCTCCTCGCACCGACAGACGAGAGTCTGGTCGTCACACAGATCGGGCCAGAAGGCCGGCACGGGATGAACCGCATGCAGAGCGGCGGCGAAACGACGCAGTCGACGCCGGATCCGCAGCAACCTGCTGCGCTCACCCGCACGCAGCGGCCCCGCGCGACCGAGAGACCGGGCGACCGCGTCCCCGGCGAGGTGCCCTTCCACGAGCGCCAGCCTCGCCCCGCCGACGCCGGTCACCTCGCCCGCTGCGTACACGCCCGGTACAGAGGTCGCTTGATCCGGCCCGATCCTCACCACGAGACTGCCGTCGCGGTCCATGAATGTCTCGCATCCCAGGGCGACAGCCACCTCCACCTGCGGGGTGAAGCCGAAGCCGACGGCGAGACCGTCGCAGCCGACGTGTCTCTCGCTGCCGGGCACCACCGAGCCCAGCGGGCTGATCGCCGCCACTGTCACCCCGGCGAGCTGATCGTCGCCGTGCGCGGCCACCACAGCCGTACGCCGCCGATACGGCACCCGACGGCGCAGCATGCGCCAGCCGTACCGGCCTGCCTCGGTCAACTTGCTCGCTGCGCCGAGAACCGAACCGACATGCCGTGCGTACCGGACCGGGTCGTTCGCCTCGTACACGCCGACCACCGTGGCGCCGGCGTCGGCCAAGCCGGTCGCGACCGGCAACAGAAACGGTCCGGTACCCCCGACGACGACGCGTCGCGCGAACACCACCCCTTGACCCTTCAGCAGGGCCTGAGCTCCACCGGCGGTGACCACCCCCGGCAGATCCCAACCTGGAAAAGGGACAACCCGGTCATGCGCTCCGGTGGCGATGACGAGTCGCCGGCCGTACACGACCGTGGAGTGCGTGTGGACGGCGAACTGCGGACCGACGTCGTCCGGGCGAGACTCGACGAACCACACTGCCGCGTCCGGATGGTGATCGAGCTGGTCGAACCGTGCGCGCAGACCGGCGAACACCGCCCAGTCCGTGTGGCTGCGGGCGTCCGCACCGGATCGGTGCCGCCAGTACTGTCCGCCGGGACGCGACCCGGCATCCAGAACGGCCACCCGGCAGCCGGCATCGGCCGCCGTGACCGCCGCGCCCAGACCGGCCGGTCCTGCACCGATCACCATCAGGTCGTACGTGCTCATGTTCCCTCCCGCCGCTCGTCCTGAGGTTCGACCACGTCACCGCTGCGGGCGACCACCAGACAGGCCCGCTGCGACGGCACACCGTTGACCGTGACGAGACAGTCGAAGCACACGCCGATGCCGCAGAAGACCCCCCGGGGTCGCCCTTCGACCCGTGTGCTCCGCCAGGATCGGATCCCGGCGGCGAGAAGGGCCGCGGCTACGCTCTGCCGCCCCTCGTGAGGGATCGAGCGGCCGTCAAAGGTGAACATGGTGACGCTCCGGTGCGAACGGTCGTAGATCCACGTGCGGGCGGCGGTCGGTCAGCAGTGCGGCGATGGCGTGCCCGGTCGCCGGGGCGAGGCCGATACCGGCGCCCTCGTGGCCGGTGGCATGAAAGAGCCCCGGCACGTCCTTGTCCGCGCCGATGATCGGCAGATGGTCCGGACTGTACGGCCGGAAACCCCGGTAGGCGCGAATCGCGGAGACGCCGCCCAGGATCGGGAACAGGCGTATCGCAGCCGCTGCGAGCCCTCTCAGCGCCGGCAGAGACATGGCCGGATCGAAGCCGACATGCTCCCGGCTGGACCCGATCAGGATCGTGCCGGCGCGAGTCCCCTCCACCACCGGGGAGATCTCCAGCCCAGCGGTGCTGCGCTCGACGTTCGCAACGTAACCGGCGGCGTAGACCTTGTGCCGCACGAGCTCCGGCAGCGGCTGGGTGACCAGGACGAAGCCACGTCGAGGCAGGATCGGCAGCTCGACGCCCGCCAACGCGGCGACTCTGCCAGCCCATACGCCGGCGGCGTTCACCACCCTGGTCGTTGACAGCAGGCCATGATCAGTCCGCACAGCTCGAATCCCCCCGGTGCCGTCCCGGAGCAGGCCGACAACGCAGGTGCCGGTCAGTACCGTTGCCCGGGCCGCACGGAGCAGGTGTGCGGCGGCGAGCATGGGCTGGACCTGCATGTCCTGGGGATAGTGCACCGCACCGACGAGATGGGGGGACAGGTGCGGCTCGTAGCTGGGCAACTCATGCGAGGCGACGGCGTGCGCCTCGACGCCCGCAGCACGCTGGCGGTCCGCGAACGCCGCCAGTGTGTCGTGCTCTGTCGCCGAGGCCGCCACCACCAGGCCGCCCTTCCGTTCCAGTTCGATCTGCGCATCGCCCATGGTCTCGCCCAGTTCGCGCCACAGCGCGACGGAATGAAGCGCCAGGCTGAGTTCCGGGCCGGGTGATTTGTCGGAGAGGAGGATGTTGCCTTCGCCGGCCCCGGTGGTGCCGGACGCGACGCCGGCCCGGTCCACCACTGTCACCGTCAGGCCGGCCCGTGCGGCGTAGTAGGCGCAGGCGGCACCGGTCATCCCGGCGCCTATCACCACCACGTCCGCGCCGGCGTCGATCACGACGACACCCGGTGCATCCACGCCTCAATCTCGTCGGGACGTCGAGGTAGCCCGGAGGAGAGGACTCGACAGCCGTTGTCGGTGACAAGAACGTCCTCCTCGATCCGAATCCCGATTCCGCGCAGCTCAGCCGGAACCAACTCGTCGTCAGGCTGGAAGTAGAGGCCGGGCTCGACAGTGAGCACCTGGCCGGCAGCCAGCCGTCCGTGCAGGTAGCTGTCAGCGCGGGCAGCCGCACAGTCGTGGACGTCCAGACCGAGCATGTGGCCTGATCCACACAGCGTCCACCGCCGGTAGAGCCCGGACTCCTCGGTCAAGGCGCGTTCCGGCGACACGGGCAGCACGCCCAGGTCGGCGAGGCCGTACGCCAGCACGGTCATCGCCGCCTGATGGAACGCACGCCAGTCGGCGCCCGGCTTGAGGCAGTCCAGAGCTGCGTCGTTCGCCTTTAGGCACAACTCGTACAGATCGCGTTGCAGCGGACTGAACCGGCCGGACACCGGTAGAACACGAGTGATGTCTGCCGTGTAGAGCGACCTCGTCTCGGCACCGGCGTCGAGCAGCAGCAGGTCCCCGTCGCGGACCGCGCCGTCGTTGTCGATCCAGTGCAAGGTGGCGGCGTGCGCACCGGCGGCCACGATCGAGTGGTATCCGACGTCGTTGCCCTCCAGGCGGGCTCGCTGCCAGAACACCCCCTCCAGGTAACGCTCGGACGTACGCTTCGCCATCGGCAAGGCACGCACCATGTCCTCGAAACCGCGGGTGGTGATGGCCACCGCCTCTTCCAGCTGGCCGATCTCCCAGTCGTCCTTGACCAGCCGCATCTCATCCAGCACCGCGGCGAATTCCAGGTCGCCCGGCCCCGCGGCGTCGGCCGTCAGCCCATCCACGTGCACGTCGACTCCACGCAGCACGCGGGTCGGAACGCCCCGCCCGGACAGGACCGACTCCAGCTCGGCCAGATGACGGGTCGTCACAGCCAGCCGCCGACGGCTCTCTCCCAAGGTGGGCCGGCGTCCGGCCCACAGTTCCCCATACATCCGGTCACGGAAGAACTCGGGCGTGCTCCGGTCGGATCGGGGGCGAAGAAAGAGCATCTCCTCACCGTCCGGCTCGATGACCAGGACCCCGTCTGAGGACTGGTCGCCGGTCAGCCAGACATAGGCAGAATGCGGGCGGAACCGATAGTGCTGGTCGTTGGAACGCCTCTTGAAGCTTCCGGCCGGGACGACGAGCCGTTCCCCGGAGAAACGGCAGTGCAGCTGTCTCCGGCGTACCGCCGCCCAGCCGGCGACCTCGTCGACCTGTGTGACGTGCCGCTCGCTGTCAGCCCACCCGGAGAGCATGAACTCCTCCAACGCGGGGCTGACCGGCAGATCATGACTACCGGTGTGCAGGTCGACCCGTTTCATGCGGCCTCCTCGGCGGGGCTGGGTGGGGGAGTACAGAGGGTGATGGTGCGCAACGAGGTGTAGAAGTCCAGTGCGGCTGTGCCCTGTTCTCGAGGGCCCTGGCTGGACGCCTTCTCACCGCCGAACGGCGCGTGGAAATCGACTCCGGTAGTGGGCGTGTTGACCCGGATGAGACCGGTGTCGATGGCCCGGACCACCTCGAACAACCGGCCGATGTCGCGGCCGTGGACGGACGTCACCAGCCCGTACCGAACGTGGTTGACCAGAGCGGCCGCGGCGGCCGGGTCCGACACGGTGAAGATGCTGGCCAGCGGGCCGAACGTCTCCTCGCACGCGACCGGATGGCCAGGGTCGACCGAATCGAGCAGCACCGGCGCCACATAGAGGCCGTCAGCCCGGGACGCGAGACGAGTGAGAACCCGGCCTCCTGCCGCGCGGGCTGCCGCGACGCCGTCCAGAACTCGACGGCGCGCGACGTCGGTGATGACGGGACCGACTGCGACGCCGGCATCGGCCGGGTCGCCGACGCGTAGCCCCGCCACCGCGGCCACCAGGGCTTCGGTGAGCGCGGTGGCATCGCCCACCACGATGATCCGCCGAGTCGCGGTGCACTTCTGGCCCGCATATGCCATGGCGGCACCTGCCAGCATCGTGGCAGTGGTGGCAGGGTCGGCGTCCGGCAGCACGACCGCTGCGTTCTGTCCGCCCATCTCCGCCTGAACCGGTAGCCCGGCGCGAACGGCGGCGACGGCGACACCCCTGCCGACCGTCGCGGAGCCGGTGAAGGACACGACGTCAGCCGCTTCGACGACGGCCTGTCCGGTGTCCGCACCTCCCGGCACCACATGGAGCAGATCGTCGGGCAGCAGCCCGTCGAACAGGCCCGCCACCAACTCGCCGCAAGCCAGCGCCTCGGGCGACGGCTTGAGCAGCACTCCGTTACCAGTGGCGAGGGCCGGTGCAGCCTTCCACAGCGGGATGGCCAGTGGAAAGTTCCACGGCGTGATCAGACCAGCCACGCCCCGCGGCCGACGTTCGGTGAACAGCAGTCCCGGCTGATTCGCCGGCAGCGTCGGCGCCAGCAGGTCGCCGATCGCCGCGAAGCAGGACTGGGCGTAGTAGTCGAGGATCGCAGCGGCCCGGCTGACCTCGGCGTTCGCTTCCACGACCGGCTTGCCCACCTCACGGACGATCAGAGCAGCCGCTTCACCGGCCCGAGCCCGCAGCCGGTCCGCCGCCTCACTCAGGGCAGCGGCGCGGCCGGAGGGATCCCGACGGCGCCAGGCGTCCTGCGCGACACGGACCGAATCAGCGAGCTTCCGCACACCATCAGGAGTGACCGGGACACGCTCCGCGACGACATCGTCCGGCTTCTGAGGGGAACGGCTCTGAATGAGACTCACAACATGAATCCCGCCGGGAAAGGGTCCTCGGGGTCGAGGAAGAACTGGGCGGTACCGGTAAGCCACGCCCGCCCGGTGACTGTCGGCACCACCGCGGGCCGACCGGCGACGGTGGTCGTATCGACCAGCCGACCGGAAAACCGGCTGCCGATGATGGACTCGTTGACGAATTCCTGTCCGAGGGGGAGCAACCCGCGGGCGTGCAGCTGCGCCATCCTCGCCGACGTGCCGGTCCCGCAAGGGGATCGGTCGAACCAGCCGGGATGGATGGCCATGGCGTGGCGTGACAACCGGGCGGTCGCCCCTTCCGCAGCCAGGTAGACATGGTGGCATCCGGAGATGTGCGGCTGCTCGGGGTGCACGGGCCGGGCGGTGTCGTTCACGCCTCTCATCACGCTGAGCCCCACCTCCAGCAGCCGTTGTTTGTCCATGCGGTCCAGTCGCAGGCCCAACTCCGGCAGGTCGACGATCGCATAGAAGTTGCCGCCGAACGCGAGGTCGTAACGGACGTGGCCGTAGCCGGGGACCTCGACCAAGGCGTCCTGTTCCACCAGGAAGGAGGGAACGTTCTGGATGGTGACAGCGGTGGCGCGGCCCTGCTCGACCTTGACAGACGCCACCACCAGTCCGGCCGGCGTATCGAGGCGGATCGTGGTCACCGGCTCGGTGACCGGCACCATCCCGGTCTCCGCCAGTACGGTGGCCACACCGATCGCACCGTGTCCGCACATCGGCAGGCACCCCGACACCTCGATGAAGACCACACCGACATCGGCGTCCGGGCGGGTGGGCGGCTGGAGGATCGCACCCGACATGGCGGAGTGCCCGCGCGGCTCGTACATCAGAAACGTGCGCAGGTCATCCCGGTGGTTCGTCAGGTACTCCCGACGTTGCGCCATGGTGTCGCCCGGCAGGAGCGGCGCGCCTCCGGTCACCACCCGGGTGGGCATTCCCTCGGTGTGGGAGTCGACGACGTGAATGACGCGGCTACTGCGC
The DNA here is from genome assembly GCF_007827625.1 of Micromonospora sp. CNZ297. Taxonomy (NCBI): domain Bacteria; kingdom Bacillati; phylum Actinomycetota; class Actinomycetes; order Micromonosporales; family Micromonosporaceae; genus Micromonospora; species Micromonospora sp. CNZ297. The sequence goes on along the minus strand of NZ_VISU01000048.1, from coordinate 13,988 downwards.
ATCAGCGGTGCCCTGCCGCGAGCACCCGTTCGGTCGTGGTACGGATGACCGCGGCGTCGGTGGGGGCCAGCGGCTGGCGCGGCTGGCGCGTGAAGCCACCGGGACGACCTGCGACATCCATGGAAAGCTTGATCGCCTGAACGAACTCAGTGCGCGAATCCCAACGGAGCAGCGGATGCAGTGCCCGGTAGAGGAGGACGGCCGTCCTGAGATCACCCGCCGTCGCGGCCTCGTAAAGACGAACGCAGCTCGCCGGAATGGCGTTCTGGTAGCCGCCAATCCAGCCCACCGCGCCCGCGATCAGGAATTCGAGCGCGACGTCGTCCGCGCCGGCGAGGATGTCGAGACCAGGCGCCGTCTCGGCGATCTGGTACGCCCGGCGGGCGTCACCGCTGAACTCCTTGACCGCGACGATCAAACCCTCGTCGTGTAGACGCCGCAGCAGGTCGGGTGTCAGGTCCACCCTCGTGTCCATCGGATTGTTGTAGGCGACGATCGGTAGACCTGCCTTCGCCACCTCACGGTAGTGGGCCAGCACTGCTGCCTCGTCAGCGCGGTACGTCGTCGGTGGCAGCAACATGACGGCCGGGCAGCCTTCCTCCGCAGCCTGCTCGGTCCAGCGCCGTGCCTCGTCGGCACCATAGGCCGAGACGCCTGGTACGACGGCGAACCCATCAGGGGCGGCTTGCACCGCCGTTCGCACCACCGAAGCCCGTTCCTCGCTGCTGAGCGCCTGGTATTCACCGAGGGAACCGTTGGGGACAACGCCATGACAGCCGTTGTCAGCGAGCCATCCGACATGTGCAGCGTAAGCGCCGAAATCGATGCCCTGGTCGGCGTGGAACGGAAGAGCGGTCGCTACGAGAACCCCACGCCACGGCGCCATTTCCATGCGGCCTCCATCAGTAATATGTTACATAGCACCATAGTGGCTGCGCCCGCCCCGTCAAGAGGTGCAATCGCCCCGGCTCGGCGCCGTTCGAAGCAGTCGATGAACGGCTGAGGGCGTGACCGTATGCGATAGCGGGGCCCGGAGCTGCTGCCGGCGAGCACATTCGGTGTGCCGGTGCTGACTCCAAGGAGCCACGGTGGCGGCGTAGCGGGAGCCGACCGGCCGGACGTGTCAACAGAACACGTTGGTCCTAGTCTTCACGACGGGCCGCCCAGATACCTCGGACGTGCCGCAAGTGGTGCCGCATCAGGCCGACCACGGCCTCACGGTCACCCCCGGCGATGAGCTCGATCAACTCGAGATGCTCGTTCGCGGAGTCGACCAGACCTCCACTCTCCACCAGCGCGTCGAGACCGTACAAACGGGTGTGATTGCGCAGGTCGGCAACCGTCTCGACCAGCCGTTGATTCCCGGCGGCATGCAACAGTGTCAGGTGGAAGGCGTTGTCCGATTCGATGTACGCCACCAGGTCCCCACGTCCGGCAGCAGAAACGATGTTGTCCGCCAACCTCCGCAGTTCCCGCACCTGCGGTTCCGACAGTCTGCCCGTCTGGTCGGCCACCACCGGAATCTCGAGAAGCTCCCGAATCTGAGTGATCTCGTCCAGATCCCGCTCACTGAGGGCCTTGACGCGGAACCCCTTGTTCTTGACGATCGAGACCAAGCCCTCCTTGGCCAGGTCGAGGATCGCTTCGCGAACCGGCGTGGGCGAGACGCCGAAGCGTCCGGCCAGCATCGGGACGGAGTAGGTCGAATCCGGCCTCAAGCTGCCAGCCACGATAGCCGCGCGCAGGGCGTGCGCTACGTCCTCGCGTAGGCTCTGCCGACTCTGAAGCGGCTTCAGGTCCAGCGTGGATGCGGCAGCGCTCGCATCGCCAGTCCGCTGGTTGCCTTTCACAGTTGCATCCGCTCCGGTCCCGTCGAGCCAACCCTGAGAACAAGCCGCCCGGGGCCCGCCCTTCATCCCTGCTGACGGCGGCCCTGTCTCTCAGCGCCACCGTCAACCACCGCGCCGATCTCGGAGCCTACCCAGTGGGTATCGCCTCGACATCTACCGGGCGACAGCCGGTGGGTCGCAGCCTGCTATACGTGACGGCGTGGCCGGATCGATCAGCTCGCCGGAGGGCCTTTGTCGTAGCCGACGTCTGAGCAACCCGACGCGACGCGGACCCGGTAACCCCAGCGCCTCAGGACAAGCGCGATTCTTGCGGCACCGCCCGGGTTGGCGGAATGGACGACGACCACACCGATGTTGAAGGGGCGGTCGTAGAAGGCGGCCTGTTCCAGGACCTCTATCACCGGCCAGATGGTGTCGTCGCCGCCCAGGTCGTGGTCCAGCCACAGCTCGTCCAGCCGACCATCCCCGTAGCGGGTAAGAAGCTCGACTCCGGCAGCGCTCGTACGGGCCACCTCCGCGCGGCGGCCATCGACGAATGACCGAAGGTCATCGATCAGAGCGATCGCTCGCCGGGCGTCCACCCGGTCATGATGCGCGGGCACCGCCACGCGTCGCCATCCGGTTTCGCCGGCGAAGCAGGCGCCGAGAGCTGTCGGGGGGTGTTGCGGTGATCCAGGCCGGCGGCGAAGCCGCGGATTCGGGGCATCCGGCGTGGGGCGCGGTTGATCCAGGTGTCGAGGTGCTGCTCGGTGCCCTGGTGGCGGACCAGCGCGGCGGACCCGCGGGCGAGGCTGGCGACGTTCGAGGTCCGGTGACGTGGCGGGCCGGACAGCGCCCCGCTCCCCAGGGGGGGCGGGATCGTCAACTGCAACCGGCATGACCGCGCGAATCGCGGCAGAAGCGGACGGCGTGAGGCATCCTGTTCGCCTCGTCAGAGGAGGTTGTCATGGAGTCGGATCAGCCGACCCAGGCTGCGATGGAGGCGGCGACGGCGGACCTACTCCATCTGGGCTTCCTGGAGATCCGGTTCCTCACTGCGCCACTGCTGGATGCCCATTCGGCGGACGCACTCGATCGACGTCGTGAGCGCGCCAATATGATCGCCGACCTCTGTCACCAGCTTCCAGGGCTTCTCGCGCCGCAGCGACGCGATCAACTCGCCGACGGGCTGCGATACCTTTGGCGAACTGCTACCGCGACCAAGCGTCAGTGGCTGCGGTCCCGCTGGGACCACCTGAACTACGATCACCGCTGGCTGACTGAGGCCGCTACCGAACGGCCCACCTCAAAGGGGAAACTGCAAACGCCGACCCGCCGGGCCCACCAATTGAATCCGGCGCCAAATGACCTCGGGCGGCACCGAGCTACCCACGGCAGATGAGTGCACCTGATCTCGGTCAACGCCCGGACGTCCGACCGTTGAACCGTTGAACCGATGACCGGAGGCGGGCGTCGGGTGCACGTCGACCAGCGCGGCGTCGGTCGCTCGCTGTCGTGGACGGCTCAGGTTTCGTCGAAGAGTTCTTCGGCGATCGTGGCTGTGTATGGAGCCTCGCTGTAGGTAAGCCAGCGCGCGATTTCGTCGGCATGACCGCCGACGGCGGTCGCGGTGGCGACGGCGTCGACCGCGTCCGAGGGTGGCGTGACCCCGTCGCGGGTCACCAAAGCTAGTGGCCACGACGGCCGCACTCGAGCACCGTCGGCGTAGAACAGGAACGGCGGTACGAACTGCAGCAGGCGACCGTCCGCGTCATCGACGGTGTCACCGGAGCGAAGCGCACCGTATGGGCGGTGCAGCAGCTTCATCTCGAATGGCTCGGCACGCTCCAGCCACACGTCTGCCGCGTCGGCGTATCCGCTGCCGACCGGCAGCAGCGCGATGCTCGCTGTCAGTCTCGGCAGGAAGCCGTCGTCCATCGGCGGGTCGTATCGGTTGGACCGCACCACGTAGCACCGGGTCGGCGGTACGCCAACCGCGCACCGGTCGCCCTCGTCGAGTTCGGCCGCGGGCGGGCGCAGCTGGTACGGCCACCACGGCTCGGTAGATTCGTCGACGGGGAAGGCGACGCTGCCGTTCGGCTCGTACGCCGAGTCGGGATCGAGCACGGCCCACGGCCAGCGCACCGCCGCGTAGTACTTGCCGGCGCGTGTGGTCACCGTTGGGGTCCACGGGCATGACACCGCCACCACGTCACCGACCTGGTAGGTCAGATCGTGCGGGGGTATCACGATCTCCGGTCGCTTAGGGTCGGCGTTCAGCAGGCCGTGGTTGGCAAGTCGGGCTGCCCATTCGGCGCCGAGCCGGGCGGAAACGATCCGGATCTGAGCTGCCGCCTGCGCGGGAGGCTGCTGCGTCATCGCCAGGGTGTCCCGCTGCGCCTGCGCCTCCCGGTCTCCCGAGTCGTCGTCGGACCCCAGCTCCGCCCAGAGGTCCACCGTCCACGTGACAAGCTGCTCCATGGGTTCGGCTGTGGGCTGTCGAGTAGCCTCGGCCGCTCTGACTATGAACCCGAAGATCTGCGCCTCGGCGCTGTACTCCTCGCACAGGGCTCTGAGCTTCGCGCCTACCGCCGCGATCCGGTCCGCGTCGGGCGCGGCGAGCTCGCCGTGCCCCGTCCAGAACGCGTCGACGCTGTCTCGATAGAACGCGGCCGCTCGCGGCGTGCCGCACGCGTGCACGTACGGTGCGAGACGCTCGAGGCAACCCGCCACCCAGAGACCCGCCTGCCAGGGCAGAAGCGTCGTACCAGGCATTCCACCGCACCCCCCGTGTTACGCGCCGGAACAGTGGACCATGCCCGGCATCCCCTGGGAGCGGTCTGGGAGCTGCGGGACCAGGTGCAAAGCGAGGCGGCAACCGCGTCAGAGCCGAGGACTTGGCACCGCGCGTCCAGCGTCAACCCGGGCACCGGCCTGCGTGATAGGGACCGCGACCGCCGGTCCCAGTACCTCGCGTGCGGCGCCGACCTCGGCATCACCTCGGGCGCCTACAACTGGCAGCTCTACCAGCCCGGAACACGGTACTGGCTGTTCCAGGGCATCGAGACCGGCATCTTCGTCGCCGTCGCCGCCCTGCTGCTCTACCTCGCCATCCGCCGCATCCGCCGCGTCGCCTGACCGCGAAGCCGTCCACGGGAGGCACCATGCGCTAACTCACCTACATCGCCGCTGCGGCCCTGCTGGCTCGGCATCCGCTGGCATTCACCTGAATCTCTCTGCAGTTGTGCTCGCCGGCTTTTCCCCCCGCTCATGCCGCTGGTGGTGTGCGTCGATGTCTTGTGGGGGACTGCTCGGAGCACCGACGATAGTTACATGATCATTGACAGCTTGCCGGTCCCGTCTGCGCTGCTCCGGGTGCTGCAGCAGGGGCGGTGGGTAGCTCCAGACCGCTCGTCGTCGACGTACCGGGAAGTCTTCGGTGATGACGCCGTAGCGCCGCAGTTCCTTCCCTTGAGTCGGATGACGGCCAACAGGCGCTGGCTCGATGACATCCCTGAGGACTATCGCGGGTTCTACCTCGGTCAACCGGACCGGCAGAGCCCGCCCGGCGACGTGGATCCCGACCGGTCTCTCCTGATCGGTGACCTCGGACCTGACCGGCCGTTTGCGTTGGACTACAGACCTTCGTCGGCCGCACCGTCGGTGATCTACCTCAGCACAGCGGCGGACTGGATCGAGGTTGCGCCCAACATCGAGATGCTGATCGAACGCCTCGGGATCTGACTGTGCGGAGGGATCCCTTTGATCTTCTGCCGCCGACCGGGCGCAACGTTCGGTCGCGCCTACCGTATGCGTGATGGCGTGCAGGTGGCCGGGCATTCGTTAGGTGCCGAACCCGCCGCACAGGTAGTACAGGCTCGTGGCCAGTCCCAATATCCAGCCAGCTACGAGGCCAGACGATGACCCACGGTCGAGCCGTCCGGACAGCGCGAAGCAGCTGCCCAGCAACACCAGCTGGGCAATGCCGTACGTGAGTACGCCGAAGAAGAGCGCCGCGAACCTCCCACCGGCATCCAAGTCCGAATTCGGCCGCCACCAGCGGCGGTGGCCAGGGCAATCGTGAACCCAACAGCAAGACCGTGCCCAGCGAGGGAGACGACCGTTCCGGTAACCATCGGCCTGGTGACCGTCACCGCCGGAGCGTGACCCCGTGCCGACCGAGCGCTCGTACTCGTACCAGGCGGCGCGGTTGGTGATGCCGGACTGCTAGCGTTCGGCGTCGTGTGGACCGAAGAGATCGTGGCCGGGCGGCCGGCCTGGCGGCATATCCCGTCCGGCGTGGTCTTTCGGGCAGTGCCGGGCGGGACCTTTCGCATGGGTCTGTCCGAGGCGGAACTGGCGGCGGTGCGTGCGATCGAGCGCAGCGGGGGAGCCGAAGACACCCTTGAGTCGTTCTTCGCCGGTGCCTTGGACGCCCAGCCGGTACGTGAGGTGCGGGTCGAACCATTCTGATTGCTCGGCACCCGCTGACGGTCGCGCAGGTCCAGCACTGGTTGCCCGAGTACGAGGACGACTACGCCAACGCGGACTCCGGCACGGCCCGGCCCGAGAACGACCTGGACGAGCTGCTCGACGCGCTGCCATTCCGGCTGCCCAGCGAGGCCGAATGGGAGTACGCAGCCCGAGCCGGCACCACCACCTTGACCTTCCGCGGCGACGAGAAACCCGGCGAGGGCCATCTGCTCGACGACTTCGGCGATGAGCGGCGGACAGCCGCCGCTGAGAACGCGTTCGGGCTGGCCGCGATGGGCTCGGCAGCCGAGATTTGCGCCGACGTGTGGATTCCCGGTTTTGTGGGCGCCCCGGCGGATGCCCGCCCACGCACCGGTGACGGGCCCAGGGCCGTACGCGGCGGTGCCGCCGACCTCTACCCGTGGCAGGGCTGCGACGAATGGCTGCTGCTGCTCGCCGCCACCCGGTATGAGCACGATCAGTTCACCGCGGTCCGCCCGGTCGCACCACTGCCGCCCTGGAGTTAGCCAGGCCGCCGGACGAGACGCGAGGAGGGCCGGTGGTGGAGAGCCCGTTCGGCTGGCGAGAGTTGAAGCTGGTCCTCGCGGTTGTCCTCGGCACCCTTCTGATCGGCGTGGGGATGCTGCTCACCGTTCGGCTGAACGAGGCGATCGACGAGCGGGTTCGCGTCGGCGCCGAGACGACAGGCCAAGTGGTCCACGTCGAACGGTTCAGGATCACGCGTTCGTTCTCCGCCACGAGGCTGACTGTGGACTACACGTTCGACGGCGTGCGGTATCGGGAGCGGTTCTCCAGCGAACTCGACGAGAGTGAGTTCCGCGTCGGGGAGTTACTCGACGTACGCGTCGACAGGACGGATCCGACCCGGGCTGCCACGCCCGACGGGTACGCGACGGAGGATCTGCTCCTGCAGGCGCCGACTGTCCTGGCTGGCCTCGGCCTCGTCATGATCGTGATCTCGCTCGCGCTTATCAGAACGGGCCCTCGGCGCGGCTAGTGCTCGGACCACAAACGTTCGCGGTGTTGGTGACACGCCGGGCCTGGGTGGCGGTCGGGCTGGGGTTGCGGCGTCAGGCTGTCGGGGTGGCAGAGCCGGTTCGGGTACGTCGATTAAGTGATCAAGAAGGACAGCGGCTGCAACGGCTTGTGCGCCGGGGCACGGGCTCGGCCGTGCGGCTGCGGCGGGCGATGGTCGTGCTTGCCTCTGCGGGAGGCAACAGCGTGCCAGTCATCGCCCGGCTCGTGCAGGCCGACGAGGACTCCGTGCGGCAGGTGATCCACCGGTTCAACGAGATCGGCATGGCCAGCCTGGACCCTCAGTGGGCGGGTGGCCGTCCCCGCCGGATCAGTAGCGACGACGAGGCGTTCATCGTCGTGACGGCCAACACCCGCCCCGCGAAGCTGGGGCGGCCCTTCACCTGATGGAGCGTGCGCAAGCTCGCCGAGCACCTGGCGCACAACCCGGACCGGCGGGTGGTCGTCGGCCGGGAGCGGCTGCGGCAACTACTGCGCAAACACGAGATCACCTTCCAGCGCACCAAGACGTGGAAGGAGTCCACCGACCCCGACCGCGAGGCCAAGCTGGCCCGTATCGAGCAGGTGATCGAGCAGTTTCCGCACCGCACGTTCGCCTTCGACGAGTTCGGGCCGCTGGCGGTCCGACCGCACGGCGGCGTCGGCTGGGCGCCGAAAGGTCGCCCGCGTAGGCTGCCGGCTAACTACCACAAGCTGCACGGCGTGCGGCAGTCCCACGGCTGCTACAGCATCGGCGACGACCAGTTGTGGGGCGTCATTCGCACCCGCAAGTCCGCGGCGAACACCCTGGCCGCGTTGAAGTCGATCCGGGCCGCTCGCCCGGACGGCGCACCGATCTACGGCATCCTGGACAACCTGTCCGCCCATAAGGGGTTCAAGATCCGGCAGTGGGCGGCCCGGAACAAGGTCGAGATGTGCTTCACCCCGACCTACGCCTCCTGTGCCAACCCCATCGAGGCGCACTTCGGGCCGCTACGAACCTTCGTCATTGCGGGCTCGGATCACCCCAACCACACCGTCCTGGCCCGCAACCTGCACGCCTACCTGCGCTGGCGCAACGCCAACGCACGCCACCCCGATGTCCTGACCGCCCAACGCCGCCACCGTGCCGAAATCCGCAGCGAACGACAACGCCGCTGGGGCCAACGCGCCACCCGAGCCGCATGACCAACCCGGCCAACGTTTGTGGTCAGAGCACTAGGTGGGCTGGTGGAACCCGACTGGCGCCCCCCGGCCGCGGATCGGGGCGGCTGTTCCGCGCGGAGAGTCGTCAACTCGTAGATGGCGGAAGGGTGGTAGTCCGCGCTGAGACTCGAATCCCACCGGATACCTGCTGGCTAGGGCACTTGCTCGGTGACCTCTTCGGCGTGCCCGAAGTGTCTGCGGCTCGGCATACGGGGGCCGACGGGCTGATCATTTGGGCCTATATTCGCCCTAGTGAAGTCGACGGGTTGGCGTAGATGGCTGCGGCGGGGGACGCGGGTTGACGCTTCGCTGCGCCAGGTCGGGGCGGTGGTCGATGAGGCGGTGGAGCTGTCGCGCGCTGGTCGTTTCGACGATGCGGTCGAGACGGGCCGCCGGGCTGTGGAGATGTTGTCTGGCTTGACAGCACGGGACCGTGGCACGGTTCTGCCCACTCTCGTCCTGGCATGCAGCAACCTGTCCTATTACTTGTCGGACGCTGGCCGGCCGACGGAGGCGCTGGAGTGTGCGGAGGAGGCGGTCCGGCTGGCCCGGGAGCTTTACGCCATCGACCGCCGTCACGAGGAGCAGCTCGCGGAGGCCCTGGACGCGCTCGCCAGGCGACTTATGAGTTGTGGCCGAACGCCGGAGGCGCTGACTGCTGGCCGTGAGGCGTTGGCGTTGATGGACGTATGTCCTGACGTCCTGCTGTCGCGCCTGCTTGAGCCCTACGCGATGGCGTTGGCGGCGACCGGCCAGCACGCCGAGGCGCTGCAGGTCAGCGACCGTGCCCTGCAGTTGCTGCGCAGGCTGGCTGTGGATCAACCGGTCGGCTCGCAAATGCACGACGCCCTGGGCAGGGTCTTGAGCCTGCACGCGAACCGGCTGTTCGAGGCAGGGCGGTGGGAGGAAGCGGTCGACGTCGGCGCCGAGACGGTCGCGCACTTCCGTGAGTCGATGACGGGCAGCCAGCCGCGGCGTCTCGGCTACCTGGCGACTGCTCTGAAGAACCAGGCGGTTTGTCTGGCGGGAGTACGACGGACGGCGGAGGCTCTGGCGGCGGCCGCGGAGGCGGTCGAACTGAGTCGTGAACTTGTCGCAGCCCAGCCCGAGGTGCATCATCCGCTCCTCGCCTCGTGTCTGGACACGTACGGCGGGCGGCTCAGCGAGATGGACCGGCGGGCGGAGGCCGCGGCCGCGACCGATGAGGCGGTGAAGCTGTATCGCGCTCTGGCCGCTGTCGACCGGGCGGTATACCTGTCGAGGCTGGCCGAGGCGGTGGGCAATCAGGGAGCCGTCACCGAGGATCGACAGGCCAGCCTCGCCCTTACGACAGAGGCAGTGCAGTTGCGTCGGGAACTCGTTGCGGACAACCGGGCCGGACACCTGCGGGACCTGGCGCTGTCGCTGTTGAACCTGGCTAACGGCCTGGCCAGGTCCGGCCGGCTCGACGAGGCCCTGGCCGTTGGCGAGGAGACCCTTGAACTGCAGCGTGAGGTAGCGACGGTCGACCGGCCTGCAATCCTGTCGCGACACGCGGAGATGCTGCGGCGGCAGGCGGTGTGGCTGGACGACGCCGGCCGTACGGTCGAGGCGCTGGCGCTCGGCGAGGAAGCGATCGCGGTCGCTCGCGAGGCCGTCGCCGGTAACCGGGCCGCCAATCTCAAGATTTTGTCGTATGCGCTGGAGGATCAGGCGGCACGGCTCGAGAAACTGTCCGGTCGCGGATCGCGGCAGACGCGACGGCCCGGGGGCACGCCAAGCTTCAGCAAGAAGAAGGCGCGCCGTGCGCAGGTGATGGCGCGCGAGGCGCAGGAGTTGTGGGCGGAGTACCAGCAAGGTGCGTCGGCCTCCGGCTAAGCGACGCCACAGCGTGCGTCATCGCGTGGTGGTTCCGGAGCGGCCGTTCGGTGCGGTCGGGAAGATCCTGTCGGATCCGCTGCCTAGGGTCAGCGCATGTACTTCGTGTGCCGTTGGCGAGAGGATTCTCCATACAGTAAGCGCGTTGTCACCCTGCCTGATGCGAACGTGCTCGACTGGTTTCGCCGCGGCTGGAAGCACGACGACCCGACGGGGTGGATCGACAGTGAGCTGGGCGGCGATGTGTACGGCTTGGAGTCGATCTTTGAGGCGGCCGGGGAGCGTAACCTGCCGCCGCCGGAGTCGGTGGACGAGCTGCGGCAGCTGCTGACCGAGTACCTGTGGGTGGAGGGCGACGACAAGGGCGACTTCATTCGGCTCGGTGAGCACGCCCTGAGGGTTCGCACCGATGACGACGAGGTGGATCTCGCGTACTACTTCGTCGATGACGACGCGGCGTCTGCCTCACCTGACCGGCTCGCGTTCCTCCTGCACGACACGTGGCCGCTGCCCACCGGCGCGGGCGGGTCGGAGACCGTCTTCCGCCACAGCGTTCCCGTCCGCAGCGTCCGGCTCGCCCCGCCCGGCACGGACTGCACCTTCTCGGTCCGCCTGTGCTGGCAGTCGCCTGACCTATACCGGAACCTGGATCTGACCGGTGCCATCCAGTTTCCCGGCGTGAGCCTGCCGGACCTCGCCACCCACCTGGCCGTCGATGGCCCCGGCAGCCACCGATGGCCACACGACGTCCGGCTGCTACGGGCGCTTGTCGCTCCCGGGGAACACGATATGGGTCGGGCATTGGAGCGCTACGCCCAGCTGCCAGGTTACGCCCCATCACCTGCCAGTCTCGACCGAGCCCCCGCGCATGAAGCCGTTCTTCAGGAGATAACCGACCTGCTGCACACGGAGCGTCTCGCCGAATCGCTGATACGGCTGGATGCGCACATCGCGCAGGTCGCCCGATACATCGACGGCTTCTTCGGGTTCGACCAGTGGATCCTGTTCGACAATCGCTAGGCGGCGACCCATCCCGAGCTGGCACGCTCGCTGCTGCACTACGCCGCTCACTGGGACCCCTACGAGAAATAGCTACGGGCGCGGGTCGTCGTGATCATCGAGGGGGTTGCCGGGTGAACATTTCGTGGAGTGCTACGTCTCCGACGACAGGGACGTTCGCAGCGGTGGAGCGCTCGGGCATCGCTGGCCTCATCGAGCGGTTCGATGGACTGCGGACCCAGGGGCGCGGGTACGTCGAAGTGCGGGCCGGCGATGTTTTCCCTGTGCTCACGCTCGGGTTCACGGAGTCCGCGGCGGTCGTCCATCTGATGACAGGCGAGGACGCCATATCCCTGCTGGCCGCCGACGAACCTGCGAGCATGAATGCGCAGGTACTGGTGCTGGACGACCTGGTCGAGTTCGCCGCGGACTTCATTCTCGACCTCGAAGGCGCCTGGCAGGTCGTCGAGGAGTTCGTCCGGACGGGCGACCCTGGCCGGGCAGGAGGATGGCGTGAGTTGTAGTGACGGCCATCGCGGATGGCGTCCACGCGCTGGCGTCACGGCCAAGCCAGCACGAGATTGCTGAGCCCTTACTCAATCCGTTCTAGGCCGTCAAACGCCACCCAACGATGCGCACGTCCAGCAACAGGGCCAGCTAGCTGGGGTAGCGCGGTTAGGCGGGTGAACGCGATGACAGCTCGGTGGCCCAACATCAACTGGACGTAACCCCGGAATCTAGAGATCGTTCGGCCACCCAATGACGCGCTCGGCGGTGACGCCTCGAAGGTCGGCTCCGTCCCACCGTGCCCCGGTGACGTCCGTGCGTCCGTACTCCGGATCGTGCGTCCTGACGTAGCCGAACCGCGCGTAGGACAGGTCGGTGTCACGCAGGTCGGCGCCCCGCAGATCGCAGCCGGCAAAGCTGACACCGCGAAGAGACGCGCCCCGAAGGTCGGCGCCACGGAAGTCACACAACTTGAACGAGTGCCCATCCAGGGTGCGGTGCCGAAGATCGCGACCCGCGAACGATTGCCTCGTCGCGCGGAGCGGGGTGCTCACCCGCGAACCGTAGCGTGGTCGCCCGTCGCCGAACCAGCGGTTTCTGCCCACTCACTTGCGGGGCAGTCCGTAGCGCAGGACCGCTACTTCGCCCGCACGTCGTGACGCGCGGGCGCCAACCCGAGCTTGACCGTTAGTCGTAGACCTCAGGCCGCCACAGAGTCTCTTCTCTGCGATCCGCCTCCGGCGGAGCCTGAAGCAACGGATGATCTTGTAACGGGCTGCGGTAGACCTCCAGTTTGTGTTCCGGCTGTGCGTTCCGTAGGGCGGCCACGAGGTCTCCGAGTTCCTCGACGACGGCGATGATCTGCTCCTCGCTGTAGCGGGCAGGGGCGTTGGTCTTCTCTTCGGCTGGCGTGTGCTGGTGCCGTTCGGCGTGTTCGCGTTCTGCCTGGGTCTCGGCGATCCAGCCGGCAACGACGCCTGGGTCGGCGTCGGCGTCGAGCGCCGCCCGGTAGCGCGCCAGTTTGGCGTCGCACCCGGCGATTGTGGGTCCTTCGAGCGCCGTCGGGGCGGCGGTGGGCGCTGCCGCAAGTGTGGCCAAGTTGCTCGCCGAACACGGTCGCATCGAGGAGGCCATCGGCCTGCACCGCAAACGCCTGGACGCCGGCAACGAACTCGCCGCCGGAGACCTCGCCGAACTGCTCGCCGAACACGGCCTTACCCGCGAACTGGAGGCAGAAGTACACGCAGGTACTTCTACGGCCACGTACTGGGTCGAGCTCTCGCCCGATATAAGACCCGGGCGGTGGCGTGCCGCGCGCAAGGACCTGAGCGAGAATGGGCCAGTTCGAACTCTGCGCAACCCTGGAAGGACCCCTCCCTTGGCCGGTGGACTCGTAGCCCTGCTGGATGACGTGGCGGTGCTGGCCCGAGCCGCTGCCGCGTCGATCGATGACATCGGGGCGGCCGCCGCGAAGGCCGGCGCCAAGGCTGCGGGCGTCGTCGTCGACGATGCTGCCGTCACGCCGCAGTACGTACGGAGCCTGGCGGCCGAGCGTGAGTTGCCGATTATCAAGCGCATTGCCCTGGGGTCGCTGCGCAACAAGTTCTTCATCATCCTGCCGGCGGTGCTGCTGCTCAGTCAGTTCGTGCCCTGGCTGCTCACTCCGATCCTCATGCTCGGCGGCGCCTACCTCTGTTACGAAGGCGCGGAGAAGGTGTGGGCCAAGATCGCCCATCACGATGCCCACGGCGCGGGCGAGGAGAAGGTGCAGGACGAGACGACACTGGTGTCCGGGGCGGTACGGACCGACCTGATCCTCTCGGCGGAGATCATGGTCATCACCCTGAACGAGGTGATCGATGAGGCGTTCTGGTCCCGCCTGGCGATCCTGGCTGTCGTCGCCGTCGTCATAACCGTCCTGGTATACGGCGTGGTGGCCCTGATCGTAAAGATGGACGACGCCGGACTGCGCCTGTCGCAACGTTCCGTGAGTTCCCCCCGCTTTGATGGAGCGGTGGTTACCTGCTGCCGGCTGGCGCAGGGGTGGCGATAGGTGGCTCGGCTGGTTGCGTCTGGCGGGTG
>NZ_VISU01000047.1:0-21946 GCF_007827625.1 Micromonospora sp. CNZ297 | reverse complement strand
CACACAACCGCCCATGATCGACGGTGGCTGCACCCGTTCACACACCACACCAAGCCCCAGCTCAGCCAAGGTCAACATCCCCGGCTGGAGTACTAATCCTCACCGCCCTCGACCTCGCCCCTAACCTTCCCACGACCGCCGCAGCCGGCCTGATCGATCGTCTAGCCGCAGAGGTAATCCAGGAACAGGACGCCAACGCGGCGCGTGATCTCCTCAACCACCCAGCCGTTGACCCCGAACACTACCGAATGCTTAGACAGATGATCAGCGCAAGCGGCCTCGGCATTGGACAACTCCCGAAAACCGCCCACCGCACCCTCTCGTCGGCACTCAACCTCGCCGAAACCGTGATACGCAACAACCAAGCCAACCGTTGAGTCCTTTTCCGAGAACACTGCCAACATGACGCACACCTTGCAGGAGCGCTATCGAAATTCTGGGCCATGCACGGAATGCCGAAGTTCCCACCGACTTCACATCCTGCGCGACGGCAAGGCTCGTGTTGGCAGCCAGCCTTCCCGGTAGGGCGACGGTGCAGGGGCCGACGCCTTCCAAGAGCGACTCCATGCCCGGCATGTTTTGTCGCATGCGCCCAATATTGTCGGTCCGCGCCTTCACATCCCCCTGATGCCTACCTACAGGAGGTCAGACCATGGTTGGTTCCGTGCTCGACACCAGCTCCGCCGATGAGGCCCGTGCCCGGCTCGCCGACCGGCTCGTTGCCGGCCGGAGGATCACCTCGCCGGCGGTGGAGGCGGCGTTTCGCCGGGTGCCTCGACATCTGTTCGCCACCGACGGCGTCAGCGTCGACGCCGCGTACGCCGATGATGTGGTCATCACCAGACGCGACCGGGACGGGCGGGCGACGAGTTCGATCTCCGCGCCGTGGCTGCAGGCGTACATGCTGGAACAGGCCGGGCTGCGGCCCGGCGCCCGGGTTCTTGAGATCGGCTCCGGTGGCTACAACGCCGCGCTGATCGCCGACGTCGTCGGCCCGGACGGCATGGTCGTCACCGTCGACATCGACGCCGACGTCATCGACCGCGCCCGCACCGGCCTGGACCATGCCGGCTACCGGCAGGTGACGGTCGTACACGGTGACGGCGAGTACGGACACCAGCCCGGCGCCCCGTATGACGCCATCATCGTCACCGTGGAGACACCGGATGTTGCACCGGCCTGGCTCGACCAGCTCGCCCCGGCCGGTGCGCTCCTCGTGCCGCTGCGGATACGCGGCATGACCCGGTGCCTCACCCTGCGACGCCACGAGGATCATCTTCGGGCCACTGCGGCGCTGCAGTGCGGGTTCGTGCCGATGCAGGGCGACGGACGCCATCCCACCCGCCGCCTGGCCCTGCGCGGCGACGACATCGTCGTGCACCTGGACGACACCAGCACCGAGGTGAGCCGGGACGCCCTCACCGCGGCGCTACACACGCGCCGGCTGGACGCCTGGTCGCCGGTCACCATCGCCATCAGTGACGGGTCTTCGTTCGAGTCGCTGCACCTGTGGCTGGCCAGCCAGCCCCGGCCCTTCGGCACGCTCACCGTCGACCGCGAACGCGCCGCGGGCCTGGTCGACCCGCAAGACCGGTTCGTCTGCCCGACCCTGCTCACCACCGGCAGCTTCGCCTACCTCGCGATGCGCACACTCGACGACACCACCTGGCAGTTCGGCGCCCACGGCTTCGGACCCGACGCCGACACCCTGACCGCCGACATGCTCGACCTCATCACGGTCTGGGACCACCACCACCGACACGGCCCCGGCCCGACCATCACCGTGCACCCCACCGGCACCCACCCGCCCACACCCGATGGATCCCAACTGCTCGTCACCCGCCGCCACGCCGCGATAACCGTCACCTGGTCCGCTCCGGAGCAGCCGCAGTGACCGCCGATCTGTCGCGCATCCAACGCGATTCCCCGGGGCCGCCGACGTTGGTGATCATTCGGGGTAACTCCGGCAGCGGAAAGACCACGGCCGCCCGCGAGACTCGGCGGCGCTTCGGTCGCGGAGCCGCCCTCTTGGAGCAGGACTACCTGCGGAGAACCCTGCTCAGGGAACACGACAGCGCCCACATCCAACCGGTCGCCCCGACGTTCATCACCGCAACCGCCCGCACCGCCCTCGACCTGGGCTACCACGTCATCGTCGAAGGCATCCTGCACACCGAGCGCTACGCCACCGTCCTGCACCACCTCATCGACTGGCATCCCGGACCGGTAGCCGTGTTCTACCTGGACGTGTCCTTCGACGAAACCGTCCGCCGCCACCTCAACCGCGACGAGCCCATCCCCGTCACCCCCGACGAGATGCGCCGCTGGTACACCCACCGCGACCTGCTCGACGTTCCCGGCGAAACCGTCATCGGCGAAACCAGCACCGTCGAGCAAACGGTCACCACCATCCTGCACACCAGCGGCCTCACCACCGCGACACCGCAGACGCCCTGCCCACAGCGTTGCCGGCACTGCGCCCGCAAAACCAACTAGGCCGCTGCCCCCACCGCAGCGGTCTGCTGACATCACGTGCGGACTCAGGCCGTGCCTCAACACGCTCAGACCCGCCCACGGGGACAGACCACAGCCCGGCGGCTGGCTGGTGCCTGGGCGGCACGGGCGTGGGGCGCGGATGTGCGTCGCCTGTGGCAGGCGTACTCGATCAGTGAGCTGGGCTCCGCCGTGGGTGCCGGCGCCCTGCCGCTGGTCGCGGTTGTGCTGCTGGACTGCTCCGCGCTGCAGGTGTCGCTTCTCGCGGTGGCGTCCGGTGTCGCCAGCGCCGTCGTCGCGCTGCCCCTGGGGCCGTGGGTGGAGTTTCGCCCGAAACGGCCGGTCATGATCGGCGCGGACGTTCTGCGGTTCGCGGCCCTGGCCAGCGTTCCCGCTGCCGCGCTGCTCGGCCGGCTCACCTACGGGCAGTTGTGCGTGGTCGCCGTGGCGCAGACGGCGGGCGGCATCGTGTTCGCCGCTGCCAGCGGCGCCCACCTGCGGGATCTGGTGCCCGCCGCGCATCGGGTCACCGTCTACGGGCGGTTCGAGACGTCTCAGTGGATGGCCCATAGCGCCGGCTCGCCCGCCGGCGGTGTCCTGGTGTCGTGGCTCGGCGCCACCGCGTCCGTCGCCGTGGACGCCGGCAGCTTCCTGCTGTCCGCCGTCGCTGTTCGCCGGCTGCGCAGTCCGGAGCCACCGCCACCGGTACGGCCCGCGAGGGCAAGCCGGGCGCGGGAGGCCGTCAAGGGCTGGCGGTACATCCTCGGTCATGGCGGGCTGCGTGCGCTGCTGGTCAATGCGGTGATCTTCGGGGGTGGCATCATGGCCGCCGCCCCGGTCGTCGCGGTGTACATGCTCCGCGACCTGCACCTGCCGCCATGGCAGTACGGTCTGGCGTTCGGACTGCCCTGCCTCGGCGGCATCCTCGGCTCCCACGCCGCCGGACCGCTGGTGCGCCACTACGGTCTGCGGCCGGTCCTGCTGGCCACCGGAGCCGGCCGCGCCCTGTGGATGGGCCTCATCCCCGCCGCCCCGCCCGGCACCCCCGGGCTGGTCGTGATCGTGATCGCGGAGACACTGCTGCTGTTCTTCGCCGGCTCATTCAACCCCGTCTTCGCCGGCTACCGCGCGAACCACACCACCGCGCAGCGGATGTCACGGGTGATCACGGCCTGGTCGATCACCTCGAAACTGACCCAGCCCGTCTTCGTCCTGGCCACGGGCATCATCGTCGCCGCTACTGATGCCCGCACCGCCATCACCGCAACCGCCGCGCTCACCCTCACCAGCGTGGCGTTCCTGCCCTGGCGGCGCGCCCCGGACCGACTCGACCAGACCGACCCGCCGCCCTGCGCCTCCGCCGAGCGCACACCCGCCATACGCCAGCCGCCCGCAGTCACCGCCCCCGTGCAGGGCGGGGAGCACGAAGGACCGCCGACCGCATCTCACCGGAACGAGAACCGCCGATGAGCGACACCGCGACCTGCTGGACCAACGCCGCTCTGGTCGGTGTCGACCTGGAAGGCACCGGAGGGCAGGACCGGGACGAGGAGGCCATCCTCGAAATCGCTCTCGTCCCCCTGCACCACGGCACGCCACAACCAGACGCGGCTCTCGCCACGCTGGTCAATCCCGCCCGCCCACTGGATTACCGGACCCGGCTGCCACCCGGCGTGAGCCGGGCCGCCCTGCGCGCGGCACCGACCCTCGCCGACCTCGAACGTGACGTGACCGACCGGGTTACCGGCCGGTACCTCATCGGCCATCACGTGGCCGTCGACTGGCGTCTGCTGCGGCGACAGCTACCCCGCCTGCGCCCAGCCGGCCTCCTGGACACCCTGCGCCTGTCGCGCGCAATCGCCGCCGGCGCCGGGCACAGCCTGACCACCGTCATCGACCGGCTCGGCCTGACAACCCGCGTCGACACGGCCGCGGCCGGTAGCCGGCCGCACCGGGCTTTATGGGACGCCACCGCAGCCGCCCTCCTGCTGCCAGAACTCGCCGCCCGGCTGTGGGACACACCACCGTCCCTGGCACAGCTCATCCGGCGAGCCGGAATCCCGGTAACTCCCGGCACCCGCCACACCGACGTACAGCCTCGCCTGTTCTAACCGGGCACCGACACCCGGGCGGGCCGCCGACGCGGTCGACCACCGCAGCGACCTACGCCGGTCAAAGGCCAGCCCCTCGACCCGGCACGGAAGTCGGACCAGATCCGCACCCCGATCAATTGAAACCGCCCGGCCCACGCCATCGTCCATTCCGGAAGGAGTACCTGTGACCATCACCGATCCGCCGCTCAGCAGCGTCTCCGAGTCCTACTACGTTCACAACGAGGAGCGCGGTGAAACCCTGCACCGGTCCGCGCCGGAAGCCATCCAACGCGACGTGACCGCCCTGAAGGTCCGCGACGGCGACCACGTGCTGGAGATCGGCACCGGCACCGGATACTCCGGCGCGCTGCTCGCCGCCCGAGCCAGCGCGTCGGGGCGCGTCACCAGCATCGACATCAGCGACCACCTCGTCACATGGGCGAACCGGCTGCACGGCCGACGCGGCGTCACCACGATCACCTGCCACCCCGCCGACGGCATGAACGGCTACCCGCCGCACGCCCCCTACCAGCGCATCGCAGCCTGGTGCGCACCCCCACGGCTGCCCCGGGCGTGGGTGGATCAACTCACCCCGGACGGCCGGATCGTGGCCTGCCTGCCCATCGCCGTCCAGCCGTCCACCACCCTGATCGCCACCATCACCCTGACCGCGGCACAACCGCACGTCGAGACCGTCACCTTCGGTGGCTACGCCCAGAGCACCACCATCGCCGTCGACGACGCCCTGACCCTGCCCGGACGCTGGGTGGACCACCACACCGACCAGCCGCAACCGGCATGGATATCCATCGGCTGGCGCGAGCACGACGACCCGCACCACACCGGCGCCCGCACCGCCCTGCACCTGCTGCTCAACCCCGGCCACACCGAGACCTACCACCGCGCGCCCCTGGACTGGCTGTCCTGGACGGCCTACTCCGTCATCGCCGGCGGCCCGCACCGCACCTTCGTCGCCCTGCGCGACGGCGCACGCGGCATCGGGCACACCACCGCGACCACCGCCGCGGTCGTCCTCACCGACGGCACGATCCTCGCCGACGCCCCGGGATCCCCGTCCCTGACCGCGCTGCGGACCTGGCTGCACCACTGGGAACAGGCAGGACGACCCGACGCCGCATGGTTCGACACCAGACTCGTCCCCAACGACGAGGACGACCCGCCCGGCTGGGACCTCCGGATCACCGCCGGCGCCCGCCGATGACCGGATTCCGGCGCCGACGCACGGTGTGCGGCGAAGCCTTCGCCGTCCCGGTCGCCGCGGTCCTGGTGCTCTGCCCGTGGTGCATGACCCGGCAGGCCGGGCCTGGTCGCAGCCCGGGGCAGGCGACGTAGTGACGGGTGGCTGTTTAAGGCAGGCGTGAAACACCTGGTCCGGGCAGGTGCCGGCGTGACGGACGGATCGGCATATGTCAGCGCGACGACCCGCTCGGTCGTCGGTGGTGAAAGTTGCAGGATCTGCCGCTATCGATCCTTGTTGTCGATCGGCACCGATGGTTACGGTGCGGTGTCTGGTTGTAACCGAGGAGCCTTAGGGGAGGTCTCATGAGGATCACCAGAGCACTACTCGCCGGCGGGCTAGCCGTCGTGTCGATCGCGGCGGTCCCGCCCGGCGCGGCGTCGGCCGCGCCGTCGTGGCAGGGCCTGACCGGCCCGGCCGGAACCGGGTTGCAGTCCTGCGTGGCGCAGGCCAAGACGCAGCGCCCGGCGTCCTGGACGTGCATGGGTGGGGCGTTGACCACCGCCGGCGCGAGCGGCAAGCCGACCACCACGGTCGTGGCCGACGACTTCCAGCAGACCACGTCGGTCGCCGACCGGGTGGGCATCGCCGCCGACGACTACGACAGCTGGTGCGAGTCCGGATCGGTGTGCGGGCGCACCGTGGGCGGCAACTACATCGCCGAGGTCAAGGGCAACGCCGCCTACGGCAACGCCGCCGGAGTCATCGGCGCGTTCGACTTCATCGTCCGCCAGGCGTTCGAGGGCACCCGGCCGCGGTGGCGCAACACACTGATCTGGGACTACGGCCCGCAGATGCAGCCGCAGGAGTTCACCAACAACTGCCGGACCAACGTCACCGGCCCGGACGGCTACTGCGGGCAGAACCCGTTCTACTTCGCCAACGTCAGCTCCGGCAGCTGGCGCAGCGACAAACCCAGCACCACCGGCTACTACTACAACAGCCAGCTCACCGCCGGCAGCGGCAAGTACCACGACGACAACTACGGCTCGTTCTTCGCCTTCGGCTACTCGCAGCTGTTCTACGCCCCGACCATCCATACCGGCCGCTGGAACCAGTGCACCGTCAGCCCCGGCTGCCGCTACTACCAAGTCCCCTGGGCCTGAACCATCACCGACGCAGAGCCGGGTGCCGCCTTCGCGGCCACCCGGCTCTGCATGATGCCGGCGGCATCACACCAGCAAGATGACGCCTCCTGCCGCAAGGCACACGGCGTTAGTCATGGCGGCGGGGCCTCGCCGCGCACGGTGCGCCCGGTCAACTGCACGAACGGCTCGCTCAGCGTCAGCTCGATGCCCTGCTGCTGCGCGCGGTGCCACACCTGGTCGAGGACGGCGTCCACGCTGTCGTACCCGGGCGGCGGCTTGAGCAGCCAGAGACGCCCCCGGGGGCGCCCGCTGATACCGACCCTGGCCAAGGCCCAGTCATGGTCGTCGTCGATCTCCGCCATCATCGCCGGACCGGCCTCGCGGGTTTCCGTACGCAGAACGGCGTGCGTCTTCGGCTCCTGCTCGTACCACGTGTCGTAGCGGGTGGCCCGGTCCGGCACCCAGGTACGCAGCTCGCGCGGCCACACCGCCGGCAGGAACGCGTACAGCGGCGCGTCGGGGGCCAACTGCCAGCCCCGCGCGACCAGCTCCCGCACCTCCGGCAGCTCCTCCGGGCCGAGCCCAGCCGCCGCGCCCGCATCCTCAGCGGCCGGATCTGGCGGCTGGTCAACGCCCCAGTCGTAGGCGATAGTCACCCCCGCACTGTACGACCGGTCCGCCCGGCGGCGTCGCTGTTGAACCAGTTCAGGCGACGTCAGTCAGCGGGTTCGGGCAGGCGCAGGGGCCGGCCTAGATCAACTGCTAGAGTTGTTTGGTCGGTCGGGCGGGCTGCGTCGGAGCCCCCACCAGGCCGGTCCGGACATCGCCCGGATGATCCGCCGCTGGTCCGCCGATCCCGGCCAGGTCCGCGCGGCGGTCAGCCTGGAACGCAACGCCCGGGCCATCAACCCGCGCACGATGCTCTTCGGCGACCGCACCGCCGAGCAGGTCGCCCGCAGCGCCGGCCCCGGGCGAGGCCGTCGCGCAGGCCGCCGCCTAGCTGGACGCCGCCCGGCCGAGCTGTACGAGGTGCGGTGCATCTACCGCCGTCGCGGCGACCGGCGCCTCAGCACCGGCCGCGGCTGGAGGGCTCGGCCCCGACCCGGCCGACAAGGGCCGAGACGTGTGGCGGTCGCTACGCGCGATCGCCGCCGGATCCCCTGCCGAGATGTTGGAGCCGCTCACCGCCCAGCAGGCACCCGGGGCGGCACCATCGAGACGGTCGACGGCGCGCCCCGCCTCGTGCTGCAGCGCGCCGCGCCGCCGTATCCCACGACCGAGTTCTACCTCGCGGTCGCCGTCGCCGGCGCCACCAAGCGGCGCCCCCACCTTCGACGAGCTGTGGCGCTGGGTTCCCCACCTCGACCTGCCCCGCCAGCTCGACGCCCTCGGCGCGCGGTGAGCGTTTGCCCAGGTTCGTAGACCCTTCGAGACACCTTTCACGCAGCTTAAGGGGTATCATTATGGGTGTGCGAGGGTCGACAACCCGGACTCCACCAGAAACCTGACGCACCCCGAGGAGAACCCTTGATCGCGCACCCCATCCCACCGGCCGGATCCTCCCTGGTCGTGCACCCGGCGGCGTCGTCGACATCGGACACCTGGTCGACCTCTCCCGCCCGGCTGGCTACCGACTACACGTCACCAACCGCCTCGCCGTGCCGGACGCCACCGGGTTCACCGCCCTGCGCGGCTGGGTCCTCAACCGCTCGGGCGCCCGACGGCGCACCCGCGACGGGCAGCCCCGATCCTGCTGGGTGCCGCTGGACCGTCTCGTCCTGGCCACGATCGAGGTGCTGATCGCCGGTGAGCTTCGGCCGGCGCCGCTGGCCGTCGGCCCCGGTGAGGATCTGCCGCTGCCGCTGCTACCTGTCCTGTCCTGTCAGGAGTCCATCGCCGTCTTCGGCTCGGGCGGCGCCTACCTCGACGCGCACCTGCACCGGCGCGAGCAGTGCGGACACCTGAGCCGGTGCGGCTTCCCCGACCGGGACGAGCCGTGCCAGGCGGTGGAGTGCTACACGCCGCTGTGCGGGGACTGCCCCGCCACCCCGGCCGAGATCCCGGCGGACGTCGCGATCTGAACGGGCCTCGCCCGTTGCCCGCGTCGGCTGGTCGGATGCGTGATCAGATTCCGCCCGACCAGCCGGCCGCACCTTCCACCCCGCGCCCCCGCCGCCGTCCTGCGGCCCTGCCAGACCTGGTGATCCCTGTGGACCAACTGACCATCCCCATTCCTCTGGCCGACCCGACCCCGACAGCGGCCCCGGCCGCCGCGCCCCGCAGGGCGCGCCGTCGCCGCCCGGCCCGACAGCCGATGCTGGAGTTCGACCCGTCGTCGCTGTGGTGCCAGCGCTGGACCGCCACACGCCAGCAGAAGTGGAGCCTCGCCGCTCCCGAGGACCGGCTGCGCACCGACCGCTACGAGGTGCGGCCCATCGACCGGTCCACCGCCGCGGCCTTCGTGATCCCGCGCCACTACAGCGGGTCGCACGTCGCCTGCCGCCGCCGCTTCGGGCTCTACCGCGCCGACGCCCTGGTCGGCGTCTCCGCCTACTGCGTCACCAGCAAGGACGCTCTGCGGCTGGCCTATCCCGAGCTGGAGCCGGGCGTCGAGTCGCTGGAATGCGGCCGGTTCGTGATCGCCGAGGACGAGCCCGGGAACGTCGAGAGCTGGTTCGACGCCCGCTGCCGCGAACTGCTGTTCGCCGCCGGCGTGCAGGCCGTGCTGTCCTTCGCCGACCCGTGCCCCCGCGTCGACGCGACCGGGCGGGTGATCTTCCCCGGGCACGTCGGCTACATCTACCAGGCCGGCGGCTACCTGGTCGCCGGGCGAAGCGAACGCCGCACCCAGTGGCAACTGCCCGACGGCACGTTCCTTAACGGCGTCACGATGCAGAAGATCCGCCGGCAGCGCTCCGGGCACGAGGCGGCCGAGCGGCGCCTGGTCGACCAGTACGGCGCCCGCCCGATGCGCGCCGGGGAACGGCCGGCGGACTGGCTGCGCGACGCGGTCCGCGACGACCCCACCGTCGGCGTCAGCCTGATCCGCCACCTCGGCTGCCTGCGCTACCTCAAGCCCCTCGGCACCCGCAAGCAGGCCAAACAGTTCAAGATCGAGCTGAAGCCGGTGACGATCAACCGGGAGCTGCGGGCGGACTGGGCCGACCTCGCCGACGACGCGGTCCTGCCGTTCGGGCCGTACCCGAAGGTCCCGGACCTCACGAGGGCCCCCGCATGAGCCCGCTGCGCACCGCGGCGGACCTGCTGCGCACGCTGGAGTCCGGCTGCTACCGGCTGCCGGAGCTCTACCAGCTCGCCGAGCAGGCCGGCCTCGCGGACCGGGCCGACGGGCGCCGGGTCATCCAGGACGGGCAGGAGCAGTACAAGCGGCGGATCCGCTCGGCCCTGCAGGCGCTGCGCCGCCAGGGCCGAGCCCGCCCGCACGACGACCGGCGGGCCGCCTGGCTCATCGAGGGCGTCGCCGCCACCGTGCTCGCCCGCGCCGACCACCGGCCACCAGCCGGCCCCGTCTGCCCAGCCGCAACACCCATCCCGGTCGAGGCGCGGCAGCCGCCCGCGGAAAGTTGACCCGGCCCAGCTCACACTGTTCGACGGGTGAATCGCCCGGCCGGCGAGGCTCCGAGCCGGCTCAGTCCTCGCCGGCCGGCCGGGCCGGCAGCCCGCGCAACCGGCGCTGCACAACCTGAGGGCTGACCTCACCGAACCGCTCCGACAGCGCCGCAGCGATCGCCCGCACCGTCGGCCGGCGCCCCGGCCCGGCGTCGTCGATGACCTGCTGCACATCCGCGGCGGTAGGACGCGGACCCGCCGTGCGACCACCCTTGCGCCGCGGCCTCGCCGCCGCATACGCGCTCGCCCTGGACTGCCGCCACCGATAGGTCGTGCGCTGCGGCCCGACCCTGATCTCGTCGGGCCGCAGCAGGTAACCGTCCTCGCCACGGTCCCAGGCGTCCCTTGAATCCTGCGCGTAGCCCTTGACAGTGTCCGGCTGCAGGCCGAGCATCCGGGCGAACGCGCCAACACCGATCAACGCGTCCTGGCTGACGCTGCTGTCGGCGTCGACACCGAAGTCACCGCCGGTCGGCTCCTTCTCGACCTGCGCGAGCGGCGGCCGACCCGGGCGGCCCCGCTCGGCCGTGAACGCGTCGAGGTCGGCCAAGGCGTACACCTCCTGGCCGTCCACCCGCTCCGGCAGTGGATCCGGCCAGCCGTAGCGGGCCCGGCCGTACGGCGAGGCGTACTCGGCCACCGTATTGACCGACAGGCCCGTACGCTCGGCGGCCCCGGCACGGTTGGTGACCGTCACGCCGTCCACGGTCCAGGTCTGCACGGCCCCTCCGGCGGTCACATAGCGATGGCCGGGGCAATCCACCCGCAGAACGAGTGGCGGCAAGCCCCGGCCACCATCCAGAAGCCCGACCCGGAACAAGCCCGTGTCGGCAACGACCACTGTAGCGGTGCCGCCGTACATCCGCCGATGACCAGCCGTGAGCCCGCCTAAGGCGTGTTTCGTAAGTCAGGCTGGCGGTGTCGAGGCCACGGCGTGGCGGTGATCGATAGCTGAAGAGGTCTCCGGTATCTGGTTCTGCGACCAAGCAAGAACTTCATACCGGAGACCTCGTGGCCAGCGTAGCGGTGACGAGGCGGCATGACCTGACCGACGGGCAGTGGGCTGTTCTGGCTCCCCTGTTGCCTGCACCGTCGGCCACGGGTCGTCCGCCGAAATGGGAAAAACGGCAGCTCATCGACGGGATCCGGTGGCGGATCCGGATCGGCGCCCCGTGGCGGGACGTGCCGGCCGAGTACGGGCCCTGGCCGACCGTCTACGGCCTGTTCCGGCGGTGGCAGCGCGACGGCACGTGGGACAAGATCCTGTCAGCGTTGCAGGCCGCCGGTGACAGGCAGGGCCGGATCGGTTGGACGGTCAGCGTGGACTCGATGACCAGCCGCGCGCACCAGCACGCCGCGGGTGCCCGCACCGACGGGCATCTGCAGAAGGAACCGCCCGGCGGGGTGCACGACGAGCCCGCGGACCACGCGCTGGGCCGATCACGCGGCGGCCTGACCACCAAAACCCACCTGGCCTGCGAACAGGGCCAGAAAGTCCTCTCCCTGACCGTGACCGCCGGGCACCGCGGTGACAGCCCGCAGTTCATCCCCGTCCTGCGCCGCATCCGCGTGACCCGCCTCGGCGTCGGCCGGCCCCGCACCTGCCCCGACCTGGTCCTGGCCGACAAGGCCTACACCAGCCGCGGCAACCGCCGATACCTGCGCTCACGCGGGATCAAGACCTGCATCCCCAGCAAGAGCGACCAAGACGCCCACCGCAAAGCCAAAGGATCCAAGGGCGGACGCCCACCCGCCTTCGACAAGGATCTCTACCGGCTACGCCACGCCGTCGAGAACGGCATCAACCGACTCAAACGCCACCGCGGCGTCGCCACCCGCTACGAAAAGCTCGCAGTCCGCTTCCAAGCCGTCCTAACCATCACGATCATCACCGAGTGGCTCTGACCGGCTTATGAAACACGCCTTAGCAGTCAGGCCGAGCGAAGGCGGTGCTGCTCGCACGGGGGAACGAGCAGCACCACTCCAACAACGGTAGCCCCAACCTTCGCCCGTCCGCTGCCCCGCCGATACGGCCGGCGAAGGCCACGCGAGCGGTCACGCCCTGATGTAGCTGAGCGGCGCCGACGATGTCGCTCCGCTACGGAGCCCAGTGACCCGGCAGCCACAGAGCCGGCTGCTAGCATCAGAATCTCTTCGGCCTCACGGCGTCCGCGACGTGGGGTGGGGATTGTGGGTTGTTTCAGGCGACCGGGGGGTTGCCACTTCGTCCACCGATGAAGTCCCCCGGTCGTTTCAACCGCCGGTCAGTCGCGCGCAGGGACAGCCATGGAAATCCGGAGCATCGGTGGCCAGCCGCACACCGACATCGCCGGGGCGGCTGAGTTCACTCGTCGGTCCGAGGCGACAGTTCGGCTCAAGACCTCGCCCAAGCAACGACGACAGGGCTCGGGCTGGCCCGCGCCGGTCAAGCTAGACAAGAAGTCATGGTTTCCCCTCGAAGAGTTGAAGCGCGTCCGAGACGTCCTCTTGCCGCAGATCGTCGAGTCCGCCAGAGCACGCGTCCATCACGTGGACCTCGCCGGCGATCCGGATGAACTGATCTCCGCCACCGAGTTTCGAAAGATCCTAGAGGTCAGCCAAGGCGCATGGGATAGGTACGTTGACCTCAGCCGAATGGCATGGCGTCGCCACGAGGACGGCTACCTCCCCTTCTTCGATCACGAGGAACCGGCGGCCGGGCCGGGCATGGTTCGTTACTGGAAGCGCCGTCGCGTGCAGGAGTGGATCAACAAAAGAGGCACGGGCGATCGGGAGCACGCGCAGTGCGAGTGACAGCGGCAGCTCCCGGGGGCCCGCCCATCGCCGGTCCGCGACCCCGGCTGCTTGACGAGCCAACGGTGATCGTCCGTCGCAGCCCCGTCCGCTACGGGCGCGTTCCCGCTTCCGCCAGCTGAAATCGGCCTGCGGCCGATGGCCTCCGGCCCGGTCAGCGTCCCGCCGCTGAACCGCGGCGCCTCGCCGGCGAGGCAGGCTCCGGGAAGGAACAGAGCAGCGTCCGATTCTTCCCAGCAACCTGCCCAAGGGCAACCATTTTTTGTGGTGGGGGGAAAGCCACACACCAGCTTGCCCCCCACCACAAAAAATGGTCGATCGCAGATCAGGCCGCCGGGAAGAATCTCCGAGCCGCAGGAATATGCGCGGACCGCGCCGCACTCGGCAACATGCAACGACCGAGCTAACTCCCGGTCACTTGCGCATCACTCGCCATGACGGAGATGAACCTGGATCAAGGTCGGACCACTTGTCGCCAGCGCCCACAGATTGAGCCATCCGACTAGACATCAAAGGCGACGTCATGTACCATTAAATACATGAGGGAGGGGCGGCAACCCCCGACCGAATAGCCAACAACCCAACCGAAGGAATCATCGTGAGTGACACGATCAGCGCTATTCCTCTGACTGCTCGGAACGCCTCGCTGGCGGACCTGACCACCATCCTCAACCAGCAGCAGGGGCACAAGCTCGACATCGTCGCCGGAACGGGAATGTTGCGAGCCGAAGCCGGTAACCTGCGTATCACCGGCGCAGAGCCGATCCTCACCGACACCGGGGTCACCTCCTCCGACGGGCTGTACCTGCCCACCGAAATCGGTGATAACGGGCTCGGCGAGAAGCTGGGCATCCCCACTGGCTACCTGCGCAAAACCCGCACTCAGGCCCTGCACCTCTACGACGCCAACGTCAACGGCTGGCTCGACCTTCAGCACGGCAAGCGATTTCTTGCCCGCTGCCTGTCCGACGGCAACGGCAGCGGCATTCTGCGCGCCTTCCTCAGCGACGGATACAAAATCATCGACCACCTCGACGTTCTGATGTCCGTGCTGTCCGGAATCCGTGAGTCCGGGCTGCGGGTAAACCTTGCGTGCGACCTGAGTGAACGGCGCATGGTCGTCCGGGTTCACTCCGAGGCCATTAAGACCCTCGCTCCGACTCTGCTGCGCAATTACCGCAGCCCCTTCACCGGAGCGACCGGCGCGGACAACCCGGTTGTCTTCGCCGGTCTCGTCTTCACCAACAGCGAAACCGGCTCGGGCGCGATGACCATCACTCCGCGCATCGTTGTTCAGGTCTGCGACAACGGCGTCACCATCACCAAGGATGCCCTGCGCGCGGTGCACCTCGGCGCGAAGATGGACGAGGGCACGATCCGGTGGAGCAACGACACCCACGAGGCGAATCTCAGCCTCATCGGCAAGCAGGCCCGCGACGCCGTACGCCGCTTCCTCGACGTTCACTACGTCCGCCGGAAGATCGAGGAGATCGAGGAGAAGGCGGGCCGCCGCATTCCCGACCCCGACCACACCATCCGAGTCGTCGGGCAGCGACTTCGCTTCACCGAGGACCAGCAGCGCCTGATCCTCAACCACTTCATCGACGGCGGGGACCGCACCGCCGGGGGCATGCTGCACGCAGTCACCAGCGCCGCGCAGACCTTCAGCGACCCCGACACCGCGTTCGACATGGAAAACGTCGGCATCCGCGCCATGGAGATCGCTGCCACGCTCTGACCGCTGGCCGGGTGCCGCCACCAGCGGCACCCGACCCGCAGCGGCCCGAACCGGCAAGACCTCGCCGGTGCCCCCGCCGGACACGCTCGATCCTCGCGTGCCGTCTCATGCCGATCCCCTTCGATCGATGGAGCAACCATGTCCATGTTCATCGGGCTGCCTCACGGCGTATCACTGCCGCGACACCTCGCGGAGCCCGACGCACGACACCTCGTATCCGTACTCGCCCGCACCTTCCAATGGACCGGCCCCCTGTTCGGCCGCGCAGAGGTCGAGGCTTACCTACACGCCCAGGCCGACGACCCCGCCACCCTGCCCCGTCCCGCCCTGAGCGACGAGGACTGGCAGCGCCTGCAGAAGACCGCCGCATGGAAGGGCCTCGCCGCCGACGCCCGCCGCGCAATCGCCACGGCGGACGTCATCGGTCAAGCCCTCCGACAGGCTGGCTGCCGCTGCGGGCACTGCGACACCCCGATCTCCGGCCCGCCAACCGCCAATTGGGGTCTCTGCCCCGTCTGCCTCAACCGCGCACACCTCGCTGACCTCCAGCTCCTGCCCTGCCCGGCAGGCGACGGTGCCAGCCCTCACCGATGGAACGGCGGAACCTGCACCGACTGCACCATGCCGTCACCGCCCGGTCGGCCACACCTCACCGCTGTCGCCACCGCCGCCTAACTGATCAGCACCGTTCCTTGACAACTCCACAGCGATCCGCGCGAAAACCGCCGCTACCGCTATCGACAGCGGCCCCACGAACCACCGGAGCGCTCTGGACGGCAACCCCAGACACGCCCCGGACAACCAACAACACCCGCAACCCGAAGGGAACACGAACCGTGCTTACGGAAACCGCACCCGCACCGCAGATCGACAGCGAGGCCCCCGACGACTCCCCGGAAGCCACCAACCTTCCCGAGGCCGCCGAGGCAGTCACGACCGACACCGACACCGACGCCAGCGCCCAGGCCACCGACGACGCCCAGGACATGCCCGAGCTGCCCGGTCGGCACCGCATGGTCGAAGTCAAGAACATCAAGCCGAATGCCAACAACGCCCGCGACGACGCGCAGGCCCTGCCCGGCATCGTGCAGAACCTGCACCAGGACGGCGTTCGCGGCCTCCTCTCGCCGCTCATCGTCACGCCGCTCGGGCTCGTCGACGAAGGCCCGTACCTCATCATCGACGGCGAGCAGCGGTACTGGTCCGCCGTCGAGGCAAAGCAGAAGTGGATCCAGGTCATCATCCGTGACGACCTGGCCGCCAACCGGGAACAGCTCATCAGCATGCTCCGGCAGGTCCACCGCACCGAACTCACCGCAGCCCAGCAGGCCCGAGGCATCCAGCAACTCGCCCTCGACGGCATGGATGACGAGGACATCGCCCGGCGCACCGGCTACCAGCCGGAACAGATCAGGGCTGGGCGGCAATTCGCCACCCTGGACAAGCGCTCTGCCGAGCGCACGCAGACCCTCGGGCTCGACCTCACCCAGGTCGCGGTGCTCGCCGAGTTCGCCGACGAACCCGAATGCGTCGAAATGCTGCTGGACGAGGCCGAGAACGGGCCGTTCGCCTTCGCCCGTGCCGTCGAGCAGTATCGCGGCACGCGCGCCGCGATCGCAGCAGAGGCCGCCCGACGCGCCGAGCTTGCCGACGCCGGGGTCACGCTGCTGTCCGAGCACCCCGGGTACAACGACCCCAAGATCAAGGAGGTCAGCGACCTACGCGACGCCGAGGGCAACCGCCTCGACGCCGAAGGGCACAGCGGCTGCCCCGGACACGCCGTGCGGCTGTTCCTCACCTACGACGACCGGCTGACCGAAACCTACTACTGCACCGACTGGCGCGCGCACGGCCACGCCCTGCCCTCCTACGCCGTGACCCCCACTCGCGGCGGCTCCATGACGGAGCAGGAGAAGGCCGAACGGCGACTGGTCATCGAGAACAACAAGGCCATGGAGGTCGCCAACACGGTCCGCCGTGAATGGCTGACGACGTTCCTGACCGCCAAGACCCCGCCGAAGGGCACGGCGAAACTGATCGCGGAGATGCTGGCCGACTCCGGCTACACCCTTTCGACCTGGATCAACGGCGGCCGGAAGATGCTCGACGAACTCCTGTCGCCGGGCAAGACCAAGCGGCCCGGCACCAAGCGCGTCCCCGCACGCGGTGTCAGCGACGGCCGGTACTCGGTCATCTCGCTCGCCGCCATCGCCGCCGCCAACGAAAGCGCCATCACCCGATCCTCCTGGCGGGCACCCGACCCGGCGGTCGCCAAGTGGTTGCAGTGGTGCGTCTGCAACGGCTTCCAGGTCGGCGACGTCGAACAGCTCATCATCGACGCCGTCGCCAACCGCACCAAGCAGCGCGCCGACCTGACCGTCATCACCGCCCCGAAGCCCGACGAGCCACTGTCCGGACTCGACACCGACACCGCCGACAACAAGACCGAGCCCCGACCGGACGAGGGGACGCCCGGCACCTCGGACAACACCGACGAACCCGCCGGGTCCGAGCCCGAAAGCCGTCTCGCCGCCTGATCCAGCCGGTCGGGGGCCACACCAGGCCCCCGACCGGCATCCCCCTACACCCCAGGCACGCCCGAATCTCGCCTCCAGGCCCCACCGCCCGACGAAGACCACCAGCCCTCCGACGAGCAATAGCCAAACAGCGACGACGACCGCCGTCCTCGACCACCTACCAGCCAGCCATCACCGCTCGCCCGCGCGCGGTGCCCGGATCAGGGCGCATCGAGCGCCCGGCTCCGGACGAGGGGCGCTCACGCGCCGCCCCCTCGCCTCCCCCGGCTCGCCACTCACCCTCCGTCCGCCCCGAGAGGCACGACGAACACCCACCCCATCAGGATCCACCGCCGACGACCCCGAAGCGGAGCCCCATGCCCACACACGCCCCGAACCCGCGGCGAGCACACAGCCCCGACGAACACCTGCACGTCGTTCAATACTCCGGAGGCATCGGGAGCTGGGCCGCCGCCCAACGCGTCGCCGCCCAGCACGGCACCAAACGGCTCGTGCTCCTCTTGTGGGACAAGACGTGAGTTCATACGCACTGGTCGCGTCGCCGTGGTGTTCCGCACAGCGCTGGTGCGAACGGAACTCGAACCTGTCATCACGGACCTCGCCGCCGAGAAAGCCTGACAACAGTGGGATCCACCCTCGCCGACATTGCCGCGACCGGCCCGCTGCTGCTCGCCGTCCTGGTCGCCGCCACCGCTGGGCTGGTCAGTTTCCTGTCACCGTGCGTGCTACCCCTGGTACCTGGCTACCTCTCCTACGTCACCGATCTCGCTGCCGACGACCTCCGCGCAGCCCATCAACGCGACACCGCACCACCGGACCCCGGCTCAGCGCCCGCCGGCACCGTCGCCACCGCCAAGGCGACCGGCACCAAGTCCCCCTCAGCGGCCCGACGCCAGGTCCTGCTCGGCACCGCCGGCTTCACCGCAGGGTTCACCATTGTGTTCGTCACCATCACTATCGCGTTTACCGCCGTCGGCCGGACGCTGCTGGTCAACGCCCGCACCATCGAAATGATCGCCGGAGCCATCGTCATCGTCCTCGGCGCCGGCTACCTCGGACTCATCCCCGCCCTGCAACGCCAAGCCCGCATCAACCGGCTACCCGCCGCCGGCCTGGCTGGCGCCCCCCTGCTCGGCGCCACATTCGGGCTGTCCTGGACCCCGTGCGTCTCACCGACCCTCGGCGCGGTACTGGCCCTTGCCGTCACCGACGGCACCACCGGCCGCGCCGCCGCGCTCGCCACCGCCTACTGCCTCGGCCTCGGCCTCGGACTGCCCTTCGTCGGCGTCGGCCTCGGCCTACGCCGCGTCCTGACGCTGACCGCCACCGTGCGGCGTCACCACCAATGGATAACCCGCATCGGCGGACTACTACTCATCACCATCGGACTCGCCCTGCTCACCGGCGGCTGGACCACCTTCATCAACTGGCTACGCGCCATCGTCGGCCCCGCCCAGATCGGTATCTGAAATCAGGAGCTTCAGGCTGTGACCGGAGCTGGGCAACCCCTCCGATAACCAGCACAAAGGATCTCCATCCCCTGCAAGCTAGGACTGGGGCGGCGTTTCTCACCGCCTGGCCACCGATATAGCTTCATCACCGGTATATTGAGGCCATGGCCACACCCACGCCGCTTCGGGAGCCCACCTTCCTGATTCTTACCGCGCTTGCGCGAGAGCCCATGCACGGTTACGGCATCATCAGCGACGTCGCCGCGCTCTCCGGCGGTCGGCTGGCGCTGCGGCCCGGCACCCTCTACGGCGCGCTTGATCGCCTCACCGACGAAGGGCTGGTCGAGCGGGACCACGAGGAGGTCGTCGAGGGACGGCTGCGCCGCTACTACCGGCTCACCGAAGCGGGCCGGTCCGTGCTCACCGCGGAGACCGAGCGACTGCGCCGCAACGTCGAGGCCGCCAGCCAACGGCTACGGATTCGGCCCGCAGGCATCCCCGCCGCCGGCGGCACCTCACGCGCCCCTGTCAACCTCCCGGGGGCGATCGCCCGCCCCACCCTACGACCGACCGGAGGCCTGGCATGAACCAGCCCAACCCCGCGCCGGAGCAAGCCGGATCACCGCTGGAGTCCCGCTACCGGCGACTGCTGCGGGCCTACCCGGGTGACTACCAGGCCGAGCGAGGCGACGAGATCGTCGCAACGTACCTCGACACGGTCAGACCAGGGCGACGCTGGCCCTCCCCACACGACGCCCTCGACCTCCTCGGTGCCGGACTCCGGGAGCGACTGCGCGGGTACGGCGCCTTTGGGCTGGCCGCGGCCTTCCCCCTAGCCGCGACCGCCGCGCTGAACACCCTCGTCGCGGTCGCGACCTTCCTGCTCCTGCAGGTCGAGTTCGAAGACCCCTACTTCGCCAGGCTGGACCCGGTTGGTCCCTTCCAGACTCTCGGCGCTGCCATCTGGCTGGGCTGGCTGATCGTCGGCCTCACCGCCACCGCGCTACCCGGGGCCTGGACCCGCACCGCTGCGGCCGGTGGTCTCCTGCTGACTGTCGCCGTGCCACTCGTTGCTGCTCTCATCGGACAACCCCGGCCGCCGCTGTTCGTGCTGCTTCCCGCCGTCGCGCTTGGCCTGGCCACCCTCGCGCTGCCCTCCCACCCCGGCTGGGTAGCACGTAGCCTGCCGCTGCTCACGGCCGGCTGTGTAGCAGCCTTGTCCGTGGCATTCAGCGCCGCTGAGAACGGCGGAAATATGTTCACCTCGTACAGCTCGACTCCCGAGCTGTTGGCGATGGCCGGTGGGCTGATGTTCGCACTGGTCCTACTCGTCGGCATCGGCCGCGCCCTGCGAGCCGACGACGCCGGCCTCTGGGCGACCCTGCTCCTCGCCACACCGGCCGGCCTGCTCGGCGCCAACCAGCTCAGCCAGGGAATCTGGGGCAGCCACGGCGGCGGGCCTACTCCGGCGGCACTCGCCGCCACGACCGGTTCGATCATGCTGGCCGGTGCGGCGCTGCTAACGGCAGCCCTCGCCGGGCAAGCCTCCCGACACCGGACCATACGCCGACGAGTACGCGGCAACGCCTGCCCGACCTGCGGACACCAGCCGGAGGCGACAGCAGAGGCCTGACCATCCCACAACCTGGCTACCCCCGGAGGTGATCAGGCGGTGTCGGCGGGTTTGGGTGCGGATAGTTGGTCGTCTCGTCGGTGTCGGGCCAGAGCCGGACCGCCCGCGCGGCGGCGTCCAGAATCACCTGGGCACTGACCTGCACCCGCGACTCGGGGATGTCATACGCCGGCCACTCGCAAACGAAGGCCACCGGCCCGGCCGGCGGTAGCGGCCAAACCCAGTAGTGGGCCACGTGCCGCCGGGCGTCCGACTCCGCGCTGCCCGGAAACAACAACGGACCAGGTGGCTCGGTGTCCAGCGGTGTGAACGCGTGCCGGTCCATGTTGGTGACGCTGCTCCCGTCGGCGAAAAGCACACCGACCCGGAGGAACTCGGCCGGCAAGGGCGTACCCGCCCAATACCCGATCCGGTGGTGGTGCGAAAGATCGGCCCGGTGGTCCGGCGTACGCAGAACCGCAGTCACGCTGAACTCCAAGCCTGTGGGGTAAGCGAGTAAGCCGCTGATCGCGACCGCCGCGCGGTCGGTGTGGACCAGCAGATGGTTTTCAGCCACGACACCGGGGATCACGTCCTCGGGTTTCATCCAGGCAGGACGGGGCGGTCTGAGCGGTTCTGGCTTGACGTCCGGTGCCGCTACCCGGCGATCGAAGAAGCCCATACGGCCCACCTTCGCACAAACCCACGCCGTCGTCGGACCGTCGTGCACCACCGAAGTCAGTTCCGGCACACACCCGACGGCGCCCCGAACGGGCACCCATCGGTGGCCGGCAGGGCGTCAGCAGGCGTCGACTGATCTGCGATGCGTCGGTCACGAAGTGATGCCTCGCGTGCATACGCGGACACCCTGACATCTCAACTGGCCGCCAGGAAGCGCCAACGCAATCGACGCACCACGTAGGCAAACCCCTGCGGGACCGAGTCTGCAGAACTCTCCTGGCTCCCTCGCCGCCCTGAAGCTCCAGAGCCAAACAGAGAACACCTAGCCCATCACCACCCAGTACCAAGCGCCTCTGCCACCCGGCAGGGGCGCTTTTGCATGCCCGGAGAATGAGGAATCAGTGCAAGACCACCAAAGCCATTCAACTCGACCCGCCCATCAACACTCTCAACCTGTCGACCAAGCCGCTCACGTGGTTAGTACTCCAGCCGGGGATTGTGATCACGGCTCGGTGAGGGCTTGTCGGGTGTAGTGGCTGGTCATGGCTTGGGCTTGGTGGCGTCGTCGGCGG
>NZ_VISU01000046.1:0-23432 GCF_007827625.1 Micromonospora sp. CNZ297 | reverse complement strand
GCGTTCGTCCTGAGCCAGGATCAAACTCTCCAACAAAAACTTGTCGAACAGCATAACCTGGCAACAAAAGTGTTGCCAAAGGAATCCCAACCAGCAACCATCCCAAAGAACGGCCACCAGTACGGGGTATAAAACAATTGGCGCTGGCTTTACAAGCACCCTGTTGAGTTCTCAAAGAACAACCACACACCAACCAGAAGCACCGCTACCAGCGGAACCCCCGTTTGGGGCAACCTCTCCAACCTACTCGGTCTTGCTTCCGTCGTCAACCTCGCGTTCGAGGTGATCAACTTGGCTCGACCAGACCCACGCCGACGCTCACCGTTTCCGGTGGTCGTTGCTCTCGTGGGTTTCGGCGGACCGGCCGGCGTCGCTCTCGCGACCACCCGCCCGGCTCCCTGCCGGCTTTCGCACTCTACCCGGTCGGCTTCGCGTTCGCAACTCCGTGTCCCGGAGTGTCGAGCACCGCCCGAATCTCAGTCTGGCTCGGCGTCACCGCCACCAGCCTGGCGCCCGTTCTCGGCCGGTTTGCCCGGCCTCCCGCGTGCAGAGAGAAAGTTACGCGGACCCGCCCCGGAAGGCAAATCAATGATCGTCATTGGGCGAGCGTGACGGGTCCACCGGAATGCCGGCGTCGAAGAGAGCGTTCCGGAGCTGTCCCGTGCCAGAGTGGTCGGCATGGATGATCCGTCCCCGGTCCCGGCCGTCGCCGAGGACGCTCTGCTCGGCCTCCTGCTGCCGTTCTGGCAGTTGGTGATCGGGGCCGTCGTGCTCGCCGTACTGGTGCTGTCGATCAGGCGCCTGGCCCGGCGCGGCCCCTCCCGGATGACCACCGCTCTCCTGGTCACCGCGGCGGCGATCGCCGGGATCGCCGCCCTGGGCCTGCTCTTCGGAGGCTGACCGCGATCAGAGCCGGCGGTTGGCCAGGCTGGGCAGCTCGGCGCGGATCGTCCGCAGGCGCTCCAGGTCGATCTCGGTGACCGCCAGCCCCGGGCCGTCGGCGACCTGGCTCAGCACGGTCCCCCACGGGTCGACCACCATGCTGCGCCCGAAGCAGGTCCGGCCCGGGTCGTGGTCACCTGTCTGTCCGGCCGCCGCCACGAAGCACTGG
This sequence comes from Micromonospora sp. CNZ297, assembly GCF_007827625.1. Lineage (NCBI taxonomy): Bacteria > Bacillati > Actinomycetota > Actinomycetes > Micromonosporales > Micromonosporaceae > Micromonospora > Micromonospora sp. CNZ297. The sequence continues at coordinate 22,321 of NZ_VISU01000046.1, read as the reverse complement.
TTCTCGATCGCCCGGGCCCGCAGCAGGACCTCCCAGTGGTCCCGCCCGGTGTGCATCATGAACGCCGCGGGCACCACGAGCAGTTCGGCGCCGCCGTCGGTCGCGAGCTGCCGGTACAACTCCGGGAACCGCAGGTCGTAACAGATGGACAGGCCGACCCGCAGACCCTCGACGTCGACCACCACTGGCTTCTCGCCCGGCGCGACGGTTGCCGACTCGAGGTAGGAGACGCGGCCGGGGATCTCCACGTCGTACAGATGGATCTTGCGGTAGGCGGCGGCGAGCGCGCCCTCGCGGTCGAAGACCAGGGAGGTGTTCCAGGTGTGCGCCGGGTCCGGACCCGCCTCGTGGAACGAGCCGGCGATCACCCACATGCCCAGTCGGCGGGCGGTCTCCGCGAAGAACCGCCCCACAGTGCCGTCGACCGGCTCGGCCGGCGGCATCCGGTCGGCGTGACCGAGGTAGTCGACGTACTCCGGAAGGAGGGCGAGGTCCGCGCCGGCCGCCGCGGCCCTGACCAGCAGGGCCTCGGCGGCGGCGAGGTTCGCCGCCCGGTCGTCGCGGGCGTTGAGCTGGCAGACGGCGACGCGCATGACCCGAGGGTACGGGCGGAAGCAGGCGCGCGACAGGGCTCAGACGCTGGACAGGACGAGCGCCGCCGCGGCGAAGCCGAGCCCCGCGACCTGTGCCGGCCGGAGTCGTTCCCGGTCGACGGCGAGCGCGAGCAGGACGGTGCTCGCCGGGTAGAGCGAGGCGATCGCGGCCACCACGCTCAGGTGCCCCCGCCCCGCCGCGGCGAGGAAGAGCGCGTTCGCGGCGGAGTCGAGCAGGCCGGCCGTCGCAGCCCAGCCGAGGACGCGCCGCCCCAGTCGCAGGCGTGCGCCGGTACGGACGGCGAGCGCGAGGCCGAACGCGATCGAGCTGACGCGTACCGCGAGAACCGGCCACATGCCGGCGGCCTCGTCGGCCTGGCCGAGCAGCGCGAAGAAGACGCCGAAGAGCAGTCCGGCGGCCAGTGCCATGCCGATCACGCGGCCGGAGACGCGGCGCGCCGCGCCGCGCTCCCCCAGGCTGACCAGCCCGATGGCGACCACGGCGAGCCCGGCGCCGCCGAGCGCAACAGCACCCGGCGAGTGCGCGAGGACCAGGCCGGCGACGATCGGCACGATCGCCGCGGTGATCGCGGTGACGGGCGCGACGACAGCCATCACGCCGGTGGCGAGCGAGCGGTAGAGCAGCATGACGCCGCCCGCGCCCGCCACGCCGGCGAGCAGTCCCCACCCCAGGTCGAGCGGGCTCGGCGTGCCGGGCACCACGAGGACGAGGACGAGCAGCAGCGGAACGCTGAGGATCTGCGACACCACAGTCACGGCGATCGGGTCGGCGCGCCGGGACGCCTTGCCGCCGGCGAAGTCGGCCGTGCCGAAGGCCAGCGCGGACACGGCGGCGAGGACAATGGGGAGCATCCCGCAGTCGTACCACAATAGTGACCGTGAAGGACAGTGTGATGACCGATACCGGTGGACGGGTCGGCGCGGTGACCTCAGCGGTCGCCCGCCAGGTACGTGACCTGCGAGCAGCACGCGGCTGGTCGTTCGAGGAACTGGCCGGCCGGTCCGGAGTCAGCAAGGGCATGCTGGTGCAGATCGAGGGGGCGCGCACCAACCCGAGCATCGGCACGCTCTGCCGGGTCGCCGACGCGTTCGGCGTCAGCATCGCCCGGCTGCTGGAGCCGGCCGAACAGAGCACGGTGCGGGTCAGCGCGGCCGACGAGGCGCCGGTGCTGTGGCGCGGCCCCAACGGCGGCCTGGCGCGTCTGCTCAGCGGCCTCGGCGAACCCGACCTGGTCGAGCTGTGGGACTGGCGGATGGAACCCGGGGAGGCGTTGCGGTCCCCCGACCACGCCCACGGCACCCGGGAGATCCTGCACGTGCTCGACGGCGTCGCCACTGTCACAGTGGACGGCGTCGACCACGACGTACGCGCCGGCGAGACGGTCGAGTTCCACGCCGACCGGGAGCACGGCTATCGCACGGCCGGTGACGGGCCGGTGCGCCTGATGATGGTGGTGGTCACCCCGTCGGGCGAGTGGGACCGGCGGACCCGCTCACGCGGACCGCGCCCGAGCTGACCCGGGCGCGGTCGCGAACGGCGGTATCAGGCCGACTTCTCCTCGCGGTCCCGCCGGCGCCGGCCGGTGAACTCGCGGGGCACGATCGTCGGGTTGACGTTCTCCAGGACGACCTCGCGGGTGATCAGCACCCGGGCGGCGTCGGGGTTGCTCGGCACCTCGTACATCACGGAGAGGAGCACCTCTTCCATGATCGCCCGCAGGCCGCGGGCGCCGGTGCCGCGGAGCATGGCCTGGTCGGCGATGGCCTCCAGCGCGGGCTGCTCGAACTCCAGCTCGACGCCGTCCAGCTCGAACAGGCGCTGGTACTGCCGGACCAGCGCGTTGCGCGGCTCGGTCAGGATCCGCACCAGGGCGCTGCGGTCGAGGCTGCGCACGTTGGTGATCACCGGAAGCCGGCCGATGAACTCGGGGATGAGCCCGAACTTCAGCATGTCCTCCGGCATGACCTGGCTGAAGATGTCGTCAGTCGACCGCTCGGACACCGACCGGAGCCGGGCGCCGAAGCCGGTGCCGCCGGAGCCGGTGCGGGCCTCGATGATCTGGTCGAGCCCGGCGAACGCGCCACCGCAGATGAACAGCACGTTCGTGGTGTCGATCTGGATGAACTCCTGGTGCGGGTGCTTGCGCCCGCCCTGCGGCGGCACGTTGGCGACGGTGCCTTCGAGCATCTTCAGCAGCGCCTGCTGCACGCCCTCGCCGGAGACGTCACGGGTGATCGACGGGTTCTCCGACTTACGGGCGATCTTGTCGACCTCGTCGATGTAGATGATGCCCGTCTCGGCGCGCTTGATGTCGTAGTCGGCGGCCTGGATCAGCTTCAGCAGGATGTTCTCGACGTCCTCACCGACGTAGCCCGCCTCGGTGAGCGCGGTGGCGTCGGCGATGGCGAACGGGACGTTGAGCATCCGGGCGAGCGTCTGCGCCAGGTGCGTCTTGCCGCAACCCGTCGGGCCGAGCAGCAGGATGTTGGACTTGGCCAGCTCGACGCCGTCCGTGCCGGAGCCCGGCGCGCCTGCGGCCTCGGCCTGGATCCGCTTGTAGTGGTTGTAGACCGCGACGGCGAGCGCCTTCTTGGCCTGCTCCTGACCGACGACGTAGTTGTCGAGGAACTGGCAGATCTCCATCGGCTTGGGAAGCTCTTCCCACTTCACCTCGCCGGACTCGGCCAGCTCCTCTTCGATGATCTCGTTGCAGAGGTCGATGCACTCGTCGCAGATGTAGACACCAGGGCCCGCGATGAGCTTCTTGACCTGCTTCTGCGACTTGCCGCAGAACGAGCATTTCAGTAGGTCGCCGCCGTCACCGATCCGTGCCACCTACGTTCTCCCTGCACTCGTCGGCCGGAACGCCGGCCCTGACCTGCGAGCGCCGGAGCGCCCGTCCGTCCTGTCGTCCCACCATGCTGTCGGCTCCACCTGATCCGACCGGCGGAGCGGTACAGACCCGACGTTACCCGGTGGCCGGGTTTTCTCCGACCCCCAAAACGGGTGTGTCAGAGGTCGACCGGGAACGATACCCCGACCGACCTCCGACCACACGTTGCTCAGCCCGCGGCGTGCGACGCCAGCAGACCCTTCTTGCGGCTGGTCAGGATCGTGTCGACCAGCCCGTACTCCTTGGACTCCTCGGCCGTCATGATCTTGTCACGGTCGATGTCCTTGCGAACCTGCTCGATCGGGCGGTTGCAGTGCCGGGAGAGCATGTCCTCCAGCTGCGTCCGCATCCGCAGGATCTCCCGCGCCTGGATCTCGATGTCCGAGCCCTGGCCGTAGCCGCCCTCGGTGGCCGGCTGGTGGATGATGATCCGGGAGTTGGGCAGCGCCATCCGCTTACCCGGCGTGCCCGCGGAGAGCAGCACCGCCGCCGCGCTCGCCGCCTGCCCGAGGCAGACGGTCTGGATGTCCGGGCGGACGTACTGCATGGTGTCGTAGATCGCCGTCATGGCGGTGAAGGAGCCACCGGGCGAGTTGATGTACATGATGATGTCGCGGTCCGGGTCGGTGCCCTCCAGCGTCAGCAGCTGGGCCATCACGTCGTTGGCCGACGCGTCGTCCACCTGCACGCCGAGGAAGATGATCCGGTCCTCGAAGAGCTTGTTGTACGGGTTGGACTCCTTCATCCCGTACGACGTGCGCTCGACGAACGACGGCAGAACGTAGCGGTTGTGCACGGCCGCGAACTGGGGCGGCAGGCTCAGGTCGGTCATCGTCAGCTCCTCGGTCAGCTCAGGGTCCCGGCGCCATCCGGAACCTGCGCGGCCCCGATGATCACCTTGTCGATGAAGCCGTAGTCCATGGCCTCCTGGGCGGTGAACCAGCGGTCACGGTCCGAGTCCGCCTCGATCTGCGCCTGGGACTGGCCGGTGTGGAACGCGACCCGCTCCTGGAACATCCGCTTGGTGTAGAGCATCTGCTCGGCCTGGATCGCGATGTCCGACGCGGTGCCGCCGAGGCCACCCGAGGGCTGGTGCATCATGATCCGCGCGTGCGGCAGGGCGTAGCGCTTGCCCTTGGTGCCCGCGCAGAGCAGCAGCTGGCCCATGGAGGCGGCCATGCCCATCGCCACGGTCGAGACGTCGTTGTCGATGTACTGCATGGTGTCGTAGATCGCCATGCCGGAGTAGACCGAGCCACCCGGCGAGTTGATCCAGAGGAAGATGTCGCGGTCCGGGTCCTCCGCCGCGAGCAGCAGGAGCTGCGCGCAGATGCGGTTGGCCACCTGGTCGTTCACCTCACTGCCCAGGAAGATGATCCGTTCCTTGAGCAACCGGTTGTAGACCGAGTCGTCGAGGTTGCCAATGGAGTCGCCACCGCGGGCCTCGTTCACCCGGAGCGACTTCTTGGGGATGTGCATGTCGGTCATGGCAGCCCTTCGCTCTCCGTACCGTCCTACCCGACACTAACCGCTCAGCCGGGAGGCGTACTCCCGGTCGGGGCACTGTTCGCTCTCAGCGCAGTCACCCGCACGGCGTACCCCGGAAAGGGTTTCGGCCGCCTCCCGGCGCGCAGCGCGGGACGGCGGCCGACACCCCCGATGGTCAGTGCTGGTGGTCGTGCTCGGCCTCGTTCTGGGCCCGCAGCGCGTCGAGGGAGACCTCGTTGCCCGCCGAGTCCTTGATCTTGATCTTCTCCATCACCGCGGCGAGCGCCTTGCCCCGGCGGACGTCGCCGAAGACGGCCGCGGCGGCGCCGGAGCGGACCAGCTGGTCGTAGTACTGCTGCGGGGCCATGCCGGCGCGCTGCGCACGGTGCACGATCTCGTGACCGAACTCGTCGTCGGAGACCTGCACGTCCTCGGCGTCGGCCAGGGTGTCCAGCAGGAGCTGGATCTTGACGCCGTCGGTCGCCGCCTCGGTCAGCTCGGTGTCGATCTGCTCCTCGGTCTTCTCCTCCGCCGCGAGGTATTCCTCCAGGGAGGCGCCGATGCGCTCGAGCTGGTCGACCATCGCGGCCTTGCGGCTCTCGACCTCCTCCTTGACGACGCCCTCGGGCGCCGGCACCTCGGCGGCGGCCACCATCTGCTCCAGGGCCTTGTCACGGGCGGCGTAGATCTGCTCGACCTGCTTGCCCCGGGTGACCCGCTCCCGCAGGTCGGCGCGCAGCTCGTCGATGGTGTCGAACTCGCTGGCCATCTGCGCGAAGTCGTCGTTGAGCTCGGGGAGCTCCTTCTCCTTGACCGTGCGGACGGTCACCGCCACGTCGGCGTCACGGCCGGCGTAGTCGCCGCCGACGAGCTGCGTGGTGAAGGTGGTGCTGTCGCCGGCGGCCAGGCCGACCAGCGCCTCGTCCAGACCCGGCAGGAGCTGCTTGCTGCCCACCTCGTGCGAGATGTTGCTCGCCGAACCGCCCGGGACCTCCTCGCCGTCAACAGTGGCGTTCAGGTCGATCTGCACGAAGTCGCCCTCCTGGGCGGCCCGCTCGACGGTCTTCAGCGTGGCGAACCGCTCGCGCAGGCTGTTGATCTGCTCGTCGATCTCGCTGTCGGCGATCTGGATCTCGTCGACGGTCACCTCGATGGTGGCCGGGTCCGGCAGGGTGATCTCCGGCCGGACGTCCACCTCGGCGGTGAAATTGAGCGAGTCGCCGTCGTTGAACTCCGTGATATCGACCTCGGGACGGCCGAGCGTCTTCAGGTCGTGCTCCCGGACCGCGGCGAGGATGTTCTGCGGGATGGCCTCCTGGATCGCCTCGTTGAGGACGGTCCCCCGGCCCACCCGCTGGTCGATCACCGCAGACGGGACCTTGCCCCGGCGGAAGCCGGGAACCTGGACCTGCTGGCCGATCTCCCGGTACGCCTTCTTGAGGCTCGGCTCGAGCTCGACGAACGGCACCTCGATGGCGAGCCGCACGCGCGTCGGGCTCAGAGTCTCGACGGTGCTCTTCACAGGCGTACTCCTTGACGGATCTGGGTGTTGAGTCTGGGGCGTGATTGCGCGCATCGAGTGTAGGCGAGCCGGCCGACGGCATCGGCAGGGCCCGGGTACCGCGCGGAAAAAACCGGCGGTTCCCGGGACGATCCGGTCGCGAACGACAGTCGGGGTGGCGGGATTTGAACCCACGGCCCCTCGCTCCCAAAGCGAGTGCGCTACCAAGCTGCGCCACACCCCGGTGGCGACGAAGAGTGTATGCCGTCCGGCCCCTCGCGCGGGTGACCGGGGCACGGCGCGCGGTGTGGCGGGCGCCGCCGGGTGCCGCCGGGTGGCGTCGGGTGGCGTCGGGCGCCAGTTCGGGGAAGTGGCTGGGTCCGGGGGCGCAGGAAGGCGCCACCTCGCCGAAATTGTGTGGATCTTGACGGTCGGCGGCGTGCGCGGGGTACGCGCTGCACGGCGGCGGGGGTGATTCGGTACGCTGTCGGCGCGCCCTGCTGTGGTGGGGCGCTCGCGGGCGTAGCTCAATGGCAGAGCTTCAGTCTTCCAAACTGACGGTGCGGGTTCGATTCCCGTCGCCCGCTCCACGGCCTCCGGCCCCGGTCAGAGGACGCATCCCCCGAGCCTGGGCCGGTCGACGACTCCCCCGCTCGGGCCAGCCGTGGCCATCAGCTGCTCCGGCCGCCTGCGAGGATCCGCCTCACGAACTCAACGGCCGTGCCCCTGGAGCGCCGAAGCCAGCAGTTCGTACGTGGCCTGGTCGAAGGCGACCAGGCGGACGTGCTCGACGTTCGTCGGTGTCGCTCTGATGGTCGAGATCGCGATCTTCGCTGCCTGGTCGGTCGGGAACCCGTACACACCAGTAGCGATGGCGGGGAAGGCGACGCGGCGAGCGGCGATCTCATCGGCAACCTCGAGGCTGCGCCGGTAGCACGACGCCAGGACATCGGCCTCACCGTAGCCGCCGCCTTCCCACACCGGGCCGACGGTGTGAATGACATGGCGTACCGGTGGGTCAAGATCGAACGCCGGCGTGGCGACCGCGTCGCCCGGATCGCACGGTGCCAGGGCAGCACCCGCCTGGGCCAGCCGCGGTCCGACTGCACGATGAATCGCCCCGTCCACACCGCCGCCACCCAACAGCGACTCATTCGCCGCGGTGACGACGGCATCGACGTCCTCTTGGGTGATGTCACCGAGGACAACTTCGATCACAGGCACGGATCGATGATGCCACCAGAGCACCTCGCCGGCAGATGACCCCCGCCGCTCTCATCGACCGAGGAACCCCACGACGGCGTCGCGCAGATGCCGGTCCGGCTCGCGAGGTTCAAGGTCCGGGCCGGAGAATGTAGCGACGCCGGAGGCCCACCGCACCGCTCGACCCGGTGCTCCGCCGTGGCGCGTCCACCGTCGCCCGGGTGCCTAGTAGTGGTCCTCGATCGGCCGGCGTGCCTCGTCGAACAGCGCCGGCCCGTCGTACCGCACCGGGCGCGGCGCGGGCGTCGCGGGCTTGACCTGCTCGAACTGCTCGGTGGACAGCGCAAAGACGACCCGGCCCAGGCCTGATGCGTTGATCGCCACAGTGCACATCGGGCACGGCTGGCAACTGGTGTACATGGTGGTGGCGACGGCCGCCTCGGGGGCGAGCTGCCGGGCGGCCCAGCGGGCCAGCTTCAGCTCCGGGTGGGCGGTGACGTCCTTGTCGGAGACCACAGTGTTGTGGTCCTCGATCAGGACGGTGCCGTCCGCGCCGACGAGCAGCGACGCGAACGGCCGCTCGCCGGACGCGCCGGCCCGGTCGGCGAGTTCCACGGCGCGGCGCAGGAACGCCTCGTCGTCGGGTGTCATCAGCCCTCCACGTGTTCAGTCTGCGGCGATCTGCTCGACGGATCGGGCGGCCACGGCGAGCAGGGCCGGGTCGCCGCTGCGGGCGTACGCGTCGCTCAGGGTGTCGATGAATTTGATCGCGTGCGCGTCCCCGGTGTCCAGCGCCCGCGCCATGACCTCGTCGAGTTCCGGCCCGGCGGCCGGCGGGAGGGCACGGGCCCCGGCCGGGGCGTAGGCGGCGGTGACGGCGGCGGTCGCCGCCCAGGCGGCGGCCAGGCTCGGCTGCCACAGCGCCGGCGGCAGGGCCGGCAGCGTACGCAGGACGGCGTTCGGCGCGGTGGCGGCGTGCACGAGCATCACGGGACCGGCGTACCCGTGTGTGCCGTGCCGGACCACGGCGGCGTCGACGACAGCGGCGAGCCGGGCAGGCACGTCGTGCCACGGGTCGCCGGCCAGCTCACGCTCGAAGAGGTCGAGCCAGTCACCGGCACGTGGTTGGACAGCCACCCGTCGCGCTCGGGACCGGTGTGGCGTACGCGCTCGTACGCCTCGTCGAGTACGGAGTTCAGCACACCGGGAGCGTCCGACCTGAAGCAGGGTTCAGGTCAAGCGGCGGCGGATCCGCGCCATGTCCTCCTCGGGGAGCGCGTCGGCGACCAGCAGCCGGGGCAGCAGCTCCGGCTCCAGCATCGTGGCCCGGAACACCAGCGCCACAGTCACGTCGTGGTCGGGCCGGTGCACGATCTCGACCGGGTCCCCGGCGCCGACGCTGCCCGGCGTGATCACCCGCAGGTACGCCCCGGGCCGTACCTCCTGGGTGAACCGCTTGATCCAGCCGCGTTCGCCCAGCCACCCCTGGAACGTGCCGCAGGGGATGCGCGGGCAGGAGACCTCCAGCACCAGGTCCGGCCCGATCCGCCACCGCTCGCCGATCAGCGCGCCGTTGACGTCCAGCCCGGTGGTGGTCAGGTTCTCGCCGAAGCTGCCGTCGGCGAGCGGACGGCCCAGCTCGGCCTCCCAGTGGTCCAGGTCCTCCCGGGCGTACGCGTAGACCGCCTGGTCGGTGCCGCCGTGGTGGGCCACGTCGTAGACCCGGTCACCGGCGAGCCCGACGTCGCCGTTGCCCTTGGGGCCGGGCGCGGTGACGGCGACCCGGCCGTCCACGGGCCGCTTGTCGATGCCGGTGGCGCCGATCCCCTTCCACGGGTTCGGTTGCGGTCGGCCCACGTTGACGGAGATCACCCTCATGACGGCGACGGTATGCGGCCGGGCGCCGGACCGGCCAGTCCATTCCCCCGGGCCGGGCGCGCGGCGAGGCGGCGCGGCCTGCGTACGATGCGGGCCGGACATCCTCGTCGGGTGGTGGAGGTAGCCGCGGATGGCAGGCCAGCAGGACGGTTTCGCCCTCGGCGTGGACCTCGGCACCTCGAACACGGTGGCGGTGCTGCGCTGGCCGGACGGGCGGACCCGGCCGGTGCTCGTCGACGGCCACCCGATCCTGCCGTCCGGCGTCTACGCCGACGCGGACGGTCACCTGCACGTCGGGCGGGACGCGCAGCGCCTCGCCCAGGCCGACCCGGCCGGCTACGAGCCGAACCCGAAGCGCCGGGTCGACGAGGAGACGGTGGAGCTGGGCGGGCGGGCGTACCGGCCGGCGGAGCTGCTGGCAGCGACGCTGCGCGCGGTTGCGGACGCAGCGGTGGCGGCGGTCGGGATGCTGCCCCCGGCGGTGGTCACCCACCCGGCGGCCTGGACGCCGGCCCGCCGTCAGGTGCTGCACGACGCGCTGGAACTCGCCGGCTGGCCGGCGGCGGCCGAGCACACGCTGGCCGGGCCGATCGCGCCCGGCACCCGCCTGCTGCGTGAGCCGGTGGCCGCGGCGCGCTACTTCACGCAGGTGCTGCGCCGGCCGGTGCCGGTGGGCGGTGCGGTGGCGGTGTTCGACTTCGGCGGCGGCACGCTCGACGTGGCGGTGCTGCGCAACGAGGGCGCCGATCCGTGGGGAGACTCCGGCTTCCAGCTGGTCGCCACCGGCGGGATCCCCGACCTCGGCGGTCTCGACCTGGACGCGGCCCTGCTCGGGCGGCTCGGCGAGCTGGTCGGCCCGGCCCATCCGGGCGAGTGGGCCCGGCTGACCGACCCGGCGACCACCGCGGAGCGGCGGGACCGCCAGCAGCTGTGGGACAACGTGCGCGGCGCGAAGGAGATGCTGTCCCGGGCCATGGTGGCGCCGGTCGCCGTACCGGGGGTGGAGGCGGCGGTGCCGCTGTCCCGGGAGGACTTCGAACGCCTGGCCGCGCCGCTGCTGGCCCGGGCCGTGACGGAGACCCGCGAGGTGACCGCCGCCGCCGGGCTGCGTCCGGAGCAGCTCTCCGGTCTGTTCCTGGTCGGCGGGTCGACCCGGGTGCCGCTGGTGGCCCGGCTGCTGCACGCCGAGCTGGGCATCGCGCCGACGGTGCTGGAGCAGCCGGAGATGCCTGTCGCCGAGGGCGCGCTCACCGACCTGCCGCTGCCGCGGCGGTCCGGCCGTCCCGGCGTGCCGGTCCACGCCGCGCCGGCACCGCCCGCGCCGGCACCGCCCGCGCCGGCCCAGCCCGAATCGACACGGCCCGCGCCGCCCGCGGGCGGGACCGACGCCGGCACGGCGAGCGCCGCCACGGTCCCCGCCGGTGCGACGAGGCCGAACCCGACCGCGCCGCTCGGCGGTCCGGACGCGGCGTCCGCCGGACCGCACGGCACGCTGGTCGCCGACGGCCCCGTCCCGCAGACAGCCGCCACGAGGTACGACGGCACGCCGGGCCCGGTTCCGCCACAGCCGACGAGGTACGACGGCATGCCGGCCGCCCACGGTCCGGTTCTGCCGCACCCGGCCGCGGGCTACGGCGTACCCGGACCGTCCGCTCCCCCGCCCGGCGGCTGGCAGCCCGGCGTACCCGGAGCGCCCTTCTCCCCCGCGCCGGGCGGTGTCCGGCCCGGCGGCGGCCGGCCACGGCGCGGCCGGTGGATCGCGCTCGGCGCCGGCCTCGTGGTCGTCGCCGTGGCGGCGTCGGTGCTGCTCTGGGTGTTCCGGGACCGGCACCCGGCGCTGGACTTCCACACCGCGGAGCTGGTGAAGACTGTGTCCGCCGGTGACACGCGGCCGGACCAGATGTTCACCGCGACGCTCGGGGAACGCGCCTACCTGGCCCGTTCGCTGCCCGACGACCACCTCCACGTGACTGCCGTCGAGGCGGCCACCGGCAAGACGGTCTGGGAGAGGCGGACCGACGCGACAGCGCAGCGGTGGGCGGGGATCCGGGCGCTGCCCGACGGGCTGCTCGTCCTCGGCGATGCCACCGGAAGCGACACCCCCCGCGTGCTCGCGGTGCTCGACGGCGATTCCGGCAAGCAGCGCTGGCGGACCGACGTCGGCCGCGACGACACCCTGTACCTCGGGCCCGACACGATCGTCCGGCTGGACCGCACCGGCGAACGCCTGGTCGGGCTGCGGCTGGACGACGGCCGGCAGCGGTGGGAGCGGCCCAACCCGCGCACCGAGTACGGCGACGCGCGCACGAAGGTGGTACCGGTCGGCACCGGCGCGGCGCTGGACGGGCCCGGCAACGCCGAGGGCTCGCCGCTCGCCCCGTGGGCCGGGAAGGCGGACCGGCTCGTGCAGGTCGGCGCGGACCGGTCGCTCCGGGTCGTCGACATGCGCAGCGGGAAGATCCTCAAGGACCGGGGCAACGTCGCCGGGCTCGACGATCCGGTGGCCGCCCGCGACGACCGGCTGTACGTGGCGGAGAACGAGCGCGGCCTGCGGCTGCTCGCCTACGACCTGGGCGGTCTCGGCACGCCGGGCGTGCTGTACGAGGCGCCGGAACAGGGCGGCCGGGTGAAGGATCTCGTCACCTGCGGGGAGCGTCGCGTGTGCCTGCTGGAGACGCCCGGCAGCGGCGCCGACGACACGCGGGTGGTGGCGGCGACCGAGGGTGAGGGCACCCGGCAGTGGCCGGCGCCGCGCGCCGAGTCGCTGGTGCCGGTCGGTGAGCACGTGCTGGCCGGGCGGGACTCGCCGGACGCGGTGACGCTGTTCGCGCCGGACGGCACGGCGGTGCTGCGCGACCGGGACGGGACGGCGGTCCGGTTGGACGCCGGCAACCTGCTGATCTTCTCCGAGGCGCCGAGCGCCTACGAGGACGACCGCGTCCTCGCGGGGACGGCGGTGGACGGCAAGCCGGTCGAGATGGGGCAGCTCAAGCAGATCCGCAGCGAGTCCTGCTCGTGGAACACCGAGATGCTGGTGTGCGGCGCGGAGAAGGAGTTCCGGTTGTACCGGTTCGCCGGCTGACCGGAAGTGAGCTTGACAGCGATCGATGCCTCGGCTGGTGTGAACGGCAGAGAGATCGACGTTCGTCAGGAGGCCCCGTGTTCGTCCGACGACGGTGGACCGCACTCGCCACCACCAGCATCCTGATCGCCGCGGCGCTGGCCCATCCCGGGCCGGGCGCCGCCGCACCGCCCTCCCCCGCGATCACGCTCGCCCCCACCGAGACCGCCCTGGTCCGCGTGCGGCTCGCCGACCGGGCGCAGCTCGACCGCCTGGTGGCCGGCGGCGCCGACCTGGCCAACCGTCCCCGCTCGCGCGACGGCGAGTGGACCGCCGACCTGGTCCTCACCGGACGGCAGCTCGCCGACCTCACCCGGCAGGGGGCCACCGCCGTGCAGGTGGTGCAGCGCGCCGACGACGGGGCCCGGCACCTGGCCGAGAGCCGCCGCGCCGCGCAGGAGCGCACCCGCGCCGGGCTGCGTACGAGCGGCGCCGCCGCTGTCGACACGCTCCAGTTCCTCCAGGCGTACTGGTGGACCACCAGCGGCCGGACGTTCCTCCAGGCCCAGGTCGCCACCACCGCCACCGACGACCCGGACGTGGAGATCACTGTGAGCTGGCGGACGGCCGACGGTGCCACCGGCTCGTTCCCGCTGTACCGCTTCGAGGACTCGGGCGAGTACCAGTACCACTACGCGCTGCCGCAGCCGGTGCCGAGCCGTCCGGTGCAGCTCACTGCCACCTCCACGCTGGGCGGCACGAGCCGGCCGGTGACGCCGTCGCTCTGGCCGAACGCGACCCCGCCGCCGCAGCCGGCCGGCTATCAGAAGGACTTCATCGACGCCTACCTGACGCCCGTCGACATCAAGGCGCGCATCGCCCGGCTCGGCCGCCAGTACCGCGACCTGGTGGACGTCATCGACCTGCCGAACAAGACCCAGGGATACCGCCGGACCGCCGCCGCCTACCTGGGCGACCCGGCGGCCGCCGCCGTGGTGGTGGAGTCGGTCCGCTTCGGCGACCAGGGCATGAACGGCGTGCAGGTACGCACCGTCGACCCGGGCCGGCCGAACCGGCCGCTGAACATGCGCTACCGGGACCGGGTGCTGACCATCTCGCTGGCCACCGACGGCGCGGGCAAGGTCACGAGCACCACCGACGACGTCGCCGCCCTGATCAACGCCCCGCGGGGCGCCCGCTTCCGGGCCAGCGTGGAGGACGGCTCGGCGGGGCTGCCGATGCCGGTGGCCGGGCCGGTACGCCTCGACGACGGCTTGCAGGGCACCGAGGTGCCGTCCCGGCCGTGGACGGTGCAGGCGCTGCGCATCGGCAAGCACCGCGACGGCTCCCGGATCGGCGTGCTGGCGTACTCGCAGGAGCACGCCCGCGAGTGGGCGACCCCGCTCGTCACGCTGGAGTTCGCCGAGCGGCTGCTGGCGAACGCGCGTACCGACGCGGCGACCCGCAGGCTGCTGGAGCAGGTGGACGTGTTCGTCATCCCGACTGTGAACCCGGACGGCGCGAACTACTCGTTCCACGACTACAACTTCCAGCGCAAGAACCTGGTCAACCACTGCACCGGCGCCTCCCGTGACCCGAAGAACCGCACCATGTGGGGCGTCGACGTCAACCGCAACTACACGGTCGGATCCCTGTTCGACGGGTACGTGGGCGCGAGCGCCAACTGCCTGTCCGGCAACTACGCGGGCACGGCGGAGCTGTCCGAGCCGGAGAGCCGCAACGTGATCGACCTGGCCAAGGCCCACCCGAACATCAAGTTCGCGATGAACGTGCACTCGTACGGCGGCTACTTCATGTGGCCGCCCGGGGCGTACAAGGCCGACGGGCGGGTGACGCTGCCGCGCCCGTCGATCGACGAGTCGACGCTGTTCCTGGGCAGCGCCCGGCGCATCGTGGGCGCGATCGCGGCCGAGCGCGGCACCGTCACCTGGCCGTCGCAGACCGGCCCGGTCGCCGACGTGCTCTACTCGGCGGCCGGCAACTCGGCCGACCAGCTCTACTACGAGCTGGGCATCTTCGCCTGGGACTTCGAGGTCGGGAACGACAGGTGGAACGAGACCACCGGTCAGTGGGACGGCGTCGGCTTCCAGCCGCCGTTCGACGAGGCGCACGCCGAGGCGCAGGAGTACGCCGGCGGCCTGGTGGAACTGGTCCGCGTCGCCCGCGACTACGCCGCCGACAACCCGGTCCGGCGCTGACCGCAAGCGGTCCCCGGCCGGTGGAGTCCGGCCGGGGACCGCTTCAGCCCTGCCTGGCTCAGTCCGCGGTGCCGAGGTCGCGGAAGACGGCGAGCGCGCCCGGGTCGTCGATGGTCGCCGGGACCGGCTCGTCGCGCCCCTCCACCAGGCCCCGCATGGTGCGGCGCAGGATCTTCCCGGAGCGGGTCTTCGGCAGCGCCGGGACCACTGTCACCCGGCGGAACGCAGCCACCGGGCCGATCCGCTGCCGGACCAGCGCGACCAGCTCGGCGGCGAGCGCGTCCGGGTCCACGTCGGCACCGGCCTTGAGCACCACGTACCCGCTGGGCACCTGCCCCTTGAGCGCGTCGGCCACGCCGATCACCGCGCACTCGGCCACCGCCGGGTGCGTCGCCAGGACCTCCTCCATCGCGCCTGTGGACAGGCGGTGCCCGGCCACGTTGATGACGTCGTCGGTGCGGCCCATCACGTACAGGTAGCCGTCCTCGTCGAACCGGCCGCCGTCGCCGGTCAGGTAGTGACCCGGGAAGGTGGACAGGTAGGAGCGGACGAACCGCTCGTCGTCACCCCAGAGCGTGGGCAGACAGCCGGGCGGCAGCGGCAGCCGGATCACGATCGAGCCGTCCGTGCCGGGCGGCACGTCCCGGCCCGCACCGTCGACCACGCGCACGTCGTAGCCGGGCACCGGCACCGACGGCGACCCCGGCTTGATCGGCAGCGGCTCCAGGCCGCGCGGGTTGGCCGCCACCGGCCAGCCGGTCTCCGTCTGCCACCAGTTGTCGACCACCGGTACACCGAGCCGCTCCCCCGCCCAGGCCCAGGTGTCCGGGTCCAGCCGCTCACCGGCGAGGAAGAGGGTACGCAGCGCACTCAGGTCGTACCGGGAGATGTGGCTGCCGTCCGGGTCCTGCCGGCGGATCGCCCGGATCGCGGTGGGCGCGGTGAACAGGGCGGCCACCCGGTGCTCGGCGGCGACCCGCCAGAACGCCCCGGCGTCGGGGGTGCCGACCGGCTTGCCCTCGTAGAGCACGGTGGTCGCGCCGGTGAGCAGCGGCGCGTACACGATGTAGGAGTGGCCGACCACCCAGCCCACGTCGGAGGCGGCCCAGAAGACCTCGCCCGGCTCGATGCCGTAGACGTTGCGCATCGACCACCGCAGCGCCACCGCGTGCCCGCCGTTGTCCCGCACCACGCCCTTGGGACGGCCCGTGGTGCCGGAGGTGTAGAGGACGTAGAGCGGGTCGGTGGCGGCCACCGGCTCGCACGGCGCCGGTTCCGCGTCCGCCATCACCTCGGCCCAGGTCAGGTCGCGGCCGGGCACCAGCGGGGCCGGCTCCTGCGGGCGCTGCACCACCACGCAGCGCTCCGGCGCGTGCGCGGCCTCGTCGAGCGCGGCGGCGAGGATCGGGTGGTACGGCACCACCCGGTCGGCCTCGATGCCGCAGGAGGTCGCCACCACCATCTTCGGCCGCGCGTCGTCGATCCGGACGGCCAGCTCGTGCGCGGCGAACCCGCCGAAGACCACCGAGTGCACCGCGCCGATCCGGGCGCAGGCCAGCATGGCGATCACGGCCTCCGGGACCATCGCCAGGTAGAGCAGCACCCGGTCGCCCCGGCCGACGCCGAGACGGCGCAGCGCCCCGGCGAACCGGGCGGTCTCGGCGAGCAGTTCGGCGTACGTGAGCGTGCGGACCGCTCCGGTCACCGGGCTGTCGTGGATCACCGCGGGCTGGTCGCCACGCCCGGCGGCGACGTGCCGGTCCAGCGCGTTGTGACAGGTGTTCAGCACCCCGTCGGGGAACCAGCGGTACAGCGGCGCCGCCGAGTCGTCGAGGATGCGCTCCGGCGGGATGACCCAGTCGATGTCGGCCGCCGCGTCCCGCCAGAAGCCGGCCGGGTCGGCGATGCTCCGCTCGTACGCTGATCGATACGCGCCCATGCCGTCATGCTGCTCCCCGGCGACGCGCCGGCACGACGGCCGGACGGGTCCGGTGCGCCGGAAGCACGCCCCGGCTCGCTGAACGGCCGCTCACGGCGGTGGGCGGTACCCGTCGCCTGTCGTTCCGGCAGCCCGGGCGTCGAGGACCCGGCGGCCCGGGTCGCGTCGCCGAAGGCCGACGAGCAGCGGCGACGGCTCAGCCCAACGGGCGACGGATGGAGCCCGCGGGGCGGGGTAAGGCAGCAGGGTCCTGGTGGAGCGACGACCGGTGTCGCGGCGTACCGCGGCCGGGCACGCGGGCGGGCGGCGCGAATGCCGCCCGCCCGCGCATCCCGGGGCCGACCCGGGCAAACCGAGTTTGATCAATGACGGGCATCGACTAGCGTGCCCAGACGTGAAAACGAACCGGATCTTCCCGATCCTCCTGACCTGTGCCGTGCTGGGCCTCGCCGCGTGCGGCGACGAGAAGCCCTCGACCACGGCCGGGCCGGCAGCCACCTCGGCCTCCGCCGCACCCTCCTCGGCGGCCCCCTCGCCGTCGGCGGCCGCGATGAGCGACAAGGAACTCTGCACCGCCGCAGAGAAGATCAACAAGGACATGCGGGCGAAGCTCATGACCGTCGTGCAGGCGGGCGGCGACCTGACGAAGAAGACCGGCGCGATCCTGACCGAACTCGGTGACCGGGTGACCGAGCTCGCCGCGACCGCCGGCGACGGCAAGGCGGCCACCGCCCTGAAGGAGTTCGGCGCGGAGGCCGGCAAGGCGGGCGCGGCCGCCGACCCGGGCACCGCCGCCGACAACCCCGCCATGGAGAAGGCCAGCAAGGACATCAACGCCGCCTGCCAGACGGCCGGCGCGCCGACCACCTTCTGACACCGACGCCCCGGGTCGTCCGTCCGGCGCGTACCGGACGGACGACCTGTCGGCTCAGTTGCCGGTCACCCAGTTCCAGGCGGAGACCACCCACTCGGTCTGCTGGAGATACGCCACACCGACGCCGACCAGGAACAACGCGGTGACCAGGTGGGCGCCCCGGGCGCTGCGGCGCACCCGGCCGAACTGCCGCTCCAAGATCAGCCGGCCGAGCAGCCGGGCCAGCGCGAACAGGCCGACCGCGGTGAGCAGGCTGAGCACGAACGTCAGCAGCGGGGCGACCAGGTTGCCCCGGCCGGAGATCGCCCAGATGCCCCAGCACACGAACGCGAACAGGGCACCGGCGGCGCTCAGCTCCCCGCCCTTGCGCGCCTGGGCCAGGTGCCAGCTCATCGGCCGGCGGGGCGCCGGCTCCGCCGCCCAGTCGCCGTGCTCGACGGTGGGGAACTGCTCGGTACGGGGCGTACGCGACGGGCGCGGCTGACCGACCGCCGCCACCCCGCGCTGGAACGCGTCCCGCTGCGGGGGCACCACCCCCGGCTGGGGCGGCACCTCCACGGTGCGCTCGGCCCACGGCTGTGTCTGGTCCGCCATCTTCGTCCTCCCCCTCGACCGATTCCGGCCTCGGTTCCGAGGGTAGCCAGCCCGCAAATAGGGTGCCGACCCCCATCGCGGTGCGATACACACGTGCCGTGACTGACGTGGTGGTATCCCGGGCCGAGGACTTCGACGACATCGCGGCGCTGCTGGCGCTGGCCTTCCACGGCGATCTCGACCCCGAGGTGCAGGCGCTCGAACGCCCGATCTTCGAGCCGGACCGGTCGCTGCTGGTCCGCGACGGCGGCACGGCGGTGGCGCACGCCGCCGCGTTCAGCCGCGACCTCGCGGTGCCCGGCGCGGACCTGCCGGCCGCGCACGTGACGATGGTCGCGGTCGCGCCGACGCACCGGCGGCGCGGCCTGCTCACCACACTGATGCGGCGCCAGCTGCGGGACGTCCGCGACGCCGGCCGCGAGCCGATCGCGGTGCTCTGGGCCAGCGAGGGCCGCATCTACCCCCGCTTCGGCTACGGGTCCGCGGCCCCGCGCTACGTGCTGTCGGTGGACACCACCGGCCTGCGGCTGCCCGCACCGGTGCCCGCTGAGGGCAGGCTGCGACTGGACCGTCCGGACGCGCACCGGAACGAGCTGGCCCGGCTGTACGAGCGGGTCCGCACCGAGCGTCCCGGCTGGTCCCGGCGCGACGAGCGCTGGTGGTCGTACGTGCTGGCGGACCTCAAGGCGCACCGGGGCGGCGCCACCGAGCGCCGGGTGCTGCTGCACGAGGGTGCCGAGGGCCTCGACGGGTACGCGCTCTACCGGACGAAGGACAGCTCGTCGGCCACCGGGCCGCAGGCCGAGGTGCAGGTCGGCGAGGTGGTGGCGGCGACGCCCGAGGCGTACACGGCGCTGTGGCGGCTGCTGCTCTCGGTCGACCTGACCCGCCGGCTGTCGTTCCCGATCGCGGCCCTGGACGAGCCGTTGCTGCGGCTGGTGGACGAGCCCCGCCAGCTCTCCCCGCAGCTCGCCGACGCGCTCTGGGTACGGGTGGTGGACGTGCCGGCCGCGCTCGCCGCCCGGCGCTACGCCACGGACGTCGACGTGGTGATCGAGGTCACCGACGAGCTGCTGAAGGAGAACACCGGCCGCTGGCGGCTGGTCGGCGGACGCGACGGCGCGCAGTGCACGCCCACCACCGCCCCGGCCGGGCTGGCGTGTGACGTACGCGCTCTCGGCGAGCTGTACCTCGGCGGCGCGAACCCGTACGCGCTGGCCGCCGCCGGCCGCGTCCGGGAGCTGATCCCGCACACGCTGACCGCGCTGACACCCGCCTTCACCTGGCACCGCACCCCCTCCCCCATGGAGGTCTTCTAGCCCTCACCCCCGCCCCCCGCCCCACTCCGCGCGGCCCGACCCCGGCCCGGCCCGACCCCGGCCCGGCCCGGCCCGGCGATCATGAAGCTAGCGGCGCAAACCGTCCGGTTTGTCCCGGCTAACTTCATGATCGTGCGGCGGGCGGGAGCAGGGAGCGCTGGCAGCAGCGGGCCCCGCACACCCGTCGGGGAAACCGTTTGTGATCGTCGGCGCCCGCCTCGTCGACCTTGGAGTTGTGGCACCTCGCATACCTCGCTCACGGGGCACTCCGGGCACCACAGCTCCATGATCGGCGGAGGCTGGCTGGATCGGGCACGCCGGGGAGCGTG
Organism: Micromonospora sp. CNZ297; assembly: GCF_007827625.1. Lineage (NCBI taxonomy): Bacteria > Bacillati > Actinomycetota > Actinomycetes > Micromonosporales > Micromonosporaceae > Micromonospora > Micromonospora sp. CNZ297. Next base: position 2,408 of record NZ_VISU01000046.1, on the reverse strand, counting down.
TGCGGGGAAGCGCGGGGTACGAGCGGCGCGCGGGTGGCCATGGGGACGGTACGGTCGGGGGATGGGTGAGGCGGAGCGACGGCGACGGCGGCTGCGGCATCACGGCGAGGCCGCCCCGCCGACGGAGACCGCCGGAACCGGTGCCGGTACCGGTGCCGACGGCACGGGCACCGGCGGCACCACTGCCAGTACGACACCGGTACACGACGACGTGGCACCGCGTCCCGTGCGCGGCGGCCGACCGGGCGAGCCGGAGCCCCGGGGACGCCGCGCCGCCGCGCCCGCCGAGGAGGGCGAGCGCGGGCTGCGCGGGCTGGTCGGCTCCGGTTCGTCGCAGGTGAGCGTGACCGCCGCGCTGCGGGCACGGGACGCCGCCCGCCCCACCGAGGACGACCTCGCCGAGGCCGAACAGCGCGTGGTGCTCATCCGCCGCAACTGGGTGCCGCGCGAGGAACTGCCCCGCAACGGGCGGTGAGCCGGAGGCGTCCGCTCAGGCGGGCAGCTCGGGCAGGCGGCGGCTCTGCTCGTAGGCGGCCACCTGCTCGATGCGCCGGCTGTGCCGGGGGTTGCCGGAGAACGGCGTGGTGAGGAACGCCTCGACGAGCGCTGTGGCCTCGTCCAGCGTGTGCTGCCGGGCGCCGATGGCGACGACGTTCGCGTCGTTGTGCTCGCGGGCCAGCTGGGCGGTGTCGACGTTCCAGGCGAGCGCCGCCCGGACGCCCGCGACCTTGTTCGAGGCGATCTGCTCGCCGTTGCCGGAGCCACCGATCACCACGCCGAGGCTGCCCGGGTCGCCGACCACCCGGTCACCGGTGTGCAGGCAGAACGCCGGGTAGTCGTCGTCCGGGTCGAAGACGTGCGGTCCCACGTCGACCACCTCGTAGCCCTGCTTGGCCAGGTGGTTGGCGAGGTGCACCTTCAACTCGAAACCAGCGTGGTCGGATCCCAGGTAGACGCGCATACCGCGCAGTCTGACAGGCCCGCCTCCGGGCCGGCGCGCGGGCGGCGACCCGGAGGCGGATTCGTCACACGGTCAGTGCGGCAGCTCGGCCACGACCAGGCCGGCCCGCGCCTTCGGGGTGAACCAGGTGCTCTTGCGCGGCATCTTCTCCCGGGCCAGGTTCACCGCGACGAAGTCGTCGACAGTCACCGGCGCGACGAGCACCGCCAGCTCGGCCCGGCCGGCGTCGACCTCACCGACGAGCCAGCTCGCCGGGTAGTCGCCGCCCACGTACGTGATCCGCTTGTCGCCCGGGTCGAGGCCCAGCGCGTCGCGCAGCAGCAGGCGCTCGACGAGCGCGTGGTCGAGGTTCTCCAGCCGGGCGGCGCCGACGTGCGGCAGCGTCACCGCGTACCCCCGGCCGCCGAGGTAGAGGTGCACGACGCCGCCGGTGGCCGGCACGTCGACCGGCCCGTCCACCGGGGTGACCTCCGCGCCCGCCGCGCGCAGCCGGTCGAGCAGCTCGTCCGGCGTGGTGGTCAGCTCGCTGACCAGCCGGTTGTAGGGCTGGATGGCGACCGACGCGGGCGTGGTGATCACCGACAGGAAGCGCGGGAAACCGCCGGTCTGCGCGGCCAGGCTGCGGTGGTTGCCGTCCGCGACCACCAACTCCCCGCCGCCGGCCAGCGCGGTCAGCTCGTCCTGCGCCGGACCCGGGCCGAGCAGCCAGATCGCGTGCGTCCGGCCGGACTGGTCGACGTCCGTCGCGGCGGGCGCGCCGGCCGCGTCGGTCGCCGCCGCGAGCGCGGCGTGCAGCTCGTCGCCCCTACCGGTCTGGAGCAGGAGTACGGGCGAGAGCAGGTGACTGAGCGCCTCGGCCAGCGCGACGCGCTCGCGCACCTTGGCGATGAACACGTCCTCGTTGCGGATCACCAGGCCAGGCTCGTCGGCGCGGGTGGAGATCTGGTCGGTGTCGACCATGGCCCACAGCCCGTACGCGCTCTCCTCGCCCGGCGCGCTGATCCGGTAGAGCACCACCACCTGCTCGGCGGGCGTATAGCTGCCGTCCGCCTTCGCCTCGGCCAGGCGCGCCACCGCGTCCGGCAGCGCGTCGAGGAAGGACTTCCCGAGGCTGCCGGGCGCCCGGTGGGGCATCTCGATGCCCAGGGCGCTGTGCGGATTCGCCTCGACGATGGAGGTGATCTCCGCGTCGTCGGCGAACTCGTCGTAGTTCTGCGCGCCGGTGCCGCCAGTGGTGATCCAGGCCCGGGTGATCGGATGCACGACCGTCATGTCCGCTGACGCTACCCGGGCCCCGATCGGCGCCGCCGCCGGACTCACCCGCTTACCACCAGGTGAAAGGAAGGGCCCCCTCTTAGTGAGTGTTTGAGATTTGGGGTGTGGCGGCGTGTCGGGTTGAGGTGAGGGAAGGCCCTCGGTAGGTCCGGTGGTGTCGAGCCAACCGTTT
>NZ_VISU01000045.1:0-25625 GCF_007827625.1 Micromonospora sp. CNZ297 | reverse complement strand
ACAAGCCGACGAATCCCCTAGAAGACACCCAAGGTCAGTCAGAGGGTGAGTCAGACCGGCCGGGTGACCCGCTCCCACATCATCACTGTCAGAGGTAGTTCTCGGCCTCGTCGCAGATCTTGTCCAGGCCCTTGCTGGCCGCCTCGAAGGCGGCCCGGTCGCCGCGCGACGCCGCCGCCATGGCCGTGGTCAGCTTGTCCAGGCAGTTCGCGATGACCTTCTTCTGCCGGGCCTGCTCGTCCCGGTCGTTCTTGGTGCCGGTCAGGTCCTGCTGGGTGTCCGACAGCCGCTCCTGGACCGCCTTCAGCTCACCCTTGAGCTTCTCCATCTCCTGCTGGTTCGCCGAGATCGTGCCGTCCCGCTGGCTGACCGTCTGCCGGGACTTGTCCAGCTCGCCGTTCGTGGAGACGTACAGGAACGTCATCACGCCGCCGAAGACGAACAGCAGCGCGGCGACGAGGCCGAGCACCAGCGCCGCCCACTTCCTGCCGCCGCCGGTGGCCGGCGGGGCACCCACCGGGCCGTACGGGCCGGGCGGCCCGGACATCGGCGGCGGCCCGAAGCCGGGGCCGGACACCGGCGGAGCCGACGCGGGCGGGACCGACATCGGCTGCGCGTAGCCGGGGGCGGAGACCGGCGGGACGGAGACCGGCGGCGCCGACATCGGCTGCGCCGGCGGGGGCACCGGGGCGGCGCCGGGCGCGTATCCCGGCTGTCCCGGCGTGGCGGGCTGGTATCCGCCGTACCCGGGGGCGCCGTCGGACACGGTGGGCTGGTGCAGCGTCGGCGCTGGCTGGTTCGGGTCGTACTGCTGGGGCGCGGGCCGGCTGCCGTACGGGTTGCCGTAGACCGTGCCCCCCGGCGCCGGGGGCGGGTTGTCGCCCCCGGCCGGTGGGTAGGACATGTCGTTCCTCCAGATGTGCTGGTCCCCCGCGGGGTGGCCCGATGGGCCGGGGTCGATGCGGTGCGGCCGGGCCGGTGCGGCCACCGGTCAGCAGAGCCGGAACCGGTCGCAGGCGGTCTTGATCGGCACCGCGAGCCCGATGCCCTCGGCGTTGCGGGCCTTGGCCGTGGCGATGCCGACGACCTCCTTCGAGCCGTTGATCACCGGACCGCCGGAGTTGCCCGGGTTGATCGGCGCGTCGAACTGGATCACCGGGCCGCCGCCGCGCTCGTCCTCGCGGAACGCGCTGACCACGCCCGTGGTGACGCTGTCCTGCAACCCGAGCGGCGCGCCGACCACGATGATCTGCTGGCCCGACCGCACCGGGTCGCGGGCCGCGACCAGCCCGGTGAACTTGGCGGTGGTCTGCAGCTGCGCCAGGTCCTTGTCCTTGTCGGTGGCGATGATGGTCGCCTCGAACCGCTGGTCCTTGCGCTCCAGGAACACCTTGCGCTCACCCGCGGTGAAGACCGACTCGACCACGTGGAAGTTCGTCAGCAGCGTGGTGCCGCCGCCGGACGGGGCCTTGCCGACGGCGAACGCCGTACCGGTGAACTGCCCGGCCCGCACCCGGAACACGCTCGGCAGCACCGCGCTGGCCACCGCCTCCGGGTTGAAGGCCGCGCCGGCCTTCTTCTCCAGGCTGCCGGCGCGCTGCTCCAGGCCGTCGAGCCGGCTGGCGTCCGTGCCCTGCCCCTCGGCCATCCGCTTGTCGGCGGCGGCGAGCCGGTCGTCGAGCCGGTAGATCTGGTACGCCTGCACGCCGGTGACCACCGTCAGCACGGCGGCAAGGGCCAGCGCCACCACCGCCACCCGGCTGCGCCGCGCCGGCTGCGCGCCGAAGCCGGCCGGGCCGCCGACGAGGGCCGCCTGACCGGGGTACGCGGAACCGGGCTGGGACGGCGCCGACACCGGCTGCCCCGGGTAGGCGGGCGCGGACACCGGCTGGCCGGGGTACGACGGGCCGCTGCCGGACGGGCCCGGATACGACGGTGCGGCGGGCGCCCGGTCCGGGTACGACGACGAGCCCGGCCCGCCCGGATAGGACGGTGACGCGGAGACCGGCTGGCCCGGATACGCCGGTGACGCGGCCGGCTGGCCCGGGTACGCCGGGGCGGCGGACCGGGAGGTCTGTGCCGGTACGGCGCCGAAGGACGACGGCTGGGCCGGCGCGGAGCCGTAGGACGGCTGGGCCGGCGCGGAGCCGTAGGACGGCTGGCCAGGTGCGGAGCCGTAGGACGACCGGCCCGGCTCGGACGGCGTGGTGCCGTAGGACGGCTGGCCCGGCTGGGCCGTGGCGGGCGGGGTCGCGACGCCGGACGGGGCCGCGTAGGGCGTCGGCTGCGGCGTGCCGGCCGGGTCCGGGAGACCCGGGTAGCCGGCGGGCGGCTGGACGGCGGCCCGCGCCGGGTAGCCGGGGGTGCCGGCCCACTCGGATCCACCGGGGAACGATCCCGGCACCGGGGCCGAACCGGCGGGCGGGGCGAAGCGCGGCGGCAGCGGCCCCGGCCGGTCGGCTGCCGTGTCGCCGCCGCCGTGCCCCGGCACGTCGTCGCCGGTTCCGTACCCGCCTGTCATGCTCGACCGTCCTCCCCGTCGGCTTCGCCGACGCCCCCCGACCCGCTGCGGCACCCGTACGCCGTTCGCGGCTCGATGGACCGTACCGGCGGGAACGGGCTTTGTCTTCCCCCTTGTCCGACCCTCTCACGGCCCCGCAACCCGCACCTTTCCGGTCACCTGACGGCCATCGCGCCGACACGCGCCGGACCGGCTGCGCACACCGGATCGTCCGGCCTACTAGGGTTGTCAGGTGACCGACGAACCACCCCTGCGCCGTCGGGCCGCCGAAAGCCGTACCGGGGAGGCGTCCGCCCAGCCGACGTCGGCCCTGCCGGAGCCGGCGGACGCGGGGTCCGAGACCGAACCGGGCGCGGCCGTCCCCCTGACCGCGCCGCGCGACGGCACGCCCGCCCCGGTGGCCACACCTGCCGAGTTGGACGAGGTCGTGGCCCGCTTCGCGGCCGGCACCGGCCCGGTGGCCCTCGATGCCGAACGCGCCTCCGGCTACCGCTACAGCCAGCGCGCCTACCTGGTGCAGCTGCGCCGCGGCGGCGCCGGCACCGCGCTCATCGACCCGCTGCCGCTGCCCGACCTGTCCGCCCTGGACGCGGTGATCGCCGAGACCGAGTGGGTGCTGCACGCGGCCAGCCAGGATCTCGCCTGCCTGGCCGAGGTGGGGCTGCGCCCGCGCCGGTTGTTCGACACCGAACTGGCCGCCCGGCTGGCCGGTTTCGAGCGGGTCGGCCTGGCCGCGCTGACCGAACAGCTGCTCGGGTTCAGCCTGGAGAAGCACCACTCCGCCGCCGACTGGTCGAGCCGGCCGCTGCCGGAGTCCTGGCTGACGTACGCGGCGCTCGACGTCGAACTGCTCGTCGACCTGCGCGACTCGCTGGACGAGGAGTTGCAGCGGCAGGGCAAGTCGGGCTGGGCGGCGGAGGAGTTCGACGCGCTGGTGCGCAACGGCGCCTCGCCGCGCGTCCGCGCCGAGCCGTGGCGGCGCACGTCCGGCATCCACCGGGTACGCGGCGCGCGGGCCCAGGCCCGGGTGCGTTCCCTCTGGTACGCGCGGGACCAGATCGCCTCCCGCCGGGACGCCGCGCCGGGCCGGGTACTGCCCGACTCGGCCATCGTGGCCGCCGCCGAGCTGGACCCGAAGGACGAGAAGACGCTGCTCACGCTCCCCGGGTTCGGTGGGCGGTCGGTGCGCCGGCTGGCGCGTACCTGGCTGGCGGCGCTGGACGACGCGCGCCAGTTGCCGGACGACGCGCTGCCGGTGAGCCCGGCGGTGGAGGGTCCGCCTCCGCCGCACCGGTGGGCCGAACGCGACCCGGTGGCGGCCGGGCGGCTGGCCCGGGCCCGGGAGGTGGTGGTCGGCACCGCCGGGGCGCACCGGCTGCCGGCGGAGAACCTGATCGCGCCGGACTCGATCCGCCGGCTGGCGTGGCAGCCGCCAGCGGAGATCACCGACGAGACGGTCGCGGAGACGCTGCGCGGGTTCGGTGCCCGGGAGTGGCAGATCGGGCTGCTCCTGCCCGCGCTGACGGAGGCGTTGCACACCCCGCAGCAGTGACGGCCGCGGCCGGGGTGTGAGGTGGGCCACGCGGGGTGTGGTGCCACGTCTGGTTACTGGCGAGTAGCATCCGGGGAAATGCCCGTGCCGAGGGAGGCTCCAAGTGCCCCGTGAAGTCCGGGATGTCGTCTTCGTCGACGGCGTCCGTACCCCGTTCGGCAAGGCGGGTGGGATGTACGCCAACACCCGCGCCGACGATCTGGTGATCCGCTGCATCCGCGAGCTGATGCGCCGCAACCCGCAACTTCCGCCGGAAAAGGTGGAGGAGGTGGCCATCGCCGCCACCACCCAGATCGGTGACCAGGGCCTGACCATCGGCCGCACCGCCGCCCTGCTGGCCGGCCTGCCCAAGACCGTGCCCGGCTTCGCCATCGACCGGATGTGCGCCGGCGCGATGACCGCCGTCACCACCGTGGCCAGCGGCATCGCCGTGGGCGCGTACGACGTGGCCATCGCCGGCGGCGTCGAGCACATGGGCCGCCACCCGATGGGCGAGGGCGTCGACCCCAACCCGCGCATCGTCGCGGAGAAGCTCGTCGACCCGTCCGCCCTGGTGATGGGCTCCACCGCGGAGAACCTGCACGACCGCGTCCCGCACATCACCAAGGAGCGCACCGACGCGTTCGCGCTGGCCTCGCAGCAGAAGACCGCGAAGGCGTACGCCAACGGCAAGCTCCAGGGCGACCTGGTGCCGGTGGCGGTCCGCGACCCGGAGGCAGGCTGGGGCCTGGCCACAGTGGACGAGGCGCCCCGCGACACCTCGATGGAGAAGCTGGCCGGCCTGAAGACCCCGTTCCGGCCGCACGGCAAGGTCACCGCCGGTAACGCGGCCGGCCTGAACGACGGCGCCACCGCCGCGCTGCTGGTGGCCGAGGACACCGCCCGCGAGCTGGGCCTGCCGGTCGGCATGCGCCTGGTGTCGTTCGGCTTCGTCGGCGTCGAGCCCGAGGTGATGGGCGTCGGCCCGATCCCGTCGACCGAGAAGGCGCTGCGGATCGCCGGCCTGAGCATCGACGACATCGGCCTGTTCGAGCTGAACGAGGCGTTCGCGGTGCAGGTGCTCGCCTTCCTCGACCACTTCGGCATCGCCGACGACGACCCGCGGGTCAACCCGTGGGGCGGCGCGATCGCCATCGGTCACCCGCTCGCGTCCTCCGGCGTCCGGCTGATGACCCAGCTCGCCCGCCAGTTCGCCGAGCACCCCGAGGTCCGCTACGGCCTCACCGCCATGTGCATCGGCATCGGCATGGGCGGCACCGTGATCTGGGAGAACCCGCACTGGGAGGGTGGAGACAAGTGAGCCTCGCCGCACCGAACGAGGTCGTCACCAAGGCGCTGCTGCGCCAGGTGGCCGTACCCGGGCTGGACCGGCCCGCCGCCCTCATCACCCTGGACAACGGCTTCGACCACACCAAGCCCAACACCTTCGGCCCGGCCGGCCTGACCAGCCTGGACGAGGCGATCACCGCCGCGCTGGCGGCGGAGCCGGCGTTCATCGCGGTCACCGGCAAGCCGTACATCTTCTGCGTGGGCGCGGACATCACCAGCCTGCCGGCCCTGGAGAACCGCGAGCAGGCGCTGGAGATCGGCCGGCTGGGCCACCGGGTCTTCGCCCGGCTCAAGGACAGCGGCGTCCCCACCTTCGCGTTCGTCAACGGCGCGGCGATGGGCGGCGGCCTGGAGCTGGCGCTGCACTGCCACTACCGGACCCTGTCGGCGGGCGCGGCGGCCCTGGCGCTGCCCGAGGTCTCGCTCGGCCTCATCCCCGGCTGGGGCGGTACGCAGCTGCTGCCGAACCTGATCGGCATCCCGGCCGCGACGCAGGTGATCATCCAGAACCCGCTGATGCAGAACAAGATGCTCAAGCCGAAGCAGGCTGCCGAGATGGGCATCGCGGACGTGCTGCTGGAGCCGGCCGACTTCCTGGAGCGGTCGCTGGAGTGGGCCGCCGGCGTGGTCCGGGGCGAGGTCACCGTGACCCGTCCCGAGGTCGACAAGGACATGTGGGCGGGCGTGCTCTACTTCGCCCGGCAGACCCTCGACCAGCGGCTGCACGGCGCGGTCCCGTCCGCGTACAAGGCGCTGGACCTGCTGGAGACGGCGAAGGACGCCGACTTCGCCACCGGCACCGCGGCGGAGGACGAGGCCCTCGCGGACCTGGTCTTCTCCGAGGAGCTGCGCAGCGGCCTGTACGCCTTCGACCTGGTGCAGCGGCGGGCCAAGCGCCCGGCCGGCGCGCCGGACAAGGGCCTGGCCCGTCCGGTCACCAAGGTGGGCATCGTCGGCGCCGGCCTGATGGCCAGCCAGCTCGCGCTGCTGTTCGCCCGGCGTCTTCAGGTGCCGGTCGTGATGACCGACCTGGATCAGTCCCGCGTGGACAAGGGCGTCGGCTACGTGCACACCCAGATCGAGAAGGCCGTCAGCAAGGGCCGGATGGACAAGGGCACCGCGGCCAAGCTGTACGGCTTGGTCAGCGGCTCGGTCGACAAGTCCGTCTTCGCCGACGCCGACTTCGTCATCGAGGCCGTGTTCGAGGACCTGGGCGTCAAGAAGCAGGTCTGGGCCGAGCTGGAGAAGATCGTCAAGCCGGAGGCGGTGCTCGCCACCAACACCAGCTCGCTGTCCATCACCGAGATGGCCGCCGAGCTGGAGCACCCGGAGCGGGTGGTCGGCTTCCACTTCTTCAACCCGGTCGCGGTGCTGCCGCTGCTGGAGATCGTCCGCGGCGAGCGGACCGACGACGCCACGCTGGCCACCGCGTTCGCGGTCGGCAAGCAGCTCAGGAAGTCGTCGGTGCTGGTGAAGGACGCTCCGGCGTTCGTGGTGAACCGGCTGCTGACCCGCTTCCTCGGCACCGTGTTCGCCGCCGTCGACCAGGGCACCCCGCTGGACGTGGCGAACAGCGCGCTGGACCCGCTGGGTCTGCCGATGCGTCCGCTGGCGCTGCTCCAGCTCGTCGGGCCGGCCGTGGCGTACCACGTCGGCGGCACCCTGCACGAGGCGTTCCCGGACCGGTTCGGCGTCAGCGAGAACCTCAAGCGGATCGCCGACTCGGGCCAGCCGATCGTGGTCGACGACCAGATCAACGACGAGGTGGCGAAGCTGCTCGTGGTCGGCGACGAGCCGCTCACCGCCGAGCAGGTCCGGCAGAACGCGCTGGACGCGCTGGCGCAGGAGATCCGGCTCATGCTCGACGAGGGCGTCGTCGCCGAGGCGCAGGACATCGACCTGTGCATGATCCTCGGCGCCGGCTGGCCGTTCCACCTGGGCGGCGTCACGCCGTACCTGGACCGGACCGGCACCTCCGAGCGGGTGACCGGCAAGCGGTTCCTGCCGCACGGCGTGGCAAGCCTGCGCTGAGGCGACCGCAACGCATCGATCGCGGTGGTCGGGCTGTCCGTTCCGGACGGCCCGGCCACCGCGATCGGCGTCTGCGGCCCAGGTCACGGGTAGGTCGCGGTTTGGCGTCGCCGCCCTTGTGCGGACAGCGGGCTGTCGGTGGTGCTGGCTACCATCACGCGTCCAGTTTTCTCACAGGAGCTGCCTACATGTCCCAGCCGCCGTCCAGTCCCTACTCCGGCAACTACCCCTCCCCCCAGCAACAGCCCGGTGGCTACCAGCCGCCGCAGCAGCCGCAGTACGGCGGTGACTACCCGCAGGCTCCCCAGCAGCAGTACGGCGGCGACTACCCGCCGCAGCAGCCGCAGTACGGTGGCCAGCTCGGTGCGCCGGTCCCGCCGAAGAAGTCCGGCGTCGGCAAGGTCCTGCTGATCGTCCTCGCGGTGGTCCTGGTGCTCTGCGTCGGCGGCGGTGTCGCCGCCTACTTCGCCACGAAGGACACCGTCAACGAGGTGGTCACCGCCACCAAGACGCGGGTGGTCGAGCCGCAGACGCTCGGCGGCCGGGCCAAGGTCACCGACCCGCAGCTGCAGACCGCCGCGGCGCAGATGAAGTCCGAGCTCAGCAAGGACGTGCCGGACGCGACCAGCACCGTCGGCGCCTTCTACGGCGACCCGGCCAAGAAGGACCTGGTCATGATCGTCGCGGTGTCCGGCGTGATGGCGGACCCGAAGAAGGAGCTGGCCGACGCCACCGCGGCGGTCACCCCGGACCTGGCCACCAAGGACTTCAAGACTGTCGACGCGGGCCCGCTGGGCGGCGACGCCAAGTGCTCCGACGGCAAGGCGTCGGACGTGCCGGTGGCCGTCTGCATCTGGGCCGACCGGGGCAGCCTCGGCATGGTGGTCGTCTACTTCAAGTCCGCGGCCGAACTCCAGTCGGAGTTCGTGACGATGCGCGGCGAGATCGAGAAGCAGGACTGACACCCGTCACGCACCGGGCCCCCGCCGTGACGGCGGGGGCCCGGTGTCGTTTCCGGATCAGGCGGACACGGCCCGTTCGGCAGAGCTCCGGCAGACGCAGAACTCGTTGCCCTCGGGGTCGGCGAGCACCACCCAGCCGGTTCCGTCCGGGCGGCGCCGGTCGGCCACCAGCGCGGCGCCGAGCTCGCGCAGCCGCGCCACCTCCTCGTCCCGGGTGCCCTCGGCCGGGTGCAGGTCGAGGTGGAACGCGCCCTTGCCGTGCCGCTCGTCCACCCGAACGAACAGCAGGTCGGGGCCGTGCCCGTCGGGTGCGGCGAGGACCGCCTCCGGGTCGCCCGGGTGGTCGTCGTCGGCGAGCCGGCGGTCGAGCACGCGTGCCCACCAGCCGGCCAGGGCGTACGGGTCGTCGGTTTCGACTGTCACGCAGTGGATCTGTGCACTCACTATGCTTCCTCCTGTGGGGAGCGCGCCCCGGCGGAGTGGGAACGTCAGCGGGGAACGCGGGGCGCGGGACGGTTCACGACGGACATCGACCACACCCCCTTCCACCTCTCGGGCTGACCGGTTGATCATTCCACCGCCCGCACCGCGCACACAACCCCGCTCGTGCAAGGAAGGGCCCCTTGTTAACAGCGAGGTGTTAACAAGGGGCCCTTCCTCTACCGCAGGCGTTAAGAAGGGGCCCTTCCTTACGGGCCGACGAAGACCGCCTTCGCGCGCCAGTCGACGCCGTCGACCGCCGGGCCGCTGCGCACCGTGAACGTCCCCGACGGAGCGCCGTTCACCCAGTCGACGGCGGACAGGTCACCGGTGCTCCGGTTCACCTTGTAGAGCGTGGAGCCGGCCACGAAGACGGCGCCCGCGTCGGAGAACCCGCTCGCCCCGGCCACCGAGAACCGGTCGGCGCCGACCACGCCGCTGTCCGGCGTGAACCAGCGCCAGAACAGGCCGTTCTGCCCGGTCAGCGTGTAGTAGAGCCGACCGCCGGTGTAGAACATGCCGGTCACGTTCGGGATCTCGGCGTAGAAGCCGGTGGTCGCGCCGACGTACGTCTGCCCCTCCGGACCCGAGTTGGTCACCACGGTGTCCCAGTACGGGTCGTGGTACGGGTCCACCAGCTCGGGCGTGCCGAACGTGGTGCCGTCGAACGTACGCCGCCACAGCGCGCCGCCGGTGCCGTAGAACAGCGTCCCGCCGACCCAGAACGCGTTGCGCGTGGCGGACCACGCGGTCTCGTCCGGGTTCGCCACCGGAGCGGGCGCGCCGACGCCGGTCAGCCCGTCGTACGAGCGGACCTGCACCTCCTCACCGGTGCCGGCCGGCGGAGGCCCGGTCTTGACGATCTCGACGGCGTCGACGAGCGGGTTCTCCTTGACGTGGCGGAACTCGATGTCGACGGTGCCGTCGCTGGTCACCGTGAACTCCCGCATGGTGCCCACGTTGTGCCCGACGCTGGCGGACAGGTCCAGGTCGTCGAGGACGACCGCGCCGTCCAGCGCCACGTCGAAGACGCGCGTGTTGGGCGCGGAGGTGCCGTCGTACCGGTTGGCCAGGTAGAGCCGCACGTGCACCTCGGTGCCGGCGGGCACCGGGAACTGCCAGAGCATCTCCGCGCCGCCGGCCGGGTCGTACCGCTCGTCGCTGTAGAGCGCGGCCGGGGTGCCGGCCGGCACCGTCGCGTCCAGGCTGCCGACCGTGTTGAAGCTGGAGGTCGAGCTGCCGGTGTTGTGGTACGGGCTGGGGCTGGAGCCGGTGTCGGCCGCCCAGTCCGGTCCGCCGTCGGCGGCGGCGACCACCGGGCCGCCGGCGTTCACCCGGTACAGCACGTTGGTCGGCTTCGGCAGGCCGGCCTGGTACACGTTGCCGGGCAGCGTCGCCGTGGTGGTCGGGTGCGGTGCCTTGCCACCGGCGAGCGGGAAGAACGCGATCCGCTCCCGGCGGTACTGGAAGTTGCCGATCCAGAGTGTGTCGCCGCCGACCCAGAGGCCGCTCGGGGTCACGAGCATCTCGGAGGCGCCGATGCCGCGCGGGTGCCGGCCCGGGTTCCAGGACAGCGGCAGGCCGTTGGCGGGGTCGAGCGCGGCGATGCTGGCCCGGCCGACCGCGCCGGCCCGGGCGTTGTCGGTTCCCGTGCTGTTGTTGAGCCAGCGGAGGTGGCCGCCGACGTAGACCGCCTGCTCGCTGATGCCGACGGACAGGAACGTGTCGCCGCCGCTGTAGTCGACCCAGGTCGGCTGGAGGCTGCTGCCGGTCGCGCCGGCCTCCCAGCGGGCCGCGGTGTCGCAGAGCGTCCCGCCGTACGGGGCGCCGGTGGTGACCACCACGAAGTAGCTGTTGTCCGGGGAGAACGCGACGTCGCGGACGTACGAGTCGAACGACTGCCACTTGCAGCGCGGCGTGTAGCGGGCCGTGTTCCAGTCCGCGACGGTGGCGGCGGTGGCGCCCAGGTCGATCTTGACGATCTGGTCGTGCAGGACCCCGTCGGCCTTCTTGAAGTTGCCGATGACGACGAGCTGCGTGCCGTCCGGGGAGACGGCGAGCTTCTCCGCGCCCACGCCGGCCTTGGCGCCGCTGACGCCGTCCCAGTTGTGGTTCTCGGTCAGCGCCGTGGTGAGGTAGCTGTCGACCGCGCCGGTGGTGGCGTTGAGCGACGCGAGCCCGCCGCGCGGGTTGGGGTTGCCGGCCGTGGTGAAGATGCCGCCGACCAGCAGCCGGTCGCCGACGAGCGCGATGTCCTTGATCAGACCGTTGAACGCCGGCGGCGTGAAGCTGGTGACGACGGCACCGGTGGCGACGTCGAGCAGGGCCACCTTGCGCCGGGTCACGCCGTTGACGGTGTTGAACTTGCCGGCGACGAAGACCGTGCCCGCTGTGGGACCGGCGACGACCGCCGTCACCTCGTTGTCGAGCGTGGGCGCGAACGCGGTGTCCACCTGCCCGGTGGCCTTGTCGAAGGCGAGCAGGTAGTCGCGGGGGATGTCGACGTCGGAGTTGCGGTTCTGCACCCGGGTGAAGGAGCCGCCCGCGATGATCTTCGTACCGGCGTCGTGGATCGCGTCGACCGAGCCGTCCTGGACGTCGGGCGAGGCGGTGGAGGGGACGGTGTGGACCACTTTGTCGTGGCCGGGCGCGGCGACGGCTGCCGCGGGCGTGGCCGGCGAGAGGCCGGCGACGGTGAGGGCGCCGGCGGTGAGGACCGCGAGAAGACGGCGGCGGCGCGGGGCCGAGGGGTGGGTCACGGGCAGCTCCGGTGGGTGAGCAGGGTGAGGCGTCGCTGCGCTTACTCTCCGTTGATCCCCGGCTCCGCGTCCAGCGGGAGCGGCGCATTCTGCCCGACCACCGTGCCGCCGGGGGCCGACCACCGTCGGGTCCGGCCGGGACAGCCGAGGCCGGCCGCACGAAAAGGTGAGGCCGCCTCACCGGCCGGACGGGCCGGGTCGGCGGTCAGGTGGCCGCCGCCGGGTCGGCCGACGGAAGCGTGACTGTCACCTCGAGGCCGCCGCCGGGCTGGGCGACCGCCTTCACCGTGCCGCCGTGCGCGTCGCTGACGGCCCGCACGATCGACAGGCCGAGACCGGAGCCGCGCGCGCCGGTGCGTTCCTGGCCGCCGCGCCGGAACGGCTCGAACAGCCCGGGTACGTCGGCCGGGGCGACCTCGAAGCCGGTGTTCCCCACGACCAGCCAGGACCGTTCCCCGTCGGTGCCGGTGCGTATCCAGATCCGGCCGTGCAGGTGGTTGTAGCGGACCGCGTTCTCCACCAGGTTGCCGGCGAGCCGGTCGAGCAGGCCGGGGTCGCCGACCACCGGCGCCGGGCGCAGCGAGGTGTGCACCTTCAGGCCGATGCGCTCCACCTCCCGGGAGACCGCGGAGAGGGCGTTGGCGGTGCCGATGGCGAGATCCGACTCGGCGCGCCGGCCCAGCCGCCGGCCGGTCTGCGCCTCGCTGCGCGCCAGCACCAGCAGCGCGTCGACCAGGCCGTTGGCGCGTTCGGAGGCGTCGCGCACCACGCCGGCCATGCGGCGGTACTCGGCGAGGTCGGCGTCGTCGTCGCTGAGCGTCACGTCGATTTCGGTACGCATCACCGCCAGCGGCGTCCGCAGCTCGTGCGAGGCGTTCGCGACGAACCGTTTCTGCGCCTCGAAGGCGCCGCTGATCCGGTCGAGCATGGCGTCGAACGTCTCGGCCAGCTCGGCCACCTCGTCGTCGGCGCCGGACCAGCCGATCCGCTCGTCGAGCGTGGCCTCACCGAGCCGGCGGGCGGTGGCGGTGACCTGGTGCAGCGGGCGCAGCGCCCGGCCGGCCACCAGGTACGCCCCGGCCACACCGACCACGCTGATCGCCACCAGCGCGAGCAGACCCTTGACCAGCAGTTCCTGTGACGCGGCGTCCACCAGTTGCCGCTGCCACTGCCCGGCGTCGAGCGTGCGCCCGTCCGTGAGCACCACAGTGGTGCCCGGTAGCAGCTCGTCGGTGGGGCGCAGCGCGTCGCGGACCAGCAGCCAGGCCAGCAGCACCAGGATCGCCCCCGCGCCGACCAGCAGCACGCCGTTGAGCAGGGTCAGCCGCAGCCGCAGCGTCGGCCGCACCCGGCGGGCGCTCCGCGCGCTCACTGCCGTACCCCGCCGATGCGGTAGCCCGCGCCCACGACGGTGTCGATGAGGGGCGGGTCGCCGAGCTTCTTGCGCAGTGTCATCACGGTGACGCGGACGATCGTGGTGAACGGGTCGGTGTTGGCGTCCCAGACCCGCTCCAGCAGCTCCTCGCTGGACACCACCGCGCCGCGCGCCTTGAGCAGCTCGGCGAGCACGCCGAACTCCTTGTTGGTGAGGTCGAGCGGCACGCCGCCCCGGCTCACCACCCGGCGGGCCGGGTCGAGCACCAGATCGGCCACCTCCAGCACCGGCGGCGCGGCCGGGGTGGCGCGGCGGCCGAGCGCCTGCACCCGGGCCACCAGCTCGTCGAACGCGAACGGCTTGGCCAGGTAGTCGTCGGCGCCGAGCTGCAACCCCTCGACCCGGTCGGCGACCGTGACGCTGGCGGTCAGCATCAGCACCCGGGTCAGCGCGCCGGAGGCGGCCAGGTCGGCGCAGATCCGGTCGCCGTGCACGCCGGGCAGGTCGCGGTCCAGGATCACCACGTCGTAGCGGGTGACGAACGCCGCCTCGTGCCCGGCGTCGCCGTCGTAGGCGACGTCGACAGCCATCCCGCGCTTGCGCAGCCCGCGCGCGATCGCGTCGGCGAGGTTGCGCTCGTCCTCGACCACCAGTACCCGCATCCCGGCCTCCCACCTCGTGACCCCTGACAACCTAGTGCGGCAGGCAAAACCCGCCGCCGGAGGAGCCGACCCCCGAGACGCCCGCCGACGAGCGCACCGCCGGGGAGCGCGGGTGGTGCGCTCGGGCCACCTAGCCGCGCCTGGAGCCCTGAGTGGTGACTCTTCGTAACGCTGACGCCTCTTCATTAGTGCGTCACGCACCGTGATGGCCGCTCACCCGGCCAAACCGGACAGCCGGCGAGCCGAATCTCCTTGACCAGGCGAAACGGCGAAGCGGTCCCCGGCGGCGGAGATACCCCTCCGCGCCCTTTGCTCTGCAGCCTCATGCGCAGCGGTAGCCATACGTCACGGATGCGTCGGTGGCTGCAGAGCAAAGGGCACGCGGGGGACCATGCCGCTGATGCGCTGCGGCTACGGTCGGTGACAGCACGGCGGGAGGGCTGGCCGCGTGCGGCGGCACGGTCCGCCGTTGCAGAAAACCTTCGGGTACGCGATGCTCGGCGGCGATGATCGACAAGCGCAGCAGGCACAGGTCACGGCCGCGCCGGGCGGGTTCCCGATGAGCGGCCGCGACATCGCGTACCGCCGGTTCCGCTTCCCGGCGGACCGGGACCGGGGTCGTGCGGACGGGCTGCGCGCCGGGCCGGACGGCCTGACGCTCGACGGCTCGGCCGGCCGGGTCACGCACACCGATCCGCACTCCGGGACCACGGCCGGGTACGCCGCCGGCACCTGGACCTCCCCCGTGACGGCCGTCGGCTTCACCGTCACCGAACTGGTGCCCTCATGGACCGCAGACACCCCGCCCGGCTGCTGGCTGCGGGTCGAAATGCGCGGCTGGGCCGACGGCACGGCCGCCACCGGCTGGTACGAGCTGGGCCACTGGGCCGCCGACGACAGCGCCGTGCACCGCGCCTCAGTACCCGGGCAGGAGGACGACCGGGCGCGGGTCGCCGCCGACACGCTGCGGGTGACCGGCGCGACGGTGACCGGCTGGCAGGTCCGGGTGACCCTGCTCCGACGGCTCGACGCGGCCGCCGGCCCGGTGCTGCGCACCGTGGGCGTGGTCGCCTCGACCGACCCGCCCGGCGGCGCGGAGGCCGCCCCCGCGGAGGCCGCCCCCGCGGAGGCCGGCCACGCGGAGGCCGGCGGCGCGGAGGCCGCCCGCGCGGAGGCCGGCAGCGCTGAGGCCGGCGACGCGTGGGGGCGCGTGCTGGACGTGCCGCGCTACGCGCAGCGGCTGCACGCCGCCGGGGAGACCCGCTGGGGTGGCGGCGGCGACTCCTGGTGCAGCCCCACCTGCGTGTCGATGGTGCTCGACTTCTGGGGCACCGGACCCACAGCGGACCGGTACGCCTGGGTGGCGCCGCCCGGCCCGCGTCCGCAGGTGGTGCACGCCGCCCGGCACTGCTACGACCACGCCTTCGGCGGGCCGGGCAACTGGCCGTTCAACACGGCGTACGCGGCGACGCACGGGGTGGACGCCTTCGTCACCCGGCTGCGCTCGCTGGCCGAGGCGGAACGGTTCGTGGCCGCCGGCATCCCGCTGATCGTCTCGGCCGCGTTCACCGCCGGTCAGGTGCCCGGACTGGACTACGACACCCGGGGACACCTCATGGTGCTGGCCGGCTTCACCGCCGAGGGCGACCCGGTGCTCAACGACCCGTACGCCCCGGACGACGAGCGGGTCCGCCGCACCGTGCCGCGCGGGCCGTTCGAGAGCGCCTGGCAGGCGGGCAGCGGCGGGATCGCGTACGTGCTGCGGCCCGAGTCGACGCCGCTGCCGCCGCCTCCGGCGCAGGCCAACTGGTGATCAGCGGCCGACCGGCCAGATCGCCATGCCTCCGGTCGGTCGCAGGCACACCAGTTCCGTACCCGTGTCCGCGCACTCGGACCAGGCGCCGGGCAGGATCCCCCGGATCCGTACCTGCCCGGCCGCCACGTCGAGCGCGCCGACGAGCGTCCGGTCCTCGGTGAGCGTGCGCAGCCCTAGTAGCGGCCCGGACGGGAGGTCGTTGCCGGAGACGCGCCAGCGTCCCAGCCGGGCCAGCACGCGGCCGGTCGGCGGGTCGAGCGCCGACAGCTCCAGTTCCTCCCCGACCCCGCGCTCGGCGGCGATCAGCCGGTCGCCTACCGGGCCCATCCCCAGCCAGCGCTCGTCCGACCAGGCCGGACGGCCGGTGGCCGGGTCGAGGGCCTGCGCACCGCCCACCTGGTCGCGCAGGCACACCATCCCGGCACAGTCGGCGAACCAGAGCCCGGCGCGGGAGCCGACCGGCAGGCTCCATCGCTCGTCGAGCCGGTCCAGCCCGTACCCGGTGACCGTGCCCCGGGCGTCCTCGACCAGCAGGAGGTCGGCCACCACCTGCGCGTACCGGTAGGCGGCGCGATCGGCTGCGGGCGCCACCCGCCCGGTGTGCGCGACCGCGCCGGAGTCCGCGTCGTAAACGGTCACCCGGCCCTGCGCGGTGACCAGCACGAGCTGCGTCACCCCGTGGTCGTCGCGGCGGTATCCCACCTCCTGGCCCGGCACGGGCAGCGTCCACCGCACCTCGCCGGAGGCCGGGTCCACGGCCCGCACGGTGCCCGCACCTGGTGGGCGGGGGTTCTCCAGCAGCAGCCCGCCCGATGCGGTCCGGACCGGGTAGCCGGGATGCCGCCAGCGCAGCGTGCCGGTGGCCGGGTCGAGCATGGCCGACACGGAGTCGCCGTCCCCGGCCGGGCTGCTCGTCACCAGCAGTCCCCCGGCCACGGCGGTGAGGCCGAGCACGTGGTCCCCGTCGGTCAGCGCGAACCGCCACACCGGTTCCCCACCGGGCAGCCGGTACGCGGCGACCACCCGCCCACCCCGCCCGATCGCGCCCGGGCCGTCGGCCACCACCACCCGATCCGGCAGGACCACGAACGCCGCGCCCTGCGGGGCGGGCACCCGGATCGGCTCGGGCCGTCGCGACGGCCCGGCGGCGGCTGTGACCACGAGCAGCACCAGGCACCCGAGCACTGCCACCCGCGCCGTGCGGCCCGGCGGCCGGCGGGGCGGTGCGTCGGCCGGGTCGTCGGCGGACTCGCCGTGCCGCATCTCCCCCAGCTCGATCACCGGGCTCACGTCAGCCGCCGCACCATGTAGTCGCCGCCGGGCCGGCGGCAGACCAGAAGCGTCATGCCGGTGGTGCAGTCGGTGCCGGTGAGCGTGCCCCGGATCGTGGGCGGATCGCCGGACAGGCCCACCTCGGCCAGGAGCCGGCGGCCGGCGCCCAGCGGCCGTGTCGCCAGCAGCGGGCCGCCCGACTCGTGCTGCGGGACCAGTGTCCAGCCGCCCAGGTCGGCGATCAGCCGCCCGTCGTCCTGGTCGAGCACCGCCAGGCCGTCGTCGATGTCGGTCTCGGGGACGCCGACGAGCAGCCGGCCGCCGCGCGCCGCCGCCACGCTCGCCCACCGGTCCACGCTCCAGCGCACGGCGCCGGTCGCCGGGTCGAGCGCGGTCATCCCGCCGGCCGGCCCGACGGCGCAGAGCAGGGCGCCGCAGCTCTCGACGTGGCCGACGAGTTTCCGCGCGACGGTCCAGCGCGGCCGGAGCGTGTCCAGGTCGTACGCCTCGATGGCCCCGTCGCCGTCGCGGAACTCCAGCAGCAGTCCGCGGGCGAGCTGCAACCGGCGCGGGCCGGGCCGTCGTACCGGGTCCAGATCGCGGGCCACCAGCCGCGCGCCGGTGCGCGCGTCCACGACCACCGTCTGCCCGGTCGCCGGGGACAACACCATGCGTACCGGCCCGGTCGGTTCGACGTCGAAACCCAGCGCGCCCGTCATCGGCGCCGTCCACACCGTACGGCCGTCGGCCGGGTCCACCTCCATGATCGACGTACTGGTGTCGGATGTGGCCGACTGCATCAGCAGCACCCGGCCAACAGCGAACGCGATTCCGGGCCGGCGCCAGACGTCCGCGCCGGTGGCCGCGTCGTACGTCACCGTCTGCCAGTCCGTGTCGTCGACGCTCCGGCCGGCCACGATCACCCGGCCGTCCTGCTCCCACACCGACACGGCGGTGCCCACGCCGGGCAGCGGGCTGCGCCACCGCTCCCGGTCGCCCCGGTACGCGAGGAGTTCCCGCCCGCTGACGGCTCCTGCGCGGTCCGGCCGCACCACGTACACCACGTCGCCGGAGACGAACACGGCCGATCCCAGCCCGCCGGGCAGCGTCCACTCGACCGGGCCTCGCGGCGGCGTCGCGGCGGTGAGCGTGAGCAGCGCCACCAGCAGCACCACGAGAAGGCGGAACGGCCGTCCGACGGCACGCGGAGGGCGGGGCGCCGGGCCTGGCGGGGCGTCGTCGCGCAGCTCCCCCAGATCGATGACGGTCACGACCATCCTCTCCCGCGCGCCGAGCCGCCGCCCGACCGTGACCGGCCGTGTGACGAACCGCCTGTACGATGGCGCGTCGTGGCCGTGCCCGTGGTGGACCCCTCGTTGAACCCCTCGTCCGTCGAGGCGGACGCCGTCGTGGCCGACCCGCCACGCCGCGCCCGTCGCCGGCCGGCCCGCGCCGACGTGCTGGCCATCGGAGCCTATGTGCTCCTCGGCGTTCTCGTCTGCCTCAACTACTGGGGCGACGTCGAGCACCGGGTCTCCTCGCACCTGCCCACCGACCACAGCTGGTTCGAGTGGCTGTTCGCCCATGGCGCGTACTCGGTGCAGCACCTGGAGAACCCGCTGTTCACCACCCGGCAGAACGCGCCGGACGGGGTGAACATGATGGCGAACACCTCGCTGCTCGGGGTGACGCTGCCGCTGGCACCGCTGACGCTGCTGCTCGGCCCGCAGGTGATGTACGCGCTCTACCTGGGCGCCGCGCTGTCCGCGACCGCCGCCACGTCGTACTGGGTGCTGTCCCGGCACCTGGTCCGTTCCCGGGCCGCGGCGTTCGTGGGCGGCGCGTTCCTCGGTTTCGCGCCGGGCATCGTGCACCACGCCAACGGCCAGCCCAACTTCGTGTCGAACTTCCTGCTGCCGCTGATCGTGGCCCGGGTGCTGCGGCTGGGCGAGCCGGGCCGCTGGCGGCGCAACGGGCTGGCGCTCGGGCTGCTGGTGGCGTACCAGATCTTCATCAACGAGGAGATGCTGCTGCTGACCGCGCTGGCCTGCCTGGTCGTCGTGGTGGCGTACGCGGTGCAGCGGCCCCGCGCGACCCGCGAGCGGGCCGGGTCGTTCGTGGCCGCGCTCGGTCTCGGCGGCGGCCTGGCGCTGCTGCTGACGGCGTACCCGATCTGGTTCCAGTTCAACGGCCCGCAGTCCTACCGGGGCTTGCAGGGCGGCGTCTTCCACAACTGGGGCGAGGACCTGGTCGCCTTCGTCACGTTCGCCCGGGACACGATCGCCGGTGACGAGGCGGTGGAGAAGACCATCGGGCTGACCGAGCAGAACACCTGGTTCGGCTGGCCGCTGGTGCTGGTGGCGCTGGCCGCGCTGGTGCTGCTGGTCCGCCGGTCGGTGCCGGCCCGGATCCTGGCCGTGCTGGTGGTGGTCTTCACGATCGCCTCGATCGGTCCGGTCGTGCGGTTCAACGGCGTGGAGACCGACATCGACGGGCCGTGGGCGTACGTGCCGGACGATCTGCCGCTCGTCGAGATGATGATGCCGACCCGGTTGAGCCTGGTCGTGGTGGCCGCCGTGGGCGTACTGCTCGCCCTGGCGTGGGACACGCTGGCCGGTGCCGGCCGCCCGCCGGTACCCGCCCCCCGCTCCGGCGCCGACGACGGCGGGGACGACGACGGCGGGACGACCGCGCGCGACACGCGCCGCCGGGTGCTGCGCCTGGCCGGGTTCGTCGCCATCGCCGCCGCCGTGGTGCCGCTGATCCCGCGTCCGCTGCCGGCCGAGCGGATCGACCCGCCGCCGCACTTCATCACCGCGGGCGGCTGGCGGCCGTACGTGCCGGAGGGCCGCACGCTCGTGCCGGTGCCGATCCCCAGCAACGTGCACGGGCTGCACACGCTGCGCTGGAGCGCGCTGACCGGCCAGGAGTTCCCGGTCCCGGGCGGCTACTTCATCGGCCCGAACGAGCGCGGCGAGGGCGTGTTCGGCGCCCCGAACCGCCCCACCAGCACGCTCATCTACTCCACCATGGACGCCAACGAGGTGCCGGAGATCACCGAGGAGAACCGCCGCCAGGCCGTGGACGACCTGCGCTTCTGGCGGGCGTCGGTGGTGGTGCTCGGGGCCGGCCCGCGCGAGGCGGTGCTGCGCGACCTGATGGCCGAGTTGCTCGGCCCGCCGCAGCGGGTCGACGACGTGTGGATCTGGGACGTCCGCGACCGGGTGTGACCCCCGGTACCGGTCAGCCGACGAGCGGGCGGACGTCCCACAGGTACCCGCCGGGCACGTCCCGGCCGGGGCCGACCAGCGCGTCCACTGTGGCGCGGACCGGGTCGCCCGGTGACGAGTCGGCCTGCACGAGTGCCGCCGCCCGCCAGTGCCGCAGGTCGTCGACCGCCTGCCGGCGTTCCGTCTCGCCGACCGGCGGCACCCGGCCGGTCTCGGCGGCCCGGCGCAGCAGCAGCGACGTGGGCCGGTCCGGCGCGCCCCAGCGGGCCGCCGGGTCGGTGGCCGAGCGCGGGCCGATGAAGTAGCCGCCCGGCGCGTCGAACGCCAGCGCGGTGCGCGCCGACCAGAACATGGCGGGGCTGACCGCCGCCCCGGTCACCGGCGGCACCGGCACCAGCGTCCGGCCCGGCGGCACGTACTCCCGCCAGCCGCCGCCGGACACCACGGCCGGGACCGGCGGGACCGGCACCGCGCGGATCGGCGTCGGCGCCAGCGGCAGCAGCGCGGCGGCGACCGCGCCGGCCCACGGCGCCCAGGTGCGCACGCCGCCGCGCCGGACCCGGTCCAGCGCCAGCGCGAGCAGCACCCCGAGCACCGGTACGCAGACCAGCGCGAACCGCGCCGGCACCACCAGGTCCAGCAGCGGCACGCCGGCGAGCAGGCGGTACGGGCCGGGCAGCCCGGTGTCGTGCCGGTTCACCACCACCGGGGAACCGAGCGACAGCAGCGCGAACAGCAGGCCGCACGCGGCGAGCGCGCGCACCAGCGGCCGCCGCCACAGCCGCACCACCACGAGTACGGCCAGCAGCGGCAGGAACGGCCCGAGGAACGAGTTCTGCTCGGTCGGGTTCGGCGACAGCAGCCCGGCCCGGCGGGCGTCCCCGGCGACGCTCTGCCGGGCGGTGGTGACGAACGAGACCACGTCCAGCCGGTAGCCCTCGGTGTGGAACGGCATCCCCCGGTAGTGGCCCGGCCCGGCGAACTGGAACCACAGCGGGTACGCCAGCAGCACACCCGCCACCAGCGCGCCGACGCCCAGCCGCCGGGCCACCACGGGCGTCAGCCGGCGCGCGGCGGCCCGGTCGGCGAGCGCGTACGCCCCGGCGAACACCCCGGCGGCCAGCGCCAGGAAGACCAGCACCTCCTCGCCGAGGAACACCTGGTACGCGACTGCGAGCCCGAGCAGCACGCCGTCGCGCCGGACCCGGTCGGTGGCCGGGCGGAACACCAGCGCGAGGATCACCGGCACCAGGAACTGGGCGGCCATGTGCAGGTGCGCACCGGCCTGCGCCACCATGCCCGGGGCGAAGCCGCAGAACAGGCCGCCCACCGCGGCGGCGGCCCGGGAGCGGACCAGCCGGCGGGCGAGCAGCGCGTACCAGGCGGTGGCGGTCCCGGCGAGGCTGAGCGTCACGGCGACGAGGAAGGCCGCCTGGGAGCCGAAGACGACTGTGACCGGGGTGAGCGGCACGCCCAGCCCGAGCACCGACGTGTTCGCCATCAGGTTCACCCCGTCCGGGGCGTTCAGCGCGCCGCTCCACAGCGGGTTCTCGCCGCCGGTGACAGCGCGGGCGGCCCGGGCCAGCATCCACTCGAACAGCATCTGGTCGCCGGCCTGGTGGAACAGCCGTTCCGGCCGGCGCCACTGGCCGGTGGTGAGCAGCACGGCGAGACCGAGGTAGCCGGCCACCACCAGCACGTCGGCCGGGCGGGGCCGACGGCGGCGGGGCGCGGGGGCGGGGACCGCCGGTTCGGTCAGGCGGACCGGCTGGTCAGTTTCCGCACGTCCCACAGCCACACGTCCAGCTCCTGCCGTCCGGGGCCGACCAGCTGCTCCACGGTGCGGCGCAGCGGCTCGGCGTTCTGCTCGTCGCGCGGCAGCACCACCACCGCCGCGTTCCAGTGCCGCAGCTCGTCCAGGTAGCGGCGCCGCTGGCGGTCGTCCAGCTTCGGCGTACGGCCGGTGGACGATACCTCCCGCAGCATCTCGCCGATGCCGCTGGGGCGGCCGCCGAAGCGCCCGGGGTCGCCTGTGACGCCGTTGCGCGGCGCGAGGAAGTAGCCGCCGGGGATCTTGAAGTCGAGGTTGGTGCTGGCCGCCCAGCGCATCGGGTCGGTGTTGCCCATCGCGGGCACCGGCACTGACACGAGCGTCTGGTCCGGCCCGACGTACTTGCGCCACCTGTCGGCGGTGATGAACTCCGGCACCGGCTCCCGGGTGGTGACCTGCAACGGCATCGGCGCGATCGGCAGCAGCGCGAGGACCAGGCCCGCGGCGGTGAGCTTGCGGGCGGTACGCCGGTCCACGCCGCGCAGCGCCCAGGCGCGACGGACCGCGTACGCGAGCAGGATCGCCACCGTCACGCCGGTGATCAGGCCGAAGCGGGTCGGCACCACGGCGTCGAGCAGCGGCAGCCGTACCAGCAGCTCCCATGGGCCGGTGGCGATCTCCCGGTCCCACCAGGAGATCCGCTCGCCGAGGGAGAGCACGGCGAAGAACAGCCCGGTGGCGGCTAGCGCGCGGACGATCACGTCCCGCCGCAGCCACACCACGATTCCCACGACCAGCAGCGACAGGCTCCAGCCGAAGAACGCGTTCTCCTCCGAGTAGTTCGGCGCGAGGTTGACGTTGGCGCGTTCGTTGCCGCCGAACGTGGGCGAGCCGGGCGCGAAGAACGCGGCGATGTCGTTGCCGTAGTCGCGCACCGCGTCGCTGAGCCCGTGGTACGCCATCGGCCCGGCGAACTGCACCCACAGCGGGTACGCCAGCAGCGCCCCGGCCAGCGCCGCGCAGACCGCCAGCCCGGCGCCGAGCGGCCGCCACGCGGTCGTCCACCGCTCGCGCTGCTGCACCACCACGGCGATCAGGAACACGCCCAGGGCCAGCGCGGTGAAGAGGAGGATCTCCTCGTTGATGAACGCCTGCGCGGTGACCAGCAGCGCCAGCAGCACGCCGTCGCGTACCGGCCGGGCCGACCGGGTCAGCACCAGCACCCGCCACACGATGAACGGCAGCAGGAACTGGCTGATGATGTTCGGGTGCCAGTTGGCGTGCGACAGCATGGCCGGTGAGAACCCGCAGAACCAGGCCGCCACGGCGGCGGCCGGGCGGTGCCGGATCAGGTGCCGGGACAGCACCCGGTACCAGGCGGCAGCGGTGCCGGCCAGGCCGAGCGTGACCAGCGTGACGAAGGAGACCGCCGGTCCGAACAGGAGGGTCACCGGCACCATCGGGATGCCCAGCGCCAGGATGGCGGTGTTCGCCATCAGGTTGACGCCGTCGGGGTAGTTGAACTGCTCGGTGAAGAACGGGAACTCGCC
This sequence comes from Micromonospora sp. CNZ297, assembly GCF_007827625.1. Lineage (NCBI taxonomy): Bacteria > Bacillati > Actinomycetota > Actinomycetes > Micromonosporales > Micromonosporaceae > Micromonospora > Micromonospora sp. CNZ297. The sequence continues at coordinate 2,315 of NZ_VISU01000045.1, read as the reverse complement.
GTGCAGCACCACCCGCACCGAGTGGGCGAGGAAGAACTGCACCTGCGCCGGATCGCTGCTGTAGAGCGCGGCGACCCGTCCGGCCGGGTCGACCCAGATGCCGCTGGTGACCCAGATCGCGGCGAGCAGGAATCCGCCGTACACGGTGAGGTCGATCCGCCGGCGCGTCCACCGCCACCGGCGCGCGCGCCGCGCGCCCGGCGTGGCCGGCGCCTCGGGTGTGGTCGGCGTGGTGGTCGCCGGCTCCGGCTCGGCGGTGATGGTGACCGACGGTGGGTCCAGGGTGACGGCGCGGTGGCCCGTCGGGGCGGCGGCGTCCGGCGTCGAGGCGCCGCGGGTCTCGGCAGGCGTCACAGTCGGCGGAGTCTACCGGAGCCGGATATTGGTACCCGAATCGCCCGTCACGTTCCGCAGTGGCCGATCGGCCGAAAGGGTGAGCCGGGCGCGGCCGGGTGACCGGTCGTCTCGTACCATGTGGGCTTCCGACCGACGACCGGCGAGGGGATCAGGGTGCTTTCAGCCCGCCGAGGCGCTACGACGGGCATCGCGCTGGCAGCTCTGCTGCTGGTCACGGCCGGTTGCGGGCCGGTCGCCGAACGGCAGCCGGCGGACCTGCGGGTCGGCTACGACAGCCTGGACGGCACCCTCGCGGTGTGGCCGCCGCGCGGCAGCCTGGCCCGCGACGCCGCGGCCACCGCCGCGATCACCACAGCGGTACGCGACTGGCGCTCCCCGGTGGACGACCGGGTGCACGTGCCCACGTCCGGCATCCTCTTCTCCGGTCAGGTCGCCGGGTCGGCGCTCGCGCTCGTCGCCGCCGACGTGCCCGGCGAGTCCGCCTCCTGGCTGCTGCAACTCGACCGGGACGGGCAGCGCTGGCGGGTCGTCCACGCCACCGAGTACACCGATCCCGGTTACCTGGTCTACTCCGACGTGCTGCCGGTGCGGGAGCCGTCCGGCCGCCGCTACCTCACCTCGGCCCGCGTCGAGCGCCTGACCGGACCCGACGGCAAGGTGCTCGGCACCACCGACGGCGTCACCGACCCGGTCGCCGTACCGGACTGCCGGGCCGTCGAAGTGACCGCGACGCTGCGGGCCACGCCGTCGCTGCCGCGCGGCCGGGCCGCGGACCGCGTCCTCGACCTGGGTACGGCCACCGAAGCGCCCCGCTACCCCCTGGTACGCGACGAGACGGGCGCCGGCAAGCGCGCGCTGACCGGATTGGACACCTGCGTGCTCGCCGGTGAGCGGGGCCCGTTCGGCAGCGTGCCGCGCCGCATCGGCGACCGCGAGGCACCCCGCTCCGCACCCGAGTCCTGGCCGATGGCGAAGATCGCGACGCGTTCGCTCGGCTCGGTGGCCCTCGGCGAGGGCGAGCCGGGCGAGTTGGAGCAGCTCAGCTGGGAGACGCCGGCCGGGACGATGACGGCCGTGGTCTACCGGCCCGCCGACGGTGGCACGCCGGTGGTCTCCCCCGCCGACCGGTCCACCACGCTCCAGGCGTACCACCTGCCGATGCCGGGCCGGCCGCTGGCGGTGCTGTCGTGGCGTACCCGGGACGCCTCGTTCTCCGCCCCGCCCGGCACGACCCGCCTGGTCGACCGTCCCGGCCTGGTGGTCGTCGAGCACACCGACCAGAGGCAGACGTTCAGCCTGGCCGGCACTGAGAAGACCTGGTACCGCTCCCTCCCCACCCCCTGACCCTCTCGTCCTCTCCCCTCCCTCACCGCACCCCGCCCCGCCTCGCGCGTTGGCCCGGTCCCGTCGATCATGAAGTTGACGGCGACAAACCGGACACCCCGCACGGCCAACCTCATGATCATCCACCGCTCCCACACCTCCAGCACGCCCAGCGCCAGTCCATCGTCCTCGAGGTGCCCTACGAACAGCGTGCAGCGCACCACCCACGCCTCGTCCCCACATCTCCGGGTCGACGTGGATGGAGCTGCGCGGTCGTCCGCGGATCCAGGTCGGAGGAGTGCGGCGGCCCCAGGGCCAGCACGCCGGCCAGGGCACCGTCCACGATGGCGCAGCGCACCCGCTTGTGCGCCGAGGTGACCGCCGCCGCCCAGCCCCGCCTCGCGTACCTCCACGACCCCTCCCTCGACCCCAGACATCCGGCGATCTTGCGATTGCGGCCCTCCCTGATCGGGCGAAGCCGACATCAGGAGGGCCGCAAGTGCAAGATCGACGCGGAAACCCGGCGCGGAGGGCGCGGGTTGGGGGGTGTCCCTATGGGTTTCGTCAAGCGGGGACGGGGCTGGTGGGGCGTGGTTGGTAGGGGATCTTGTCGCGGAGCATGGCGAACAGGACGT
>NZ_VISU01000044.1:0-25818 GCF_007827625.1 Micromonospora sp. CNZ297 | reverse complement strand
GGCCCGCCTGATTCCGGTCGACTACGCGTCGCATTCGGTGGCGGTGCAGGATGTCGCGGAGCAGTTGCGCGCCGATCTGGCCGATGTGACGCCGCGACAGGGCAACGTCCGGCTCGTCTCCACCCTCACCGGGGACTGGGTGGACCCGTCCTCGATGACGGCGGACTACTGGTACGACAATCTGCGGCAGACCGTCCAGTTCGACGCCGCCGTGCGGGTGGCCGTCGAGGCGGGTCACACGACGTTCGTCGAGATCTCCCCGCATCCGGTGCTGACGATGCCGGTCACGGCGATCCTGGACGACGCCGGCGCGACCGGGCACACGCTGGGCAGCCTGCGGCGCGGTGACGACGACGCGACGCGGCTGCTGACGAACCTGGCCACCGCGCACACGATCGGTCTGCCCGTCGACCTGACGGCCGTACTCGCCGAGACCGGCACCGTCGCACTGCCCACGTACGCCTTCGAGCACGGACGCTACTGGCTGGACGCCCCCGCGCACCGCGTACGTGACGTCGGCTCCGCCGGCCTTCAGGACATCGGGCACCCGCTGCTCAGCGCGGCCGTACCCGTCGCCGACGACCGGACGGTGGTGCTGACCGGGCGGCTGTCGGTGCGTACCCACCCGTGGCTGGCCGACCACGCCGTCGGCGGGGCAGTGATCGTCCCCGGCACCGGCGTCGTCGACATGGTGGTCCGGGCCGGCGACGAGGTCGACGCCGGCCAGGTGGGCGACCTGACGCTGATCAACCCGCTGGTGCTCCCCGCGACCGGCGCGATGCAGGTGCAGGTACGCGTCGGCCCGCCCGCCGACACCGGCGAGCGGAGCGTCACAGTGCACTCCCGCCCCGAGGAGGACGCCGACGCCGAGTGGACCCGGCACGCCGAGGGCCTCCTGCTGCCGCAACTGCCCGACCCGGCCGCCGTACCAGGGCAGTGGCCGCCGGCCGGCGCCGTCGAGATCGACGCCGACCTGGACGCCTGGTACGCACAGATGGCCGAGGGTGGCCTCGGCTACGGCCCCGCCTTCCGAGGGCTGCGCCGGGTGTGGCGCGGCGACGGCGAGGTCTACGCCGAGGTGGCCCTCCCCGAGGAGGCGAGCGCCGACGCGTCCCGCTTCGGGCTGCACCCGGCCCTGTTCGACGCGGCCCTGCAGGCCAGCGGGGTCACCGCCCTGCTCGGCGACCCGGCGGACACCTCCGGGGCGGGCTGGATGCCGTTCGCCTTCCGCTCGGTCGCCCTGCACGCCCACGGGGCCACCCGGCTGCGGGCGCGGCTGCGTTCCCTCGGCCCGGACACCGTCGCGGTCACCCTCGCCGACACCGCCGGCCAGCCCGTCGCCACCGTCGAGTCGCTGACGTTCCGCCCCGTCGCCGCGGGCCGGGCCGACGAGGCGGCCGCGCTGCGCCGCACCTCGGTGTTCCACCTGGACTGGACGCCGCTGCCGGGTGCCGACGCGGCGGCGGGGCAGACGGTCAGCTGGGCGCTGCTCGGCGACGACACCCTCGGCCTCACCGGTGCGCTCACCGCCGCCGGGCACCCGGTGCGGTCCCACGCCGACCTGGCGGCGCTGGTCGCCGAGATCGAGGAGTCCGGGGACGTACCCGATATGGTGCTGGACCTGCGCTCCGGCGCGGAGCCGGACCCGCAGCGGGCCGGCGAGGCCGCGCACGACGCGGCCCGCGACGCGCTCGCGCTGGTGCAGCAGTGGCTGGGCGAGTCCCGGCTGGAGCGGTCCCGGCTGGTCCTGCACACCCGGGGCGCGGTCGGCGCGGCCCCGGGCGAGGCCCCCCGCGACCTGGCCCGGGCGAGCCTGTGGGGACTGGTCCGCTCCGCGCAGTCCGAGCACCCCGGCCGGTTCACGCTGCTCGACACCGACGACGACGCCGCCTCCCTGGCGGCCGTCCCGGCGGCCGTCGCCTCCGGCGAGCCGCAGCTCGCGCTCCGCGACGGCGCGCCGCTCGTGCCGCGGCTGACCCGGGCCCGCGACGCCGGGGTGCTGCCGCTGCCCGCCGGCGAGGTGCCATGGCGCCTCGACGTCACCGAGAAGGGCACGCTGGAGAACCTCGCCCTGCTGCCCGGCCCCGAGACGGCCGGGGAGCTGCCGGCGGGCCACGTCCTGGTCGGGATGCGCGCCTCCGGGCTGAACTTCCGCGACGTGGTGCTGGCCCTCGGCATGGTCCCCGACCAGGAGGTGCTGGGCAACGAGGGCGCCGGCGTGGTGCTCGGCGTGGGGCCGGGCGTCACCGACCTCGCCCCCGGCGACCGGGTGACGGGCATCTTCTCCGGCTCGTTCTCCTCGGCGGCGGTCACCGACCGCAGACTGCTCACCCGCATCCCCGACGGCTGGTCCTACACCGACGCCGCCGCCGTGCCCGTGGTCTTCCTGACCGCCTGGTACGGGCTGGTGGAGCTGGCCCGGCTGCGCGCGGGCGAGTCAGTGCTCGTCCACGCGGCGGCCGGCGGCGTCGGCATGGCCGCCGTGCAGATCGCCCGCCACCTCGGCGCGGAGGTCTACGGCACGGCCAGCCCCGGCAAGTGGCCGGCGCTGCGCGCCACCGGCTTCGACAACGCGCACCTCGCCTCCTCCCGCAGCCTCGACTTCGCCGACGAGTTCGCCCACCGCACCGGTGGCCGGGGCGTCGACGTGGTGCTCAACGCCCTGCGCGGCGAGTACGTCGACGCGTCGCTGCGGCTGCTCGCCGACGGCGGCCGGTTCGTCGAGATGGGCAAGACCGACAAGCGCGACCCGCAGCAGGTCGCCGCCGACCACCCGGGCGTCAGCTACCAGGTCTTCGACCTCATCGAGGCTGGCCCCGGGAAGATCGGCGCGATGCTGGGCGAACTGATGGCGCTCTTCGCCGCCGGTGCGCTGCGGCCCCTGCCCCGGCGCACCTGGGACGTCCGGCGCGCCCCCGAGGCGTTCCGCTTCCTCAGCCAGGCCCGGCACGTCGGCAAGCTCGCCCTGAGTATCCCGCAGACGCCCCGGCTCGACGGCACGGTCCTGGTCTCCGGGGCGACCGGCACCCTCGGCGCGCTGCTCTGCCGGCATCTGGTCACCGCGCACGGCGCCCGGCAACTGCTGCTGGTCAGCCGGCGCGGCCCGGACGCCGAGGGCGCCGACGACCTGCTCGCCGACCTCAAGGCCCTCGGCGCGGACGTGTCGATCGTCGCCGCCGACCTGGCCGACCCGGACGCCGTGGCGGACGTGCTGTCCACGGTGGACCGGCGCCACCCGCTGCGCGCCGTCGTGCACGCCGCCGGCGTCCTCGACGACGCCACCGTCGAGTCGCTCACCCCCGACCGCCTCGCCGCGGTGCTGCGGCCCAAGGTCGACGTGGCGTGGAACCTGCACCGGGCCACCCTCGGCCACGAGCTGAGCGCGTTCGTGCTCTTCTCCGCCGCCGCGGGCGTGTTCGGCGGTCCCGGCCAGGGCAACTACGCCGCCGGCAACGCGTTCCTCGACGCCCTCGCCGAGCACCGGCGGGCCCTCGGCCTGCCGGCCGTCGCGCTGGCGTGGGGCCGCTGGGCGCAGGCCAGCGGCATGACCGGTCACCTCGACTCGGCCGACATCCGCCGCCTCGACCGGGGCGGCATGGCCGCCCTCTCCGACGCCGAGGGGCTCGCCCTGTTCGACGCGGTCTGGCACTCGGAGCGGGCGACCCTCATGCCCGCGAAGATCGTCACCGGCGTGGCCGCGCCCGGGTCGCCCGTACACCCGCTGCTGACCAACCTGGTCCGCGCCGCCGGCCGCCGGGCCGCGGCCGGTGCGGCCACCGACGGGCAGGCGTACGCCGAGACGCTGCGCGCCCTGCCCGACGACAAGCGGGCACGCGCCCTGCGCGACCTGGTGCTGTCGCACGTGGCGGTCGTCCTCGGCCACGGCGACCCGGCCGGCATCGAGCCGACCCGGGCGTTCCGGGAACTCGGCTTCGACTCGCTCACCGCCGTCGAGCTGCGCAACCGGCTCGGCGCGGCCACCGGGCTGCGGCTGCCGGCGACGCTGGTCTTCGACAACCCGACGCCCGAGGCGCTCGCCGCCCACCTGGGCGGGCAGTTCGTCCCGGCGACCTCGGCGGGCGAGCCGTCGGGGGCGGGCCGGGAACTCGACCGGCTGGAGGCGGCGCTCGTCGGGCTGGACCCGGCCGACGACGAGTTCCGCCGGATCACCGACCGGCTGCACGGCCTGCTGGGCCGGCTGACCGAGCGGCAGGCGGACGCGGACGGCGACGACGACCTGGAGTCGGCCACGGCCGCGAACATCTTCGACCTGATCGACCGCGAGCTGGAGACGTCGTGACCACCAGCCGCAACGACATCGGCATGCCGAGTGAGGTAGGTCCACGGTGAGCAACGAGGACGAGAAGTACGTCGAGTACCTGAAGCGTACGACCTCGGAGCTGCGGCGTACCCGGCGTCGGCTGCGCGAGCTGGAGGCCCGCGACGCCGAGCCCGTCGCCATCGTGGCGATGAGCTGCCGTTACCCCGGCGGGGTCGACAGCCCCGAGGCGCTGTGGCACCTCGTGCACGACGGCGGCGACGGGATCGGGCCGTTCCCCGCCGACCGGGGCTGGGACCTGGAGAGCCTCTTCCACCCCGACCCCGACCACCCGGGCACCAGCTACGTGCGCGAGGGCGGCTTCGTCTACTCCGCCGCCGACTTCGACGCCGACCTGTTCGGCATCTCGCCCCGCGAGGCCGTCGCCATGGACCCGCAGCAGCGGCTGCTGCTGGAGACGTCCTGGGAGGCGTTCGAGCGGGCCGGGCTGCCGCTGCCGGCCGTCCGGGGCAGCCGCACCGGCGTCTTCGTCGGGGCGTCGTCGCACGGCTACGACGGCATGATGGCGCAGGCCGAGAACGGCGAGGGGCACCTGCTCACCGGCAACGCCACGAGCGTCATCTCCGGCCGCGTCGCGTACACGCTCGGGCTGGAGGGGCCGGCGGTCACCGTCGACACCGCCTGCTCGTCCTCGCTCGTCGCCCTTCACCTGGCCGCGCAGGCCCTGCGCAACGGCGACTGCGAGCTGGCCCTCGCGGGCGGCGTGACGGTGATGCCCACCCCGGCGGTCTTCGTCGGCTTCAGCCGGCAACGCGGCCTCGCCGCCGACGGCCGGTGCAAGGCGTTCGCCGCCGGCGCGGACGGCACCTCGTGGTCCGAGGGCATCGGCATCCTGCTGCTCACCCGGCTCTCCGACGCGCAGCGGCACGGCCACCCGGTGCTCGCCGTGATACGCGGCAGCGCGGTCAACCAGGACGGCGCGTCCAACGGGCTCAGCGCCCCGCACGGCCCCTCCCAGGTGCGCGTCATCCGCCAGGCCCTGGGCAACGCCCGCCTCACGCCCGAGCAGGTCGACGTGGTGGAGGCGCACGGTACGGGCACCCGGCTCGGCGACCCGATCGAGGCGCAGGCGCTGCTGGCCACGTACGGGCAGGACCGCGACGAGGCCGCGCCGCTGCTGCTCGGGTCGGTCAAGTCGAACATCGGGCACACGCAGGCCGCCGCCGGCGTGGCCGGTGTGATCAAGATGGTGATGGCGATGCGGCACGGCGTCGTGCCGCCCACCCTGCACGTCGACGAGCCGTCCCCGCACATCGACTGGACCGCCGGGGCGGTCACCCTCGCCACCGCCGCGACGCCCTGGCCCGCCGTGGACCGGCCGCGCCGGGCCGCCGTGTCGTCGTTCGGCGTGTCCGGCACCAACGCGCACACCATCATCGAGCAGGCCCCGGCTCCCGCCGAGGTCGAGGCCGAGCCGACCACGCCGCAGGCCCGCACAGTGGCCCCCGTGCTGCTCTCCGCCCGCTCCGACGCCGCGCTCGCCGCGCAGGCCGGCCGCTGGGCCGCCCGGTTCGCCGCCGACGAGACCCTCCGCCCGCTCGACGTGGCCTTCTCGTCGGTCACCTCCCGCTCCACCCTGGACCGTCGGGCCGTGCTGTCCGCGACCGGCCGCGACGACCTGCTCGCGGGGCTGCGCGCCCTTGCCGCCGGGGAACCGGCCGGTACCGTCGTGACCGGTGCCGGGGCGCCGCGCGGCCAGCTCGCGGTGCTCTTCTCGGGTCAGGGCGCGCAGCGCGCCGGCATGGGCCGGGAGTTGTACGCCGAGTTCCCCGTGTTCGCCGCCGCCCTCGACGAGGTGTGCGGGCACCTGGATCGAGCCCTGCCGCGCCCCCTGCGTGAGGTGCTCTTCGCCGCCGACGGCTCGGCCGACGCCGGCCTGCTGGACCAGACGGTGTTCACGCAGGCCGGTCTGTTCGCGGTCGAGGTGGCGCTGTTCCGTCTGGTGGAGTCCTTCGGCGTCGCCCCCGACCTGGTCGGCGGTCATTCGATCGGCGAGGTCACGGCCGCGTACGTGGCCGGGGTGCTGTCGCTGGAGCACGCCTGCGCGCTGGTGACGGCGCGGGGCCGGTTGATGCAGGCGCTGCCCGCCGGGGGTGGGATGCTGGCCGTCGCGGCCACCGAGGCCGAGGTGGCGGCCACGCTGGACGGGCTGGCCGGCGTGGGGATCGCGGCGGTCAACGGTCCGCAGGCCGTCGTGGTCTCCGGCGCCGTCGAGGCCCTCGACGAGGTGGAGCGGGTCTGGCGGGACCGGGGCGTACGCACCCGCCGCCTCACCGTCAGCCACGCGTTCCACAGTCCGCTGATGGAGCCGATGCTCGCCCGGTTCCGCGCGGTGCTCGACAAGCTCACCTTCGCCGCGCCGTCGCTGCCGGTGGTGTCGAACGTGACCGGTGCGCTGGCCGACGCCGACGAGATCCGCACCGCCGACTACTGGGTGCGTCACGTGCGCGAGGCCGTCCGCTTCGCCGACGGAATCACCGCGCTGCGCGCCGCCGGGGCGGACACGTTCCTGGAGGTCGGGCCGCGCAGCGTACTGACCGCGATGGTCGGCGACGCCCTGTCGGACGGGGCTGGCGTGCTCGCCGTGCCGGCGCAGCGCGGGGACCGGCCCGAGGCGCACGGGCTGCTGGCCGGGCTGGCGGAGCTGCACGTGCGCGGGGTTGCAGTCGACTGGCAGCAGTGGTTCGCCGACACCGGCGCGCGGCGGGTGGACCTGCCCACGTACGCCTTCCAGCACCAGCGCTACTGGCCCGAGGCCGGCGGCACCGCCGTGACGGCCGCGCCGGGCGACGCCGCCGAGGGGGACTTCTGGGCGGCCGTGGAGCGCGGCGACCTGACCGGGGTCGCCGCCCACCTGGCCGTGCAGGACGACCCCGCCGCGGTCGAGGCCCTCGCCCCGGCCGTACCGGTGCTCTCGTCGTGGCGACGGGCCCGGCAGCGCGACGCCGTGGTGGACGGCTGGACGTACCGGATCGACTGGGAGCCGGTACGCCCCGCCGCCGCGCCCGCGCTGACCGGCCGCTGGCTGGTCGTCACCGCCGACGCCGACGACGCCGGGGCGGCCGGCACGCTGACCGGCGCGGGCGCCCACGTCGACACGCTCACCGTCGCCCCCGGCGTCGACCGTGCCGAGCTGACCGGGCTGCTGCGCGGTCACGGCGAGCAGGGCTGGACCGGCGTGCTCTGCGTGCTCCCCGCGACCGACCGGGCGCTGCCGGACGCCCCGGCCGTCTCCGTCGGCGCCGCGCTGCTGCTCACCCTCACCCAGGCGCTCGCCGACGCCGGCCTGCCCGGCCGGCTCTGGTGCCTCACTCGGGGCGCCGTGCGCGTCGGGGCCGGCGAGACCCTCACCGACCCTTGGCCCGCCCTGGCCTGGGGCCTGGGCCGGGTCGTCGCGCTCGAACAGCCCGACCGCTGGGGCGGCCTGATCGACCTGCCCGCCCGCGCCGAGCGCACCGCGGCGGACGCGCTGCTCGCCGTCCTCGCCGACGCCGGCCACGACCAGGTGGCGATCCGCCCGCAGGGCGTCTTCGGCCGGCGGCTGGTGCCGGCCGCGCCGCCCGCGGGTGCGGGTTGGCGGCCTACCGGGACGGTGCTGGTGACCGGCGGTACGGGTGCCCTGGGCCGGCACGTGGCGCGCTGGTTGCTGGCCAACGGGGCGGCCGAGGTGGTGCTGGCCTCGCGGCGGGGTCCGGCGGCGCCGGGCGCGGCCGAGCTGGTCGACGAGTTGGGCGCGGTACGCGTGGTGGCGTGCGACGTCACCGATCGGGCGGCCGTCGACGCCCTCGTGGCCGGCCTGCCGGAGTTGACCGCCGTCGTGCACACCGCCGGCGTGATCGACGACGGCGTCCTCGACGGGCTCGACCTGGGCCGGATGCAGACCGTCCTCGACGGCAAGGTCCGCGCCGCCCAGGTGCTGCACGAGGCCACCGCCCACCGCGACCTCGACGCGTTCGTGCTCTTCTCCTCCCTCGCCGGGATCATCGGCAGCGCCGGACAGGGCAACTACGCGGCGGCCAACGCCTATCTCGACGCGTTCGCGGCCTGGCGACGCGACCAGGGCCTGCCCGGCACCGCCATCGCCTGGGGCGCCTGGGCCGAGGACGGCATGGCCGCCGCGCTGACCGCCCGGCTCGCCCGGGGCGGCGTCGACGCGCTCCCCGCCGCCGAGGCCGTCACCGCCCTCGGCCGGCTGGTCAACACCGCCGATCCGGCCGTCACCGTCGCCGCCGTCGACTGGGGACGCCTCGCCGCCTCCTGGGGCCGCCCGACGCCACTGATCGCCGCCCTGCCCGGGGTGCCCGCCGTGCCCACCGGTCCCGCCCGCGCCGTGGTGGTCGGCCGGTCCCTGCCGCAGCTCGCCGACCTCGTACGCACCCAGGCCGCCGTCGTGCTCGGCTACCCGGCCGGCCGGCCGCTGCCCGAGCGCACCTTCCGCGACCTCGGCTTCGACTCGCTCACCGCCGTCGAGCTGCGCAACCGGCTCACCGCCGAGACCGGTATGACCCTGCCCGCCACGCTGGTCTTCGACCACCCCACGGTCGCCGAACTCGCCGCCCACCTGCACGGCCTCACCGCCGGGCACACCACCGGCGAGGTGGTCGCCGACGGCACCGGCCGCGACCGCGAACCGATCGCCATCGTCGCCATGAGCTGCCGATTCCCCGGCGGCGTCACCTCACCCGAGCAGCTCTGGGACCTGCTGGCCACCGGCACCGACGCGCTGAGCCTGATGCCCGGCGAGCGCGGCTGGAACCTCGCCGAGCTGTACCACCCCGACCCCGAGCACCTCGGCACCAGCTACGTCCGGGAGGGCGGCTTCGTCGCCGGAGCCGGCGAGTTCGACCCGGCCTTCTTCGGCATCAGCCCCCGCGAGGCCCTCGCCATGGACCCGCAGCAGCGGCTGCTGCTGGAGACCACCTGGGAGGCGTTCGAGCGGGCCCGGATCGACCCGACCGCCCTGCGCGGCAGCCGCACCGGCGTGTACGTCGGCACCAACGGCCAGGACTACGGCTCGCTGCTGATGGCGACCGGGGACGTCGACGAGAACTACCTCGCCACCGGCACCTCCGCCAGCGTCATCTCCGGACGGCTGGCGTACACCTTCGGGCTGCACGGCCCGGCCGTCACCGTCGACACCGCCTGCTCGTCGTCGCTGGTCGCGATGCACCTGGCCGCGCAGGCCCTCCAGACGGGCGAGTGTGACCTCGCCCTGGCCGGCGGCGCCACCGTGATGGCCACCCCCGGCATCTTCGTCGGCTTCTCCCGCCAGCGCGGCCTCGCCGCCGACGGCCGGTGCAAGCCGTTCGCCGGAGCCGCCGACGGCACCGGCTGGGGCGAGGGCGTCGGCCTGCTGGTGCTCCAGCGGCTCTCCGACGCCCGCCGCGACGGCAACCCGGTCCTCGCCGTGCTGCGCGGCAGCGCCGTCAACCAGGACGGCGCCTCCAACGGCCTGACCGCACCCAACGGCCCCGCCCAGCAGCGGGTGATCCGGCAGGCCCTCGCCAACGCCGGACTCACCGCCGAGCAGGTGGACGCCGTCGAGGCGCACGGCACCGGCACCACCCTCGGCGACCCGATCGAGGCGCAGGCCCTCATCGCCACGTACGGCCAGGACCGGCCCGCCGACCGGCCGCTCTGGCTCGGCTCGATCAAGTCGAACATCGGGCACACCCAGGCCGCGGCGGGTGTGGCCGGGGTGATGAAGATGGTCCTGGCGATGCGGCACGGGGTGCTGCCGCCCACCCTGCACGTGGACGAGCCCACCCCGCACGTCGACTGGACCGCCGGCAGCGTCGAGCTGCTCACCTCCGCCCGGCCGTGGGAGCCCGCCGACGGGGTACGCCGCGCCGCCGTCTCCTCGTTCGGGATCAGCGGCACCAACGTGCACACCATCCTCGAACAGGCCCCCGCCGACGAGCCGGAGCCCGGACCGGCAGCCGACGTGCCGACCGGGGAACTGCCCTGGGTCCTCTCCGGGCGCACCGTCGACGCCCTCACCGCCCGCAGCCGGGACCTGCGCGAGCACCTCGGCACAGTGGACGACGACGCGCTCGCCGACGTCGGCTGGTCGCTGGCCGCCACCCGCGCGTCGCACGACCACCGGGCCGTCGTCTTCGCCGCCGACCGCGACGACCTGGCCGCGTCCCTCGACGCGCTCGCCGCCGGCCGGCCCGGCCCGCAGACCGTCACCCGCGTCCCCGGCACGCCGGGCGAGGTCGCGTTCGTCTTCCCGGGCCAGGGCTCGCAGTGGGCCGGGATGGCCGCCGAGCTGCTCGACACCGCCCCCGTCTTCGCGGAGACGTTCGCCGCCTGCGCCGAGGCGCTGCGCCCGTACGTCGACTGGTCGCCAGCCGACGTGGTGCGCGGCGCGCCCGACGCCCCGTCGCTGGAGCGCGTCGACGTCGTGCAGCCCACCCTGTTCGCGGTCAGCGTCTCGCTCGCCGCGCTCTGGGAGTCGTACGGGGTGCGCCCCGCAGCCGTCGTCGGGCACTCCCAGGGCGAGATCGCCGCCGCGTACGTCGCCGGTGGCCTCACCCTCGACGACGCGGCGGCCGTGGTCGCGCTGCGCAGCCGGATCATCGCCGGCATCGCCGGGGACGGCGGCATGGTCTCGGTCGCCACCACCGCCGACGAGGCCACCGCGACGATCGCCCGCTGGGCCGGCCGCATCGCCCTGGCCGCCGTCAACGGACCCACCTCCGTCGTGGTCTCCGGCGACGGCGCCGCCCTCGACGAGCTCGTCGCCCACTACGAGTCCCGCGAGGTGCGGGTGCGCCGCGTGCCCGTGGACTACGCCTCCCACTCCGCCCACGTCGAGCAGCTGCGGGAGCAGCTCCTGGAACTGCTCGCCGGGCTGCGGCCCCGCACCGGCGAGGTCCGGTTCCGCTCCACAGTCGAGGGCGACTGGCTCGACACCGCCGCCCTCGACGCCGACTACTGGTACCGCAACCTGCGGCAGACCGTCCGCTTCGACGAGGCGGTACGCAGCCTCGTCACCGCCGGCTACCAGACCTTCGTCGAGGTCAGCGCCCACCCGGTGCTGACCATGGCCGTGCAGGAGAGCGTCGAGCTGGCCGCCGCCGACCCGGACGCGGTCACCGTCACCGGCAGCCTGCGCCGGGGCGAGGGCGGCCTCGGCCGCTTCCTGCGCGCCCTGGCCGAGGTCTGGGCCGGGGGTACGGCCGTGGACTGGCGGCCCGCCTTCGCCGGCCTCGCCGGGCGTCGTCTCGACCTGCCCACGTATCCGTTCCAGCGGCAGCTCTACTGGCCGCAGCCGTCAACCGCGCCCGCCCCCGCGGCCGCCGGTCCCGTGGCCGACGACGAGGTCGACGCCCGGTTCTGGGCGGCCGTCGAGGCGGAGGACCTGACCGCGCTCACGGCCGAACTCTCCGCCACGGCCGAGTCGCGGCCCGTCCCGGAGACGGCGTTCGCCGACGTGCTGCCGGTGCTCGCCGCCTGGCGTCGCCGGCACCGCGACCAGGCCACCGTGGACTCCTGGCGGTACCGGGACAACTGGACGCCCGTCGCTCCCGACGCCTCCGGCGAGCCGGCCGCCACCGGCACCTGGTGGCTGCTCACCGGCCCCGACGACACCGGCGCGGCCGAGGCCGACTTCTGCACCGACGCATTGCGGCGGCACGGCGGCACCGTCGTACCGCTGGCGCTGGACGCCGACCGCACGGACCGCGCGGCGCTCGCCGCTCGGCTGCGCGACCTCGCCGACGGCGGCCCTCGCCCCGCCGGGATCGTGTCGCTGCTGCCGCTCGACGAGACGCCCGCCCCGGCGCACCAGTCGGTGCCGGTCGGTTTCGCCGGCACCGTCACCCTCGTGCAGGCGCTCGGCGACGCCGGAGTCCGCGCGCCGCTGTGGTGCCTCACCCGGGGTGCCGTCGCCACCGGCCCGGCCGACCCGCTGCCGCACCCGCTCCAGCAGCTCACCTGGGGCTTCGGCCGGGTCGCCGCACTCGAACACCCGGACCGCTGGGGCGGCCTCGTGGACCTGCCCGACGAACTCGACGACGCGGCCGGCCGACGGCTGGTCCGTGTCCTCGCCGGCGCCGACGGCGAGGACCAGGTCGCGCTGCGGTGGGCCGGCGCCTTCGGCCGGCGACTGCTGCACGCCCCGCTCGGTGACGCCCCCGCCCCGCGCACCTGGCGACCGTCGGGCACCGCCCTGGTCACCGGCGGCACCGGCGCGCTCGGCGGACACATGGCCCGCTGGCTCGCCGCCAACGGCGCCGCGCACCTGGTGCTGGTCAGCCGACGCGGCCGGCAGGCCGAGGGCATCGCCGACCTCGAGGCCGAGCTGGTCGCACTGGGCGCCCGGGTCACCGTCGCCGCCTGCGACGCCGCCGACCGGTCGGCGCTCGCCGCCGTCCTCGCCGACCTGCCGCCCGAGCACCCGCTGACCACAGTCGTGCACACCGCCGCCGTCCTCGACGACTCGGTGATCAACTCGCTGACCCTGGAGCAGGTCGACTACGCGCTCAGCGCGAAGGTCACGACCGCGCTGAACCTGCACGAGCTGACCCGCGAGCTGGACCTCGACGCGTTCATCCTGTTCTCCTCGATGGCCGGCACCGTCGGCAGCTCCGGCGTGGGCAACTACGCCCCCGGCAACGCGTTCCTCAACGCCCTCGCCGAGCACCGGCGCGCCCTCGGCCTGCCCGCCACCTCCATCGGCTGGGGCGCCTGGGGCGGCGGCGGCATGGCCGACGGCGAGTTCGGCCGGATGCTGCACCGCCACGGCGCGCCCGAGATGCCCCCGCGCCTCGCCGTCGCGGCCCTGCACCAGGCCGTCGAGCACGACGAGACCTTCCTGACCATCTCGAACATCGCCTGGGACCGGTTCTTCGTCGCGTTCACCGCCACCCGGCCCGGTCCGCTGATCTCGGAGATCCCCGAGGCGCAGCGGTTGCAGGCCACCAAGGGCCTCGCCGAGACGAAGGAGACCGACGAGGCCGGCCCCGCCGGCGCGTTCACCCGGATGAGCGCCGCCGAGCGCCAGCAGGCGCTGCTCGATCTGGTCCGCGACCAGGCGGCCGCGGTCCTCAAGTACGCCGACGGCCAGGCCGTCGACCCGCACCACGCGTTCCGGGACCTCGGCTTCGACTCGGTGACGGCGGTGGAGCTGCGCAACCGGCTCGCCACCGCCACCTCGCTGCGGCTGCCGGTGACCCTGGTCTTCGACTACCCGTCGCCGACCGCGCTCGCCCGGCACCTGCACGAGGAGTTGGGCGGCGAGGCCGCCGTGGCCGTCGAGGCCGCCCCGGTGACGCTCGGCGACGACGAGCCGGTGGCCATCGTCGCCATGTCCTGCCGCTTCCCCGGCGGGGCGAACGACCCCGAGCGGTTCTGGCAGATGCTGCACGCCGGCCGTGACGCCGTGTCCGACCTACCCGGCGATCGGGGTTGGGACGTCGAGAAGCTCTACGACCCCGACCCCTATTCCACCGGCACCTCATACGTCCGCAGCGGCGCCT
Organism: Micromonospora sp. CNZ297; assembly: GCF_007827625.1. NCBI lineage: Bacteria > Bacillati > Actinomycetota > Actinomycetes > Micromonosporales > Micromonosporaceae > Micromonospora > Micromonospora sp. CNZ297. The sequence goes on along the minus strand of NZ_VISU01000044.1, from coordinate 11,994 downwards.
TCCTCTACGAGGCGGCGGAGTTTGATGCCGGTTTCTTCGGGATTTCCCCCCGTGAGGCCTTGGCGATGGACCCGCAGCAGCGGTTGTTGCTGGAGGTTTCGTGGGAGGCGGTCGAGCGGGCAGGGGTTGAGCCTGGGGTTCTTCGGGGTTCGCGAACAGGGGTGTTCGTGGGCACGAATGGTCAGGACTATGGGGCCCTGCTGATGGTGGCGGGGGACGAGGTGGAGGGCTTCGCGGGCACGGGGAACGCCGCGAGTGTGGTGTCGGGTCGGGTGGCGTACGCGTTGGGGTTGGAGGGGCCGGCGGTGTCGGTGGACACGGCGTGTTCGTCGTCGCTTGTGGCGTTGCACCTGGCGGTGCAGTCGCTGCGGCGTGGCGAGTGCGACCTGGCCCTGGCCGGCGGCGTGACCGTGATGACGACGCCCGGGCTGTTCGTGGAGTTCTCTCGGCAGCGGGGCCTGGCGGCCGACGGCCGGTGCAAGGCGTTCGCGGCGGGTGCCGACGGCACGGGCTGGGGCGAGGGCGTGGGCGTGCTGGTGGTGGAGCGGTTGTCGGACGCGCGGCGTAACGGTCACGAGGTGCTGGCGATCGTGCGGGGCAGTGCGGTCAATCAGGATGGTGCGTCGAACGGGCTGACGGCCCCGAACGGTCCGTCGCAGCAGCGGGTGATCCGCCAGGCGCTGGCGTCGGCCCGCCTCACCACGGCCGACGTGGACGTGGTCGAGGCCCACGGCACGGGCACCACCCTCGGCGACCCGATCGAGGCGCAGGCCCTGCTCGCCACGTACGGGCAGGAGCGCGACGAGCCGCTGCTGCTCGGCTCCGTGAAGTCGAACATCGGCCACACCCAGGCCGCCGCCGGTGTCGCCGGCGTGATCAAGATGGTGCTGGCGATGCGCGAGGGCGTGGTCCCCGCGACGCTGCACGTGGACGAGCCGTCCCCGCACATCGACTGGAACTCCGGGGCCGTCGAGCTGGCGATCGAGTCGCGGCCGTGGCCGGCCGTGGGCCGGGCGCGCCGGTCGGCGGTGTCCTCGTTCGGCATCTCCGGCACCAACGCCCACGTCATCATCGAACTGCCCGAGGACCTCCCCGCCGAGAGCGTGGAGCCCGACGGCGAGGCCGCCGAGGATCGCAGCCCGGGGCTCGTGGCCTCCGACGTCGTCGTCTGGACGGTGTCGGGGCGGTCGAAGGGCGCGCTGGCCGGTCAGGCCGCCCGGCTGGCCCAGCACGTCCGCGCGCACGCCGACCTCGACGCGGCGGCGGTGGGCTGGTCCCTCGCCGCCACCCGGTCGACGTTCGACCAGCGGGCCGCCGTCGTCGGGGCCACCGTGGCCGAGTTGCTGGCGGGGCTCGACGCCCTGTCCGCCGGCGCGCCGGCGGGGAACCTCGTCACGGGTACGGCCTCCGGAACCGGTGCGGTGTTCGTGTTCCCGGGTCAGGGTGCGCAGTCGGCGCGGATGGCCGCCGGCTTGGTGGGTCGTACGCCGGTGTTCGACGCGCGTCTGGCGGATTGCCAGCGGGCCCTGGCCCCGTACCTGGACGTCGATCTGGTGTCGGTGTTGACCGGTGACGACGAGTCGTGGCTGGAGCGGGTCGAGGTCGTGCAGCCGGTGCTGTGGGCCGTCGGCATGGCCCTGGCGGCGGTGTGGCAGCACGCCGGGGTCACCCCGGCGGCGGTGGTCGGTCACTCGCAGGGCGAGATCGGCGCGGCGTGCGTGGCCGGGATCCTCAGCCTGGAGGACGCGGCGAAGGCGGTCGCGTTGCGGTCGCGGGCGCTGACGGTACTGCGGGGCACCGGGACGATGGCGTCGGTCGACCTGTCGGCGGAGGCGGTCGCCGAGCGGCTGCCGGCGTTCCCGGGCGTCGGTGTCGCGGCGGTCAACGGCCCGTCCACGGTCGTGGTGTCGGGTCCGCCGCAACCGGTTGCCGACCTCGTGGAGGCGTGCCAGGCCGACGGGGTGCGGGCGCGGTTGATCCCGGTGGACTACGCGTCGCATTCGGCGGCGGTGCAGGACGTCGCGGAGCAGTTGCGCGCCGATCTGGCCGATGTGACGCCGCGACAGGGCAACGTCCGGCTCGTCTCCACCCTCACCGGGGACTGGGTGGACCCGTCCTCGATGACGGCGGACTACTGGTACGACAATCTGCGGCAGACCGTCCAGTTCGAGGCCGCCGTGCGGGTGGCCGTCGAGGCGGGTCACACGACGTTCGTCGAGATCTCACCGCATCCGGTGCTGACGATGCCGGTCACGGCGATCCTGGACGACGCCGGCGCGACCGGGCACACGCTGGGCAGCCTGCGGCGCGGTGACGACGACGCGACGCGGCTGCTGACGAACCTCGCCACCGCCCACACGATCGGCCTGCCCGTCGACCTGACGGCCGTACTCGCCGAGACCGGCACCGTCGCACTGCCCACGTACGCCTTCGACCGCAGCCGCTTCTGGCCGACCGCGGCGACCCGGCAGGACGGCGCCGAGGAGACCCCGAGCGGCGTCGACTCCGCGTTCTGGGCGGCCGTCGAGCGCGAGGACCTGGCCGCGCTCGCGGAACTCACCGAGCAGGACGCGACGGAATCCCTGGAACGGCTGGGCGCGGCCCTGCCCGTGCTCGCCTCCTGGCGACGCCAGCAGCGCAACCGCTCCGCCCTGGAAGACCTGCGCTACCGCAGCGTCTGGCAGCCGTACACCGGGACGCCCGTCAGCTTTCTCCCCGGCGCCTGGTGGGTGATCGCCGACGCACGGCACCCGGAGGAGGGCGAGGCCGCCGTCGCCGAGCTGTCCCGCCGGGGCGCCGATGTCCGGCTGGTGTCGCTGCCGGAGAACCTGACCGACCGTGCCGCCCTCACCGCGCACCTGAGCGGTGTCACCCGTACCGCCGACGGCGGGCCGGCCCCGGTCGACGGGGTGCTGTCCCTGCTCGCCCTCGCCGACGGCCCGGTCGACGACACCCAGCCGGTGCCGCCGTTCCTCGCCCGGTCGCTCGCGCTGATCCAGGCGCTCGGCGACCTCGACGTCGCCGCGCCGCTGTGGTGCGTCACCCGGGGCGCCGCCGGCACCACCCGGAGCGGCACGCCCAGCCGGCCGGAGCAGTCGCTGCTCTGGGGCCTCGGCCGGGTCGTGGCCCTCGAACACCCCGAGCGGTGGGGCGGCCTGGTCGACGTACCGGCCACCCTGGACGACCACGGCTGGGACCTGCTCTGCGCCGCCCTCGCCGGACTCGACGGCGAGGACCAGCTCGCGGTCGACGGCGCCACCATCCTGGTACGCCGGCTGGTGCGGGCACCCGGCGGCGAGGCGCCCGCCGACGACGCCGGCTACCCGGGCACCACGCTGGTCACCGGCGGCACCGGCGCGCTCGGCGCGGAGGTGGCCCGCTGGCTGGCCGCCCGGGGCGCCGAGCACCTGATGCTCGTCAGCCGCCGTGGCGCGGACGCCCCCGGCGCCGCCGAACTCGTCCGCGAGCTGACCGGGGCGGGCACCCGGGTGACCGTCGCGGCCTGCGACGTGGCCGACCGGGCCGCGCTGGCCAAGCTGCTCGACGAGGTACCCGCCGACGCGCCGCTGACCAGCGTCGTGCACGCGGCCGGCGTCCTCGAGGACGGGGTGCTCGACGGGCTCACCGCCGACCGCCTCGCCACCGTCCTGCGCCCCAAGGTGCTCGGTGCCCTGCACCTGCACGAGCTGACCGTCGGGCGGGAACTGCGCGCGTTCGTGCTGTTCTCCGCGCTGGCCGGGCAGCTCGGCGCCGCCGGTCAGGGCAGCTACGCCGCCGCCAACGCCTACCTCGACGCCCTCGCCGAGCAGCGGCACCGGCAGGGCCTGCCGGCCACCTCGGTCGCCTGGGGCCCCTGGGCGGCCGGCGGGATGGCCACCACCGACCATGCCGTGGAGGAGCGCCGTCGGCGTACCGGCGTGGCCCGCCTCGACACCGCGCCCGCGCTCACGGCGCTCGCGCAGTGCGTCGCGCGGGGCGAGCCGGCGACGATGGTGGCCGGCATCGACTGGGCCCGTTACGTGCCCGGCTTCGTCGCCGTGCGGCCCAGCCCGCTCATCGCGGGCGTGGCCGAGGCGCGGCGGGCCGTCGCCGAGCGGGCCGAGGACACCGGCGTCTCCGCGGAGTCCCTGGCCGCCCTGCTCGCCGGGCAGACCGACGCCGAACGACGCAAGACCCTGCTGGAGCTGGTACGCGGGCAGGCCGCCGCGGTGCTCGGCCACGCCTCGATGGACGCCGTCGAGCCGGACCGGGCGTTCCGCGAACTCGGCTTCGACTCGCTGACCGCCGTGGAGCTGCGCAACCGGCTCACCGCGGCGACCGGCGTCCGGCTGCCCGCCACGGTCGTCTTCGACTACCCGACCGCCGCCGGGCTGGCCGAGTACGTGCGGGCCGCCGTCGTCGACGGCGGGGTGGTCGGGGTCGCACCGGTCTTCGGCGAGCTGGACAGGTTGGAAGCGGCGCTCTCCGGCTCGGCGCCGGACCGCAGCGCCCGAATTCGGATCACCGAGCGGCTGCGGGCGCTGCTGGCCTCCCTCAACGAGGCCGATGCCCCGGCGGACGGCGACACCGTCGCCGAGAAGCTCCAGGACGCGACGCCGGACGAGGTCTTCGACTTCATCGACCGCGAGCTGGGGATGTCCTGACGTGATCGCTGCTGCGACGACGGGTCAACACAAGGAGTGCGCGGTCCATGGCTGACGAGGCGAAGCTTCTCGACTACCTCAAGCGGGTCACCGCTGACCTGCACCAGGTGCGCCAGCGCCTGCGCGAGGTGGAAGCCGGTGAACAGGAACCGGTCGCCATCGTCTCCATGAGCTGCCGCTTCCCGGGCGGGGTGCGCTCGCCCGAGGACCTGTGGGAGGTGGTCGCGTCCGGCCGGGACGTCGTCTCCGACTTCCCGACCGACCGCGGCTGGGACCTCGGGTCGCTCTACGACAGCGACCCCGAGCAGGCCGGTACGTCGTACACGCGGCAGGGTGGCTTCGTCCACGACCTGGCCGACTTCGACCCGGGCTTCTTCGCGATCTCCCCCCGGGAGGCGCTGGCGATGGACCCGCAGCAGCGCTGGCTGCTGGAGACCTCGTGGGAGGCCCTGGAGCGGGCCGGCATCGACCCGCACTCGCTGCGCGGCAGCCGCACCGGCGTCTTCGCCGGCAGCACCGGCCAGGACTACGGCACCGTGCTGATGGGTGCCGCGCAGGGCCTCGAGGGGCACCTGATGACCGGCAACGCCGGCAGCGTGGTGTCCGGCCGGATCGCCTACACCTTCGGGCTGGAGGGGCCGGCGGTCACCATCGACACCGCCTGCTCGTCGTCCCTGGTCGCCCTGCACCTCGCGGGCCAGGCGCTGCGGCAGCAGGAGTGCACTTTGGCCATCGTCGCCGGCGTCACCGCCATGTGCACCCCGGCCGCCTTCGTCGAGTTCTCCCGGCAGCGCGGCCTCGCCGCCGACGGCCGGTGCAAGGCGTTCGCCGCCGCCGCCGACGGGACCGGCTGGTCCGAGGGCGTCGGCGTCCTGGTGCTGGAACGGCTCTCGGACGCGCAGCGCAACGGCCACCCCATCCTCGCCGTGGTACGGGGCAGCGCGGTGAACCAGGACGGCGCCTCCAACGGGCTGAGCGCCCCGAACGGGCCGTCGCAGCAGCGGGTGATCCAGCAGGCGCTGGCCAACGCCGGCCTCGCCGCCGGCGGCGTGGACGTGGTCGAGGCGCACGGCACCGGCACCCGTCTCGGCGACCCGATCGAGGCGCAGGCGCTGCTGGCCACGTACGGACAGGAGCGGGGGGACTCCGCGCCGCTGCTGCTCGGCTCGGTCAAGTCGAACATCGGCCACGCGCAGGCGGCCGCCGGGGTGGCCGGCGTCATCAAGATGGTCATGGCGATGCGGCACGGCGTCGTACCGCCCACCCTGCACGTCGACGAGCCGACGCCCGAGGTCGACTGGTCAGCCGGCGACGTCTCGCTGGTGACCGAGGCGACGCCGTGGCCGGCGGTGGACCGGCCGCGCCGCTCGGCGGTCTCCTCGTTCGGGGTGTCCGGCACCAACGCGCACACCATCCTGGAGCAGGCCCCGGCACCGCAGCCGGCCCCGTCGGCCGCCGTGCCGGTGGTCGAGCGGCCGGTCGTACCGGTGCCGCTGTCGGCCCGGGACGCTGCCGGCCTCGCCGCGCAGGCGGCCCGCTGGGCGGCCCGGATCGCCGCCGACGAGACCCTGCGCCCCCTGGATGTGGCCTTCTCGTCGGTCACCTCCCGGTCCACCCTGGACCACCGCGCCGTGGTCCACGCGACCGGCCGCGAGGACCTGCTGGCCGGGCTGCGCGCCCTCGCCGCCGGTCAGCCGTCCGGCGCGGTCGTCGCCGGGCAGGCCGGCGGCCGGGGCTCGCTCGCGGTGCTCTTCTCCGGCCAGGGCGCGCAGCGCGCCGGCATGGGCCGGGAGTTGTACGCGGGCTTCCCGGTGTTCGCCGCCACGCTGGACGAGGTGTGCGTGTACCTGGACGCGCTGCTGCCGCGTCCGCTGCGGGAGGTGCTGTTCGCGCTGGAGGGTTCCGCCGAGGCGGCCCTGCTGGACCAGACGGTGTTCACGCAGGCGGGCCTGTTCGCCGTCGAGGTGGCGCTGTTCCGCCTCGTCGAGTCGTTCGGCATCGCGCCGGAGTTCGTGGGCGGTCACTCGATCGGTGAGGTGACGGCCGCGTACGTGGCGGGCGTGCTGTCGCTGGCCGACGCGTGTGCGCTGGTGGCGGCGCGGGGCCGGCTGATGCAGGCCCTGCCGGCCGGTGGCGGCATGCTCGCGGTGGCCGCCGACGAGGTGGCGGTGGTCGAGTCGATCGCCGGCTCGACCGACCGGGTCGGGATCGCGGCCGTCAACGGGCCGACCTCGGTCGTGGTCTCCGGTGCCGTCGACGCCCTCGACGAGGTGGAGCGAGTCTGGCGGGACCGGGGCGTGCGTACGCGCCGGCTGACCGTCAGCCACGCGTTCCACAGTCCGCTGATGGAGCCGATGCTCGCCGAGTTCCGCGCCGTCCTCGACGGGTTGACGTTCTCCGCGCCGTCGCTGCCGGTGGTGTCGAACGTGACCGGTGCGCTGGCCGACGCCGACGAGATCCGTACGGCCGACTACTGGGTGCGCCACGTCCGCGAGGCCGTCCGCTTCGCCGACGGGGTCACCGCCCTGCGCGAGGCGGGGGTGGACACGTTCCTGGAGGTCGGGCCGCGCAGCGTCCTGACCGCGATGGTCGGCGAGATCCTGCCGGGCGACGACGTCGTGCTGGCCGTCGCCGTGCAGCGCAAGGACCGGTCCGGGGCGCACGGGCTGCTGGCCGGGTTGGCCGAGCTGCACGTGCACGGGGTCGCAGTCGACTGGCGGCAGTGGTTCGCCGAGACCGGCGCCCGGCGGGTGGACCTGCCCACGTACGCCTTCCAGCACCAGCGCTACTGGCCCGAGGCGGGCGCCGGGTGGACCGGCGACGTCACCGCGGTCGGCCTGCGCCCCGCGCAACACCCCCTGCTCGGAGCCGCCGTCGGCGTCGCGCACGCCGAGGGCTTCCTCTTCACCGGCCGGCTGGCCCGGCGTACCCACCCGTGGATCTGCGACCACGTCGTGTTCGACACCGTGCTGCTGCCCGGCACGGGTTTCGTCGAACTCGCCCTCCAGGCGGGCGCGCACGTCGGCGCGGACCACGTCCGCGAACTGACCCTGGAGTCGCCGCTGATCCTGCCGGAGACCGGGGGCGTGGACATCCAGCTCTGGATCGGCCCGGCGGACGAGACCGGGTGCCGTTCCGTGTCGCTGCACTCCGCCCAGGACGGCGAGCCGACCGAGGGCACGGGTGAGCGGGCCTGGACCCGCAACGCCAGCGGCGTGCTGGCCAGCGGTCCGGCCGTGCCGAGCGGTCCCGCCGGCTGGTCCGACCTGACCACCTGGCCGCCGCCGGGCGCGACCGAGGTCGGCACCGACGACCTCTACCTGAACCTCGCCGCCCAGGGCTACGACTACGGCCCGTCGTTCATCGCCCTGCGCTCCGCCTGGCGGCGCGGCGACGACCTCTTCGCCGAGCTGGCGCTGCCCGAGGCCCCCGCCGCCGAGGCCGCCGGGTACGGCCTGCACCCGGCCCTGCTCGACGCGGCGCTGCACACCCTCGGCCTGACCACGCCGGCCGGGGAGCCCTCCGGGGCGGGCATGCCCCCCGGATTCGGCCGCCTGCCGTTCTCCTGGAACGACGTCGCCCTGCACGGTGCCGGGGCCGCGGCGGCCCGCGTCCGGGTCTCGCACACCGGCCCCGACAGCATCTCGCTGCTGCTCACCGACGTCACAGGCGCGCCGGTCATCTCCGTCGGCTCCCTCGTCCTGCGGCCGGTCTCCGCCGACCAGCTCCGCACCGCCTCCGGCGGCGGCACCGAGTCGCTGTTCCGGGTCGAGTGGGCCCCGCTCGCGCTGCCCGCCGGCCCGGCCACGGTCGACTGGGCGGTCATCGGCGACGCCGCGGCGCTCACCGACGCGGTCGCCGCCACCGGCACGGCCGTGGCGGCGTACCCCGACCTGGCGGCCCTGGCCACGGCGATGGACGGCGGGACGGACGCGCCCGGCGTGCTGGTCCTGCCGTTGCTCGACCCGCCCGCGTCGGCGGACGTGCCGCGCGCCGTCGCCGAGGCGACCCACCGGGTGCTCGCCGTGCTCCAGCAGTTCCTCGCCGAGGAGCGCTACGCGGTGTCCCGACTGGTGGTGCTGACCTCGGGCGCGGTCGCCACCGACCGGGACACCGACCTGACGGACCTGGCCGGCGCCGCCGTGATCGGCCTGCTGCGCTCCGCCCAGTCGGAGAACCCCGACCGGTTCGTGCTGGTGGACGTCGACGACGTGGCCGGCTGCGCCGCCGCGCTCGTCCCGGCCGTCGCGACCGACGAGCCGCAGGTCGTGATCCGCGCGGGCGTCGCCGCCGGCGCCCGGCTCACCCGGGTCGCCGCCCCGACCGAGCCGCCGGCAGCCCCGTTCGACTCCGACGGCACCGTCCTGATCACCGGCGCCACCGGCACCCTCGGCCGGCTGATGAGCCGGCACCTGGTCAGCACGTACGGCGTCCGGCACCTGATCCTCACCAGCCGGCGCGGCCGCGCCGCCGAGGGTGTCGCGGAGCTCTGCGCCGAGTTGGAGGCGCTCGGCGTGAGCGTCACCGTCGCCGCCTGCGACGTCGCCGACCGTAGCGCGGTGGCCGAGCTGCTGGCCGGCATCCCGGCGGAGCACCCGCTGACCGCCGTCATCCACGCCGCCGGCGTCCGCGACGACGGCGTCATCTCCTCGCTCACCCCCGAGCGGATGGACGGCGTGCTGCGGCCCAAGGTCGACGCCGCCTGGCACCTGCACGAGCTGACCGCCGACCTCGACCTGAAGGCGTTCGTCTCGTACTCCTCGCTGGCCGCCACCGCCGGCGGCCCGGGCCAGGGCAACTACGCCGCCGCCAACGCGTTCCTCGACGGGCTGGCCCAGCACCGCAAGGCGCGCGGCCTCGCCGCCCTCACCCTCGCCTGGGGCCTCTGGGCCGACCGCAGCGGCATGACCACCGAGCTGGACGACGTCCACCTGAACCGGATCTCCCGCTCCGGCGTCGCCGCCATGGAGGCCGAGGAGGGGCTCGCGCTCTTCGACGCGGCCTGCCGCACCACCGACGCCGCGCTCGTCCCGGCCCGGCTGGACCTCGCCGCGATGAAGGTGCAGTTCGCCGGCGGGACCATCCCGCCGCTGTACCGGGCGCTGATCCGTATGCCCGCCCGCGCCGCCGCGGCCAGCACCGGCGCGTCGCTGGTGCAGCAGCTCACCGGGCTCGGCGACGCCGAGCGGGCCGCCGCGCTGGTCGAGATCGTCCGGGGCCAGGCCGCCGCCGTGCTCGGCTACCCCGACCCGGCAGCCATCGAGCCGCGCCGGGCGTTCAGCGAGTTCGGCTTCGACTCGCTCACCGCCGTCGAGATGCGCAACCGGCTCAACAACGCCTTCGGGATGCGGCTGCCGGCCACCCTCGTCTTCGACTACCCGACCCCGCACGACCTGGCGGCCTTCCTGGGTACGGAGATCGCCGGCACCCCGGTTCCCGTGCGACCCACGACGACCGCCGTGTCGGTCGGCGACGACGAGCCCCTCGCGATCATCGGCATGGCCTGCCGGCTGCCCGGCGGCGTGTGGTCGCCCGACGACCTGTGGCGGCTGGTGGTCGACGGCGTGGACGCGATCAGCGACCTGCCCACCGACCGTGGCTGGGACCTCGACAGCCTCTACAGCCCCGACCCCGACGCCCCCGGCACCTTCTACGCCCGCGGCGGCGGCTTCCTCAGCGGCGTCGACAGGTTCGACCCCAACTTCTTCGGCATCTCGCCCCGCGAGGCCCTGGCCATGGACCCGCAGCAGCGACTGCTGCTGGAGACCACCTGGGAGTCCTTCGAGTCCGCCGGCATCGACCCCACCGACGTACGGGGCAGCAGCACCGGCGTCTTCGTCGGCACCAGCGGCCAGGACTACGGCTCGCTGCTCGCGTACTCGCCGGAGGCCGCCGAGGGCTACATGCTGACCGGGATGACCAGCAGCGTCATCTCCGGCCGGGTCGCCTACACGTTCGGGCTGGAGGGGCCGGCGGTGTCGCTGGACACGGCCTGCTCGTCGTCGCTGGTGGCGCTGCACTGGGCCGGCCAGGCGCTGCGGCGCGGCGAGTGCGACATGGCCCTCGCCGGCGGTGTCATGGTGATGGCCACCCCGACCGCCTTCGTCGAGTTCTCCCGGCAGCGCGGCCTGGCCGCCGACGGCCGGTGCAAGTCGTTCGCCGCGTCCGCCGACGGCACCGGCTGGTCCGAGGGCGTCGGCATGCTGCTCGTGCAGCGGCTCTCCGACGCCCGCCGGCAGGGCCGCACCGTCTACGCGGTGGTGCGCGGCTCGGCGATCAACTCCGACGGCGCCTCCAACGGGCTGACCGCCCCGAACGGCCCCTCGCAGCAGCGGGTGATCCGGCAGGCGCTGGCGTCGGCCCGCCTCACCACGGCCGACGTCGACGTGGTCGAGGCGCACGGCACGGGCACCACCCTCGGTGACCCGATCGAGGCGCAGGCCCTGCTCGCCACGTACGGGCGGGAGCGGCCCGCCGACCGGCCCCTGCTGCTCGGCTCGATCAAGTCGAACATCGGCCACGCCCAGGCCGCCGCCGGTGTGGCCGGCGTGATCAAGATGGTGCAGGCCATCCGGCACGGCCTCGTCCCGGCGACGCTGCACGTGGACGAGCCGTCCCCGCACATCGACTGGACCTCCGGTGCGGTGGAGCTGGCGACGCAGTCGCGGCCCTGGCCGGCGGTGGACCGGCCGCGCCGGGCGGCGGTGTCGTCGTTCGGCATCTCCGGCACCAACGCCCACGTCATCATCGAGCAGGCCGACGAACTGTCCGTGGCACCGGCCGAGCCCGGCCCCGGGCTCGTGGCCTCCGACGCGGTGCTGTGGCCGCTGTCGGGACGGTCGAAGGGCGCCCTGGCCGGCCAGGCGGCCCGTCTCGCGGAGTACGTGCGTGAGCGCGGCGACATCGACGCGGCGGCGGTGGGCTGGTCCCTGGCTACGACCCGGTCGGCGTTCGGTCACCGTGCCGCTGTCGTCGGGTCGGGCACGGAGGAGTTGCTGGCGGGGCTGGACGCGGTGGCGTCCGGGACGCCGGCCGGCAACGTCGTCGCCGACACCACCACGTCCCACGGCGCGGGCCCGGTGTTCGTGTTCCCGGGCCAGGGCGCGCAGTCGGCACGAATGGCCGCCGGTCTCGTCGGACGTACGCCCGTGTTCGACGCGCGGCTGGCGGAGTGCCAGCGGGCTCTCGCCCCGTACCTGGATGTCGATCTGGTGTCGGTGTTGACCGGCGAGGATGAGTCGTGGCTGGAGCGGGTCGAGGTGGTGCAGCCGGTGCTGTGGGCCGTGGGTGTGGCTCTGGCGGCGGTGTGGCAGCACGCCGGGGTGAGCCCGGCTGCGGTGGTCGGTCACTC
>NZ_VISU01000043.1:0-27005 GCF_007827625.1 Micromonospora sp. CNZ297 | reverse complement strand
GGTCGATTGCTGTCTTACCGGGAGCCTCGTCCTACCTGGACACCGGCCTCCCACACCGCCCGTGACCTGCGCCGTCACGATGAAAATGGCTCATTGATCATCCATTACCGGCTGTTACCGCCGATACCGGAGAAGATCTTCATCTCCCCAGGTCCATCGCCCGCACAAAGCACAGATAGCTGGTGTCAGCGTCCGGTGCGGTGGCGTAGCACTGCGCGCCGTAGCTCGTCCGGTGCCCAGACGAGTATCGGGAAGGCGATCAGGATGGCGAGGATGGCGGGGCCGGGCACGGCGGTGCCGAAGATCGCCTGTAGCGGGGGCACGGTGACGATGGTGGCGGCGAAGGCGAGTTCGAACGCGATTCCCCACAGCGGGAGCCGGTTGGACGCCAGGCCGATGGAGCGCAGTGAGGCTCGGTCAGTGCGGGCGGCAAGCGCGGTGCCGACCTGACAGGCAACGATGGCGGCTCCGCATCACAGCGGAGGCAACGCCGACGATGTGCGCGGGCAGCCGGGAACTTCCTGACGTACCTGACCGACTACTCGACCGGGAGACGGCAACCGGGCAGCCCAGGGCTCGACGGGCACGAGCCACCCCGAACTAGAAATCTCCTTTCCGATCGGAGTAGTCGATGTCCGTCACCGACCTGTCCGGTGATCCCACGCCGGATGTTCCCGCCGCTGCGCAGACCGCTCGTTCGAGTCGCGAGCCCACGCCCTTTGCCGCGCTGCTGACCCGGCTGCACTTCTACGCCGGCATCCTGGTTGCCCCGTTCCTCCTGGTCGCCGCCCTGACCGGCCTGGCGTACACCATCACCCCACAGCTGGACCAGGCCCTCTACGGCGACCAGCTGGCCGTGGCCGCCGTCGGCGACCAGCCGACGACCCTCGCCCAACAGGTCACCGCCGCACGGGCCGCGCACCCCGACGGCACCATCGCCACCGTGGCGCCCGGCGCCGGCGACCGGACCACCCGGGTGGTGTTCTCGCTCGAGGAACTCGGCGACAAGCAGCACACCGTCTACGTCGACCCGTACACCGGCGAGGTCACCGGGCAGCTCACCACCTGGTTCGGCTCCACCCCGGCCACCACCTGGCTCGACGACCTGCACCGCAATCTGCACCTCGGTGAGATCGGCCGGCACTACTCGGAAATCGCCGCCAGTTGGCTGTGGGTCCTCGTGCTCGGCGGCGTCATCCTGTGGTGGCGCCGTCGCAGCGCCACCCGCGCCCGGACGACACACCTGCTCATACCGGACCTGAGCGCCCGCAAGGGAGTCCGGCGTACGCGGGGCTGGCACGCCACGACCGGTGTCTGGCTCGCGGTCGGCCTGCTGTTCCTCTCCGCCACCGGCCTGACCTGGTCCCGGTACGCCGGCGCGAATTTCGGCGCCGGCCTGGACGTCCTGCGCGCCGGCACTCCGGAACTGTCCACCACCCTCGACGGCGTGCCCCCGCCCGCTAGTGGTGGTGGGCACCAGCACGGTGGGGCGGTGACCGGCACGGCGGACAATCCGGCGTCCTTCGACATCGTCCTGACCTCCGCGCGCGGCGCCGGACTCTCGGGGCTGGTGGAGATCAGCCCTGCCGCGGAGTCCGGCCAGGCATGGACCGTCGCCCAGGTCGACAACACCTGGCCGGTCGCGAAGGACCGGATCTCTGTGGACCCCACCACCGGCGGGGTCACCGACCGCAGCGACTTCGCCGACTGGCCGATCCTCGCGCGGCTCAGCAGCCTCGGCATTCAAGCCCACATGGGAATCCTGTTCGGCCCGGTCAATCAGATCCTGCTCGCCGCGCTCGCTCTCGGCCTGCTCTGCGTCATCGTCTGGGGCTACCGCATGTGGTGGCAGCGCCGCCCCACCCGCGCCGGTCGCCGCGCACCGCTCGGCGCGCCGCCCGCCCGAGGTGGGGTCCGAGGGCTTCCGTGGTGGGCGCTGCCGCTCGGCGTACCGGTCACCGTGGCACTCGGCTGGGTACTGCCCTGGCTCGGCGTCACTCTGCTCGGCTTCCTCTTCATCGACATCGCCCTCGGCATGCTCACCCGTCGGCGCCGCCGGCCGATACCCGTCTCACCCGCCCCCGGCCGGTAGCTGACCCCGCACCGCTGTCCGGCCGCCACCGCTGCGGGTCGGCCGGACAGCGGTGGTCGCGTGTCGGTCAGCGGGGCCGGGAGCCGGTCACCGGCGGAACGGCCCGGTGACCTCCGAACCGCTCTGTCCGGTGATCCGCAGGAAGACCGAGATCTTGTCGTCGGGCGTGATCATGCAGATCTCCATGTTCCGGCAGTAACAGCAGGGTCGGCGCGGCACGGGCTGCCCGATCCCTCGGGGCGTGCAGGACCCCTTCGGCGGCTCGGCGCGGGCGACAGCGCCGGACGTGACGGTCCACGCCGTCGTGGTCGTGCCGTTCTCGGCCGTCGGCCGGTAGCGCCCAGACTCGACGGGGAGTTCATAGGTGGCACCGCGAATCCGGCTCCTGCCGCGCCGGCCCTAACCTCGACGAGCACCAGCGCCCGAAGGACCGGTGAGCACCTGGCCCAGCCAGAGCAGGTCCACCTCGCGGCCGATCGGCAGGGGCGCCGCCACCCCGCCCGCGCCCGGGCCGGCCACATCGCAGCCTTTCCCCGGCTGCATCGGTGGACGGCCTGCCGACCCACCGCACACGTACGCCAAATCTCGCCCTGCCCAGCCTGACCGTTTCCAAGGGTGGAAAGGAGGTTTTACGCTCTCAGATCGATCGGGTTGAGATATAGCACATTGTCGTTTGCCGTTGCATAATGTCCGCTGCACGCATGGTCGCACCATCGGTTTCCGATGCAGCGACGTCGACCGAAGGGAACCGATTCCGTGAAGCAGGACCACTCACCTGTGCTGCCCGGCGACGGCGCCACGGACTATGCGCGCTACATGCGACTGAACACGCTGCTCGCCCTGCAACGACGGCCGGATGAGATGATGCACCGCGACGAGTTGCTCTTCCAGGTGGTGCACCAGTCCACCGAGTTGTGGCTGAAGCTCGTCGCCGCCGAGTTGGCCGAGGCGGTCACCCGGCTGCGCGTCGGCGAGCTGGCGGTGACCGAGTCGCTGCTAACCCGGGCGACGTTGGGGATCCGACTGGTCACCGACCAGCTGGAGATGTTCCGGCACCTGTCCCCGGCCGACTTCCAGGCCATGCAACCGGCGCTGGGTAAGGGATCCGGGGCCGAGTCACCCGGATGGCGGCAGGTCCACGCTATGAGCCGGCAGCTCGGCCGGGCGTTCGCCGAGCACCTCGAAGTCCGAGGAATTGAACCGGCCGCACTGGGTCGGCCGGATCCCGCCGACCCCGTCCAGCGGCTCGCCGAGGCGCTCATCGAGTGGGACGAGCGGGTGTCGCTGTGGCGTATGCGGCACTACCGGGTCGCTCTGCGCGTCGGGGGCCACGATCCCGGCGGCGCCGAGGCGACGATGCTCGCCAAGCTCGTCGGGCACCGGTTCTTCCCTGCACTGTGGCGGGCCCGCCTGAAGCCCTCCGACGGATCCGCTAACGAATCACAGGCCGACCAACGTTGACAATCCTCGTTCACCAGTAATTGTCAATTTATCCTCACCCACCTGCGTAGCGACCGAAATGTCGAGGTGCGGTTTCGTGCGTGAACTGACGAGTTGGCTGTCCGGCGGCGGTCAGACCTGCCGTTTTCCGTACTCCGCCGTGCTGGCGGAGTTTCACCGGGTCGGTAAACACTTCGTCGAAAAGGAAGTGCTGGCTCTGCTCGACCAGGCCCGTACGCAGCTGACGGTGCCGGCGACCACGCGGGAGCCGCAGGCCCGGCTGCTGGGTGACTTCCTCGACGTCGCACTCGATAAGTGGGACGGCCGGTACGACTACCGCAGCTATCTTGCGCTGCGACTGCTCCGGCTGCCCGGCGGGGACGACGTCGCCGGCCCGTTCGGTGCCCGACGGGACCGGGACCGGCTCCTCGTTCGCCTGGTCGCCGACGTGCTGGCCTTCGAGTTGACCGCCGCCTCCGGTGCCACCGACCTGCTGCCCGAGCGGCGCCCGAGCCGGGACGTGGTGTCCAAGCGCTACCGGCTCGGCGTGCGGGCCGTGTCACCCGCTCTCGCCCGGCTGGGCATCGCCGGGATGGTCCCCGGCCGGGAAGCTGTGGCGACCCCGGACGAGCTGCGGGCCGTCGCCGCCGACGCCGATCCCGCCGGCGAGTTGGCCCTGCGGCTGAGCATGCTGCCGGTCCATGTGTCGCACGACGAGTACCTGTTCATCCGGGTGCTCCAGTCGTACGAATGCCTCTTCGCGGGGGTCGCCGAGGAGCTGCGCGCCACCATCGCCGCCCTGACCGCCGGCCAGGCGGGGCGGGCGGCCGAACGGCTGGCGTACGCCCGACAGCAGCTCACCGCCGCCGGGCCGCTGTTCGCGCTGCTGGCGACGATGCAGCCGGAGGCGTTCCGGACGTTCCGGGAGTACACCGCGGGGGCCAGCGCCATCCAGTCCCGCTCCTACAAGCTCATGGAGTCGCTGTGCCGCACACCCGAGGGGTCGCGATTGGACTCGGCCGCGTACCACCAGGTCCCGGAGGTACGCGAGCTGGTGCACGCCGGCCAGCCGTCGATCGACGACGCGTTCCGGGCGGCGGTGCGTGACGGCCTGCTCGCCGCGCCCGAAGGCGGGCGGGTCGAGGAGGAGATGCGGTCGTTCGCCGCCGCGGTATTCCAGTGGCGGCGCACGCACCACCGCCTCGCGACCCGGATGCTCGGCCCGCGGGCCGGCACCGGCTACACGGAGGGCACGCCCTATCTGGCCGCCGCCCGATCCATCCCGGTCTTCACCTCCGTCGCCTGCGAGCCCCGACCCGTCCCCCATCGCGCCGACCAGAGGCAGCCCTGAGTGAGCCCACCGCACCGGAACTCCGACCTCGATACGCCCGAGTGCCTCGACGCCAGCGCGCACGCCGCGCTGCGCGCCGAGTTTCCCCTGCTGAGCACCGGCGTCTACCTGAACAACAACTCGACGGGCGCGGTGCCGCGGGGCGCGGAACAGGTGCTCACCGGCTACTGGCGGACGCTGCGGAACTGGCGGGACGAGGTCTGGCAGGACTGGCACGCCGGCCTCGACCGGTACGCCGACTCCGTCGCCGCGTTCATCGGCGCACCGGCGGGCAGCGTGGTCACCGACGCGAACCTGAGCACGCTGCTCGCCCGGGTAGCGTCCTGTTTCGACTATCGTCCGCCGCGGAACCGGATCGTCACCACCGATCTGGAGTATCCGACGGTGCCGTTCATCTGGAACGCGTTCCGTCGGTACGGCGCCCGGCTCGACGTGGTCGGCTCGGGCGGCCCGCGGTTCGACGAGGACGCCGTCGAGGCACGGATCGACGAACGCACGCTGCTGGTGTGCATCCCGCACGCCAGCTTCTCCTCGGGGGCCACCGTCGACCTGCCCCGGCTGGTGCGGCGCGCCCACGACGTCGGCGCGCTGGTGGTCGTTGATGCCTTCCAGAGCGTAGGGGTCATGCCGATGGACGTGACGGCGCTCGGCGTCGACGTGGTTCTCGGCGGCGCGCACAAGTGGCTCTGCGGAGTCGGCACTGCCTTCCTCTACGTGCGCCCGGGTCTGGTGCCGCAGCTGGAGCCAGCGGCGACCGGCTGGCAGGCCGGTGACCGGGCCTTCACATTCCAGCCGTCGACAGGCTGGGCCGGTGGGGCCCGTCGGTTCGCCGGCGGGACGCCGTTCCCCCTGACCTCGTTGATCTCCCAGGTCGGCCTGGATCTGCTGGCCGGGGTGGGTGCCGGCCCGATTCGGCGGCACTCGCTCGCCTGCACCCAGCGGATCCTGGAGCGGGCCGCGGTGGCTGGCATCGACGTGGTCAGCCCGACCGAGCCGCACCGGCGCGGTGGCGTCGTGTGCCTGGACGTCGCCGACGGCGAGGCGGTCAAGCGGCGGTTGGTCGCTCGCGACATGGTCTGCAGCTGGCGGGGCTACCTGCGGGTCGGCCCGCACGTCTACAACACCCTCGACGAGATCGACACGTTCATGGACGCCCTGGAAGAGGAGCTGAAACGGTGAAGGTCACGCTGTCCTCACGCGCGCTGATGAGTCTGCTCGCCAACGGGCCGAAGGCCATGGACGTGCTGGAGACCGCGCTCGGCACGGGTCTGCTCGACGCCTTGGAGCCCGGGCCGGCGAGCCTCGGTGAGCTGGCCGCCCGTTTCGACGTGCGGCCCCTGCGGCTCTACAAGTTCCTCGACTGCTTGGAAAGCCTCGGTGTCGTTGAGCGCAGCGAGCCAGGTGACGACATCGCGATGGCAACGTACCGTGCGGTACCCGGCCTCCGGGATGCCGTCATGGCGGTCGTCGGCCCCGGTGCTGTCGAACGTGACCGGGACCGTTACCCCTGGCGGTTGCTGCACGGCCGGCTGGCCGAGAGCCTGCGCGGCGAGGTGAGCATGAGCGACGACGACTTCGCCTGGCCCCCGAAGACCGACGAACAGACCGCCGACTTCGAGCGCAGCATGGCCGTCGGTCTCGGTCCGGTGATCGAGACGATGCATCGCAACGCCAGCCGGCTGTGGTCGGACCGGCGCCGTCTGCTGGACATCGGCGGGGGTGACGGCACGCTCGCCGCGCACATCCTCGACGACGCGCCTGGGCTACGGGTCGACGTGTACAACCTGCCGGCCGTGGCTCCGCTGGTGGAGGCGACCCGGACCCGCACCGGGCATGTCGACAGGCTGGGTTTCGTCGGCGGCGACTTCTTCGCCGAGCCGCTGCCCTCGGGCTACGACGCCATGGCATTCGTCCGGGTGCTGCACGACTGGCCGAACGACGTCGCCCGCCGGCTGGTCGAGAAGGCGTACGCGGCCCTCGAACCGGGCGGGCTGCTGGTGATCTGCGAGGAGTTCCGCACCCCAGACCGCCTGGCGATGCAGTTCTTCTGGAGCTACTTCCTCATCGGGGTCGACAGTTGCGTCAGTCGGCTGCGGGAGGTGGAGTTCTACACCAGTCTGCTCAAGGAGGTCGGCTTCGACCGGGTGGCCGTGCTGCCCGGCGGCTGGGAGCTGGCCTGCGGGCACAAACCGGTGGCCGAAGCGTGACCCGTCCAGCCGGCGTGACGGTGCGGGCGTGGCCGCACCCGCCGCAAGTCGTCCCGGGCTCACCGTTGCCGGCCGGCGCGCCCGTCCCTGCGGCCGTGACGGCCGATCCGTCCGGCGCATCGGTGCGGAGCTCGGCGTAGCGCACCGCCCACCGTGTCGCCGTCGGTCAGACACGTCCCAGCGCTGTGCGGCACGAGCGACTCCGGCAATACACCTAGGTGAGCGCGTGCACCAGTGCGGTCGCCGCTCCGGCCAGGAGGGCCACGCCCGTGCCGGCACCGACGACGGCGCTGGGGGTGAAGTCGCACCGTCTGGCGACAGGGACGCTGACGAGCGCGACCAGGGTGACGAGCGCGGCCCAGATCGCGAGGGCCGGATACCCCAGAAGCGGCGCCAGGGGGAAGAAGTGCAGGCCGACGATCAGGGCGATCCAAACCGGAACCAGGGAGGTGCGGCCGGCGCGCCGGAGCCAGATCGCGCCGACGGCACAGAGGACCACCTCGATCAGGACGATCACCCCGAAGACCGGCCCCGTCCTCTCGTCCACGGAACTGCCCTTGTCCCAGGTGCGTGCGGTGACGATGCCGCCGATGATCGCTGCGACCAGAGACAACACCGAACCGATGCCGAGCCACGGACGCCACGCCCTGGGCGGTGCCTCCTGCGCCCAGCCGAACCAGACGATCCCGAAGACCCCGAAAATCGCGGCGGTGGCCGCGGCGTTGGCCGCGAATTCAGCATCCATCGGCGCAGTCTAGGTGCCGATGACCACCGCTCCGAGCGGTGCCCGCACAGGCGCCACGACGCAATGTCGCCTAGGAAACACGACCAGGACGGCCCGCACCAGTGCGTCACGGTGGACGGCACCCCGGTCGGCCATATGGGACTCGGGCAACCGCCAGTCCGACCAGACGTGGAGCTCCCGCTGACGTCCGGGTGGTGACCGGCGCTCGTCCCGTCGATCCGCCGAGACGGGCGCGACGGCCGCTCAACTAGGGAATAAATCGAGTTCAATCTATTGACAAGGATTGTTTACGGTTTCAGGCTGAGAGCGCTCTCCCGCGCCGCCTCCGGTGCGTCACGAACAACCGGAAGGAGTTCGATGATCAAGACAACTGCGCTGCTCACCGCTGCGATGCTCGGCCTGTCTGTCCCGGCCGTCCCCGCGGCGGCTCACATCGCCCACCACTCCGAAGCACGGCCGGCCGTGGCCGGCCTGCCGCTCGGCATGGCCGCCGCGATGCGCCGCGACCTGCACCTGACCGACGACCAACTCACCGCCCGGCTCGCGGCCGAGGCCGCCGCGGCGTTGGTCGACCGACGGCTGCGCGGGCGCCTCGGCACCGGGTACGCCGGCTCGTGGCTGGAGACGGACGGCCCGCTCACGGTCGCCGTCACCGACGCCTCCGCGGCCGACGCGGTGCGGGCCGAGGGAGCCCGGCCCAGGCTCGTCCCTCGGACGCTCACGAGCCTGACATCGGCGCGTACCGCCCTGGACCGGAGCGCCGCCGGTCAACCGCCCGGGGCCGCCGTCCGCGGCTGGTACGTGGACGTCGCCGCCAACCAGGTGGTGGTGCGGGTGGCACCGGGACAGGAACGCACCGGCCGAGCGTTCGTGCGCGGCGCCGGCCTCGCCGACGCGCTTGTTCGCTACGCGCCTGCGCCCGACGCGCCGCGCCCGATGTACGACATCCGCGGCGGCGACCAGTTCGTCATCAACGGCAACGTACTCTGCTCCGTCGGCTTCGCCGTGGTCGGCGGGTTCGTCACCGCAGGGCACTGCGGAGCCGCCGGCAGCCCCACCCGCGGCTTCAATAACGCAGCCCAGGGCACCTTCGCCGGCTCGTCGTTCCCGGGCAACGACTACGCCTGGGTCCGCACCAACGCCGACTGGACGCCGCGACCCTGGGTGAACAACTACGCCGGCGGCAACGCTCCCGTCACCGGGTCCCGGGACGCGGTGATCGGCAGTTCCGTGTGCCGGTCGGGACGCACGACCGGCTGGCGGTGCGGCGTACTGCTGGGCCGGGAGGAGACGGTCAACTACGCGCAGGGCGCGGTCTACGGGCTCAGCCGCAGCAACGCCTGTGCCGAGGGCGGCGACTCCGGCGGCGCCTGGCTCTCCGGCGACCAGGCCCAGGGAGTCACCTCCGGCGGATCCGGCAACTGCACCACCGGCGGCACCATGTGGTTCCAGCCGGTCAACGAGATCCTCGGTGTCTTCGGACTCAGTCTGGTCACCACCGGCGGGGGCGGCTCCGGCACCCGGATCATCAGCAACTGGAACAACAAGTGCGTCGATGTGCCGAACTCGAACTTCTCCGACGGAGTCCCGCTGCAGGCGTGGAACTGCAACGGCACGGCCGCGCAGGCGTGGACGTTCACCGGCGGCAGCCTGCGCACGCAGAACAACATGTGCATGGATGTCGCCTGGGGCTCCCGGGACAACGGCGCGGTCATCCAGATCGCCACCTGCAGCGGCAACCCGGCCCAGCAGTTCGTGCTGTCCGCCGCCGGCGACCTGGTCAACCCGCAGGCCAACAAGTGCGTCGACATCAAGGACTGGAACGGCAACGACGGTGCGCGGTTGCAACTCTGGGAGTGCGCCGGCACCGCCAACCAGAAGTGGCGCTCCGGCTGATCCGAGGCCTGACACGGCGTCCCGCCCGGGACGGTCCGAGGTGGGCCGACGGCGGCACGCCGTGTCGCTCCGGGACGTGCCAGCTCAGGTGCGGCCGTCGCCGGCAGTGACCGGTGTCGAACGGTGCGCCGATCACCCTCGTCGCGGGTGCTGGCGAGCCGGTTCCGCGCTGCGCCCACGGTGACCGACGGCCCCGGCGGACCGACGAGCCCGCCGAGGCGGACCCGCTACCCCGCCAGTCAGGATGGCCGGACCGAACCCTGGAGGCCACCTCGGTAGGCATGGCGGATCGTTCGCCGGGGAATACTGCCGGGCATGGCCTCGTACTCGGTGGATCAGGCGGCTGTCGTCCGCGCCCGGCGGCTCATCGAAGCGCGCCAGTACGTGCTCGACAGTGACTGGGGCGTTGTCCAGCCCCGGGCCACCGACGAGAACGGCTACCTCGACAAGCACTCGTGGCGCGAGTATGGCGAATGGTTCCTTGGCCGTACCGAGGGTGCGAACGAGGAGACGAAGGCCCGGTACGCCTTCGCCTACGGCGACTTCCGCCGCGTCCACCGGTCCGGTCTGGTCGCGTGCGTCTACCGCGCCTCGGAGTGGCGGCACAAAGACGTCGAACTGGCCGCGCACGACCTGCTGCAACTGCTCGACCAGGTCGCCGGCTGACCCTGCGCGGGGTGGACCGGACACGCGCGCGACGCCAGTTCCGCATGCCGTGGGGCCCCGGCACCGGCGCCCGCCCTCGAAGAGGGGCGATGGCTCACCACGAGCCGGCACACGTGCCCTCGATATCCTCACCGCAGCCGAAACCGACTCGCCGCTGGGCGAGGTGGGGCTTGGCCACGTGGCGGCGGCCTTCCGGCAGGCCGGGGCCCGTTCCCTCCCGCCCCGGCACGCTTCTGTTGCACGCCACCGGGCGGGCCCGGATGCCGACACGCGGACGAGTGGCGTCCGCGCTGTCCGCCGCCCGTGTGGTCCCCCTACCGGCCGCTACTCGAAGAACTTCAGGCTCCAGCCGGTGTCGGTGTTCGGGCCGGGGACGTTAGCCCGCCGGTAGGTGGTGTTGCCCCACCAGCAGAACGTGCCGGTGTACCAGAACCGGTTGCTCCAGGTGTAGGGCGTTCCCTTCGGCACCGCGTGGAACATCAGCGGGAATCGCGGCCCGGCCGGTGGGCTCGTGGCGATGTCGCCATGCAGCAGCACGAAGGTGTGATGCCCGGGGCCGTTGACGTAGAGGGTCGGATCCCAGCCGGACATCATGGTGGACCGGTTCGAGCCGAACAGGCAGCCGTTGGACTTGTACCAGTCCCACACGTACGTCGGGTCGCCTCCGGCCCGCAGTCGCAGGTCCGCGAGACAGTACTGGTCGCTCCAGCTGCCGTTGGCGGAGTAGACGATGTGCAACTGGCCATTCGGGTCTCGAATCGGCTCCGGCCCCTCGTTGATGAACGGGTTGCCGACCACCCGCTCCCACGGCTCCCGGGGTTGGGAGATGACGTAGCGCGCCCCGACCGGCGTGGTCGGGCTGCTCATCCTGGCGAGGTAGATGTTCTGCTCGACGTTGGTGTCACCGGCCCATCCGGACCAGACGAACCAGCGCTGTCCGTTGAACGTGAACAACGACCCGTCGATCGCCCACTTGTCGTCCGGCAGGGCCAGTTTCTGCTCGGCAGTGTACCCACCGTCCGGCGACGTCGAGCTGATCACGAACGTGCGGCGACTGCTGCCCGCGCCCAGCGCGAAGTAGATGTAGTAGCGTCCACCGTCGAGGACGATCTCCGGTGCCCAGACGCCGCCGCGGCCCCGGGTGTCCGTCCACACCTGGCGCTGAACCGCCCCGCTCAACTGGTCGGGTGACGAGGCTTGACGAACGGCGATGCCGTCACCGACCGACTGGGTGGAGA
Source organism: Micromonospora sp. CNZ297 (assembly GCF_007827625.1). Lineage (NCBI taxonomy): Bacteria > Bacillati > Actinomycetota > Actinomycetes > Micromonosporales > Micromonosporaceae > Micromonospora > Micromonospora sp. CNZ297. The sequence goes on along the minus strand of NZ_VISU01000043.1, from coordinate 15,370 downwards.
TGTAGGTGCCGCCGACCCGGATGACACTGGGATCCGCCGCACGGATGCTCTGCGCGGCTTCGGCCGGCGAGTAGACGAACCCCACCTGCCACAAGCCTGCCGCGGCGAGCAGAACGGCGACGAGGAGCTTGCCGAGCATCCGCTGCCGTCTCATGGCATCGACCGGTTCCCGCTAGAAACGAGAGGCGGCTGACCTCCCGGCGCGCAAGAGCGCTCTCCCAGACTGACCAATCGACGCTCGTCGTGTCAACCAACGACTCGGATCGAGTGCGGGTGGGGGCAACGGACCGACCGTCGGCCGGCGCGTGGCGACCGCGACGCGCCGGTGGCCCGGCCGCCGGGTGCGGTCGGCGAGCCACCGGCAAGCGCCCGTCAGCCGTTGTCGATCAGCCCGGCGATCTCGTTGTAGATCAGGTGTGCCTTCGCCCCCTGGTTGGACGGGCACCCACCGAGGTGGTGCAGGGCGATGACGCGGTGATTGGCGTCGAGTACCGGGGAACCCGAGTTGCCGCCCGAGGTGTCGCAGCTGTAACTGATGTTCCAGGTGTTGTAGTTCGCGTTGCGCACCGTGCAGACACCACCGTTCTGCGTGTCCTCGTAGATCGACAGTCGCTTCGGGCTGCCATCACCGTGCCCGGGCACGTACATCCGCGTGCCGGTGCTGGTCGCGGTCGTCCTCAGGTAGAGCGTGCCGAACCCCTGGATCGCGGCGAAATTGTTCACCGAGTAGAGCGCGTAGTCCAGTTCACCCGAGCCACCGCTGCTCACCCGGTAGAGGGTCGCACCGCTCACCTTCGTGCCCGGGCCGGGGTTGCTGCCACCGCAGGTGGCGCACTGGTAGTTGAACTGCGCCTCGCTGGCGCTGACCGCGGACTGGGTCGAGAAGCAGTGCTTGTTGGTCAGCATCCGGTTGGTGTTCCCGACCCGCCAGGTGGTGCACAGTCCGCCGCCACCGATGAGCAACCGTGCCACCGCCCGGCCCCGGGCGTACTCGGTGGGGTGTGTGCTCTGGTAGCAGACCACGTCCCGGCGGGCGTCGGTGCTACAGACGGACGTGGTCGAGAAGTTGTGCTGGGCGATCTCGGCCTGGTCGTACCCTCGCCAGAACCGGTCGATGTCGACGACCGCGCGAGCGGGCCGCGCGCTGTGCAGCGTCACCACGGCGGTATCCCCCGTCACGGACATCGCCCAGAAGCCCGGCCCGCCGTCGGTGGTGTAGTCCGAGCCGGTCGTCCGGTCGAGGCTCCGGTCGTACCGGTAGGTCTCCCGGCCATCCGGGCTGGACACCGTGACGTAGTCCCCCTCGTTCAGCCGCAGTGCGCTGAAGTGGACCTTGACGTACGTGGCGCCGGGATGCCGGATGAGCTGACGCGCACCCGGCCGGTCGGCGGTGCGGGTGGTGTCGAGTGTGCGCAGCTCACCCACCGTGGTGACGCCTTCGGCGGAGAACTGTGCAGCCTCCGGCGCCCGGACCGACGCCGGAGCCACCGGCCGGGCCGGATTCGCCCCGGAGGCGGACGCGGGCAGCATGCTCACCCCGAGCGCCCACACGCCGAGCACTACCGCCGCGTATCGCGCACCGCGCCGCAACATGTGTCTCATCCGCACTCCTTTCCGAGGAACGGCGGATGCCGTTCCGACGGGCTCCCTCGCACGAGCTTTTATAGAAGAGTATCGATTGGTGGCGGGATGCGGTACCGCCAAATCGAACGGCTGCCCGCGCCCGTCCGCTCGCCTTCCACGGCCGGCCCGGCAGCGAGGCCGGAGCGCCGCACGGTCGCCCGCCCCCCGCGGGTCCGTGGGGATGCCGAGATGGCGTAACGCCCCGGCCCTCTTGCGGCTGCGGACGGAGGCATCGACAGCTTCAGTCGGATGTGACGACCGCAGGTCGATCGGTGACCACGCCCTCGGGCGTCGCGGTCGTTCCGGAGGTCATGGCGAGGGTCGAGGGGCAGGAGCATTCCTTCGCGTTGCCGCTAGCCGGGGCGGTGGACACCCACCCCGGTGCACCCATGCCCGACTGGCCGCAGGTCGACGCAGCGTTGCGCGACTCGTAGCCCGAACGCCGGACCCGGGAAGGAGAACACGGGGGCAATGCTGGGCTGGCTCCAGACCGAGATGGCCAGCCTTCTGCCGAGCAGATGATCATCGCGATGGCGTGGTGAGCGCATGAACGCCGAACGGCGGCCCGACTGGTTCGGCGGGCCGCCGCTCAGATCTCACCCAGCCCGGGCCCGTTGTCGCTGACCTGGCAGGTCAGCAGGTCGTGGCCTACGACTGGCGGCTGTCTAGCTGGGCCTAGCCGGGACCTTCGACGCGGTAGCTGGTGCGGCCGACCTGAGTGGCACCCCCTACGTCTCCGTTGCGGCCTCGGCCGGCACGCCGAACCGGTGGCCGTACTCGGCCCGGAAGAGCCCGAGCCGCTCCGCGTGTGCGTCTGTCTCCCCGATCCATCCCAACCCCTGCAGTCGCGGCCTCGGAAGTGATGGCAAGTGTCAGGGCCATCCGCACCCGTGTCTGAGAGCACCGGTTGACCATCTGCGGGGCAGCGCCTGCCAGAGACTTTAGGGACCCGAGGTCTAGCTGACCTCCCCGCCCGGACAACGTCGCGTCGGTCAGGAAACCCGGCTGCATGAACCTTCGGGCTCGCCGAAGAGGTCACCGAGCACGATGCCCTGGTCAGCAGGCTTCGGGTGGGATTCGAGTCTCAGCCCCCGGGATGCATGCCGACGTCACCGCGATGGCATCCGTGCCATGCGGTGACACGACGAAGCCCTGTTGGCTGACGTCAGCGAGCTTCGAGACAACAGCCGACACCAGTCAAGCGGGAGCGATGCGCGTGACCACTTCCGGAGTTCTCTGGGAGGTCACACCGGATTCATCGCCCACATCACCGCAGGCCAAAGCCTTCCGTTCTGCCCGGCCTCGGTGACCACTTCGGGCGGGCGACGAGACCCAGTCGCTCCATCGCCCGATGGCCGCCATCAAGACTTCGAACTGTGGGACCCGCTCCTCTGGCCTTCATCCTGCGCGCCGCATGGACCTGGCCCCGGATCATTCGAGCCACCGCCGGCCGCGACCTCGCCCAGGCACGGGTGTGACGCTCGAGGCAGGCCCGGTTGCGGGGGCGGTGACAGCGGCTCCGGCAACAGCAACCGCGAGCAGCAGCACGATCCAGAGCGGGACGGCGCCGACGTCGCGCGGTTCGGGTCAGGTGGAGCCGCGGACGACCAGCGTCGTCGGCAACACGGTCGGCTTGGGCGGGTCGTCGCCGCCGTGCAGCATGGCGACCAGCGCCTCGGCGGCGGCCGTGCCGAAGCCGGGCTTGTTTTGGGCGACGGTGCTGAGCCCGGGCGGGATCAGCGCGGCCACTTCGATGTCGTCGAAGCCGATAATCGCAATGTCGTCGGGGATCCGTAGGCCGGCCGCCTGGGCCGCGCGCATCGCGCCGACAGCCATCTCGTCACCGGCGACGAACACTGCGGTAGGGCGGTCGTCGAGGGCGAGCAGCCGGTTCATCGCGGCGTGACCGCCGTCGAGATAGAAGTCTCCCTCGATGACGTGGCTGTCGGCGAGCGGCAGGCCGGCCCCGGCCAGAGCGGCCCGGAAGCCGACGAGCCGTTCGGCTCCCGGCCAGGTTCGCAGCGGGCCGGTGATGGTGGCGATGCGCCGGTGGCCGCGTTCGACGAGGTGGCGCACGGCGAGCGCCGCGCCGCCGGCATTGTCCGAGGTGATGTAGGTCGACGTCGGGCCGTCGACCCGCAGGTCGAGAGCGACGCACGGCACCTGGGCTTCGACGAGGGCGAGCACGGCTGGGTCCCGGGTGCCGTTGTCGATGATGACGGCGCCGTCGAGATTGTGCTGGCGGACGGCGCGCACGTATCGCTGCCCGTCGTCGGGCCCCGCCGCGTCGTGGCCGGCGAGCATGAGCAGGTTCAGCCCGTGCGCGCTGAGCGCCGTCTTGAGCGCGACGAGGATCTCCTGCAGGAACGGGTGGCGCCATCCAGGGCGGCGATGGTCGGTGTCCCATACCAGGCCCACCATGTTGGATTTCTTCGTGGCGAGCGTCCGGGCCGACCCGTTCGGTAGGTAGCCGATCTCGGCGGCCAGGTCGAGGATGCGCTGGCGGGTGTGCTGGCTGACGACCTCGGGGGTGTTGAAGACGCGGGACACGGTGGCGACGGACACGCCGGAGCGGCGCGCCAACTCCCTAATTGTGGTCAATGTGGTGCCTTCTCTGTAACCGGTTTCACGACCGTAGCGTCAGCGATGTCCGCCGGTCAAGCTGCATCGACCGTTACCGTTTCGTAACTTGACACCCCCTAGCCGAAACCGTTCACACTTCCCAGGAAAGGCGCTCACCGGCGGTCACCCTCGACTCGGCCGGCATCCGATCTTCATCCAACTCCACCCGCCCCACCGCCATCGCTTCGCCGACAATGTAACCGGTTTCAAGTAACCGGTTACATGATCGCACGAAAGGGTTCCCTGGTATGCACCCAAACCGACTGTTGCGACTGACGGCAGCCATCCTGGCCGCCGGAGTACTGCTGACCGCGTGTGGCACCGGCACTGACGAAGGCTCCGGCGGCGGCAACGAAAAGATCACCCTGAACGTCAATCTGTTCGGCAACTTCGGGTACCAGGACCTGTACGACGAGTACCAGAAGTCGCACCCGAACATCACGATCCAGGAGCACACGGCCGCCTACAACGACCATCATCGCGACCTGATCACCCACCTGGCCACCGGCTCCGGCGCGGGCGACATCGAGGGCGTCGACACGGGCTTCATCGCGCAGATGCGCGAGCGGGGCAACCTCTTCGTCGACCTGGGCAAGGACCGCCAGTCCGAGTACCTCGACTGGAAGTGGGCGGCGTCGCTGGCCAAGGACGGCAAGCAGATCGGGTACGGCACCGACGTCGGCGGCCTGGCCATCTGCTATCGGCGTGACCTGTTCGAGAAGGCCGGCATGCCGTTCGACCGCGACCAGGTGTCGGCCGCCTGGGGCAGCGGCTGGGACAAGTACATCGAGTTCGGCAAGCGGTACGCGGCGAAGGCCCCGGCCGGCAGCGCCTTCTTCGATGGCGGAGGCCAACTGTTCAACGCCATCATCGGCCAGGCCCCGGTCGGGTACTACAACGAGGACAACGGCATCGTCGTGGGAACCAACCCCGATGTCCGCAAGGCCTGGGACCTGACGGTGACGGCGATCCAGAGCAGCCTGTCGGCCAGGCTGATCGGCAGCTCGCAGGAGTGGAACAACGGCTTCGCGAAGGACCAGTTCGCCACGATCGCGTGCCCGGCCTGGATGATGGCCAAGATCAAGGACCAGGCGAAGCATGCCGCCGGCAAGTGGGACGTGGCGAGCGTCCCGGGCGGCGGCGGCAACTGGGGCGGCTCGTACCTCACCGTTCCCAAGCAGGGCAAGCACATCGAGGAGGCCAAGAAGCTCGCGGCGTGGCTAACCGCCCCGGAACAGCAGGCCAAGGTGTTCACCGCGCGGGGCAACCTGCCGTCCATCCCGGCGCTGTACGACAAGCCTGACATTGCCCAGTACAAGGACGCCTTCTTCAACAACGCCCCGGTGGGCCAGCTCTTCACCACCGCGGCAAAGCAACTCAAGCCCCAGCACCAGGGCCCGCGAGCCGGGGATGTGCAGACCACCATCCGCGACGCCCTCGTCCGCATCGAACAGGGCAAGCAAAGCTCCGACGAGTCCTGGAAGCAGATGGTCAGCGACGTCGAGCGCCTCGCCAAGTAACTCGACCCGCGCCGCCGGCGGTCGCCCCTGACCGCCGGCGGCGCCCGGCGACGAAGGATCGACGATGGCCAACTACCTCCACCAGGCCCGCCGGGCCGGCCTGAGCCGGCTCGACACCAAAGGCTCGCCCTACCTCTACATCCTCCCGTTCTTCCTGCTGTTCGGCGCGTTCGGGCTGTTCCCGCTGCTGTACACGGCGTACGTCTCGTTCAATGACTGGGACCTGCTCGACTCCGGGTCGCACCGCTGGGTCGGCCTCGCGAACTACCGCGAGATGCTGCAGGACGCGTACTTCTGGAACGCCCTGGGCAACACACTCAGCATCTGGGTGCTGTCCACCGTGCCGCAACTGCTCGCCGCGCTCTGGATCGCCCACCTGCTCAACCACCGGCTGCGGGCCCGCACCGCGCTACGGATGGGCGTGCTGCTGCCCAACGTCACCTCGATCGTGGCGGTGACGATCGTCTTCACCCAGCTGTTCGGCCGCGACTTCGGCATGGTCAACTGGGCGCTCGGCCTCGTCGGCATCGGCCCGATCGACTGGCAGGCCAACACCTGGAGCTCCCACCTGGCCATCTCGTTCATCGTCGCCTGGCGGTGGACCGGCTACAACGCCCTCATCTACCTCGCCTCGATGCAGGCGATCCCGCACCACCTGTACGAGGCCGCCGACCTCGACGGCGCGTCGCAGGGTCAGCAGTTCAGGCGGATCACCGTCCCGATGCTGCGGCCGACGATCATCTTCACCACGGTGATCTCGACGATTGGCGGCCTGCAGATCATGGCCGAACCCCTGCTGTTCGCCAGCTCCCAGACGCCCACCGGCGGCTCCGACCGGCAGTTCCAGACCGTCGCCCTGTTCATGTACGAGCAGGGGTTCCGGGAGTTCCGCTTCGGCTACGCCTCGGCGGTCGCCTGGACGCTCTGTCTGGTCATCGCCATCTTCGCGATCATCAACTTCCTGCTCACCCGGCGCATCGCCAAGGACGAGGACTGAGGAGGACGCCGTGACCACCCTCGCGGACCCCGCACAGACCGGCACCACACCCTCGCCGCCGCAACGCCGGTCCCACCGGCGCCGGAGCTTCGGGTACCCACGCAAGGGCTCGGTCTGGAGCTACGGCGCCCTGCTGGCGGTCGTGGCCGGGTCGGTCTTCCCGCTCTACTGGTCCATCGTCGTGTCCTCGCAGACCAGCGACGCCGTCACGAAGGTGCCGCCGGCCCTGGTGCCCGGCGGGCACCTCTTCGACAACATCGCGCGCGTGTTCGACACGACCGACTTCGGCCGGGCCCTGGTGAACTCCTTCATCGTCAGCGGCTCGATCACCGTCTCCGTGGTGTTCTTCTCGACCCTGGCCGGGTTCGCGTTCGCCAAACTGCGGTTCCGAGGCCGAAAGGCGCTTCTCGTCGTGGCCATCGCGACCTCGATGGTGCCGCACCAGCTCGGCATCATCCCGCTGTACATCCTGATGGCCGACCTCGGCTGGACCGGACGCCTCACCGCCGTGATCGTGCCTGGGCTGGTAACCGCGTTCGGCGTCTTCTTCATGACCCAGTACCTCGGCCGCGCCGTGCCCGACGAACTGCTGGAGGCCGGCCGCGTCGACGGGTCCAGCACGTTCGGCCTGTACTGGCACATCGTCCTGCCGGCGGCCCGCCCCGCCGCGGCGGTGCTCGGGCTGTTCACCTTCATGCAGGCGTGGAACGACTTCTTCTGGCCGCTGGTCGTGCTGCAGAACAACGCGACCGTGCAGGTGGCGCTCTCCGCACTGGCCAGCGGCTACACCACCGACTACACCCTGACGCTGACCGGCACGTTGCTCGCCACGCTGCCGATCCTCGTCGTCTTCATGCTCCTCGGCCGGCATCTCGTCGACGGCATCATGCAGGGGGCGGTGAAGGGATGACCACCACATCCCAAGGTGCCGCCGCGGCCGCAACCCAGCCGGACCTGCCCGAGCTGCCGGACCTGCCGGCCGGCTTCAGCTGGGGCGCGGCCACCGCGGCGTACCAGATCGAGGGGGCGGTCGACGAGGACGGCCGCGGGCCGTCGATCTGGGACACCTTCTGCCGCCGCCCCGGTGCCGTCGACGACGGCACCTCCGGCTCGGTCGCCTGTGACAGCTACCACCGCTGGCGGGAGGACGTGGACCTGCTGGCCGGCCTCGGCGTGGACGCCTACCGTTTCTCGATCGCCTGGCCACGGGTCATGCCGGCAGGGCGGGGCGCGGTGAACCGGCGGGGCCTCGACTACTACGACCGGCTCGTCGACGCCCTGTGCGGGCACGGCATCCGGCCGTTCGTCACGCTGTACCACTGGGATCTGCCCCAGGCGCTCGAGGACGAGGGTGGCTGGCGGGTACGGGATACCGCCGAGTGGTTCGCCGAGTACGCCGCCGCGGTGGCGGGCGTCCTCGGTGACCGGGTCCAGGACTGGATCACGCTGAACGAGCCGTACTGCTCGTCGATGGTCGGCTACGCGGAGGGCCGGCACGCGCCCGGCGCCGCCGAAGGACACGGTGCCCTGGCCGCCGCCCACCATTTGCTGCTCGGGCACGGCAGGGCGGTCGCCGCAGTCCGGTCCGCCGCCGGCCCGCGGGCGCGCGTCGGCATCACGCTCAACCTCTCCCCCGCCGTGCCGGCCAGCGATACCGAGGCCGACCGGGCGGCGGCGGATCGGCAGGACCTCATGCTCAACCGGCAGTTCACGGATCCGGTGCTGGGCGGCGCGTACCCGTCCGGGTTCGAGCGGCTCTACGCCGGGGTGAGCGATCTGTCGTTCCGCCGGGACGGTGACCTGGCGGTGATCTCGACACCGTTGGACTTCCTCGGTGTCAACTACTACTACCGGGTGCACGTCGCCGACGCCCCATACGAGCAGCCCGACCCGGCGCTGCGCAGCGCGTTCGACATCGGGGTCCGGCAACTACGGCCAGACGGGTTGCCCACCACCGACCTGGGCTGGCCGGTGGAGCCGCAAGGGCTCTTCGACACCCTGACCGGGCTCGCGGACCGTTACCCGGGCCTGCCTGCCGTGTACGTGACGGAGAACGGCTGCGCCGACCTGCGGGACGAACCCGAGCCGGACCCGGAACGGATCTCGTTCGTGGCCGGGCACCTGGCGGCGGCGGCCCGTGCGGCCGCCGTCGACGACCGGCTCGATCTGCGGGGGTACTTCTACTGGTCGCTCATCGACAACTTCGAGTGGGCCCGCGGGTACGGGCCCCGCTTCGGTCTGGCCCACGTCGACTACGGCACCGGATCCCGTACGCCCAAGGCCAGCTACCACTGGCTGCGTGACCGCTTGCGGGCGTGGCGGAAACGCACCTCCACCTGCCCATCGTCGACCTGCGCCTGACGGACCCACTTGCGCAACGTCTCGGCCGTACCGATCCCGAGCCGGGCCGCCACCGCCGTGATCGCCGCCCAGTCCGACTCGTAGTTCGACCGCACCTCCGCCACCATCCGCACCGCCCGCTCCCGCAACTCCAGCGGATACGGCTTCGTTCCTGCCATCTCTCGATCCTTCCGGGTCTGTGGATCTAAGGGTGTTTCCGGCCTGACCTGCCGGGCGTTGTGCCTGGTGAGGAGGGTGCCGTGATGACCGCGACACTGAACGACCAGACCGGACGCAGGAAGCGGCCCGAGCCGTCGGCGGAGGCGAAGGCCGCCGCCGATCTGGTCCGGTCAGCCAAGGAACAAGGGCTGTCCCTGACCGGTCCGGACGGGCTGCTGAAGCAGCTGACCAAGACGGTCCTGGAGACCGCGCTGAAAGGAGATGACCGAGCACCTCGGCTACGAAAAGCACGACCAGGCCGGTGTTGGTTCGGGCAACATCCGCAACGGCACCCGTCCGAAGACCGTGTTGACCGAGGCCAACGGGCCGGTGCAGATTGACGTGCCGCGGGACAGGGCAGGCACCTTTGAGCCGCAGATCGTGCGCAAGCGGCAGCGGCGCCTGTCAGGGGTCGACGAGGTCGTGTTGTCGCTGTATGCCAAAGGCTTGACGATCGGGGAGATCTCGGCGCACTTCGCCGAGATCTACGGGGCTTCGGTGTCGAAGGAGACGATCTCCCGGATCACCGACAAGGTCATCGAGGAGATGACCGACTGGTCCCACCGACCTCTCGACGCCATCTACGCCGCCGTGTTCATCGACGCCATCGTGGTCAAGGTGCGCGACGGGCAGGTCGCCAACCGGCCGTTCTACGCCGCGATCGGCGTCACCCTCGACGGGGAGAAGGACATCCTGGGCTTGTGGGCCGGCGCTGGCGGTGAGGGCGCGAAGTTCTGGATGAGCGTGCTGACCGACCTGCGCAACCGGGGCGTCAAAGACGTGTTCTTCCTCGTCTTTGACGGTCTCAAGGGCCTGCCCGAGGTCGTGACGAACGTGTGGCCCCAGACGGTGGTGCAGACCTGCGTGATCCACCTGATCCGCAACACCTTCCGGCTCACCTCCCGCAAGTACTGGGACGAGCTCAAGCGGGACATCAAGCCGATCTACACGGCCGTCAACGCCGACGCCGCCCGGGCGGCGTTCGACGACCTGGCCAACAAGTGGCGTGGCCGGCATCCGGCGGTGATCCGGCTGTGGGACAACGCCTGGGCCGAGTTCATCCCGTTTCTCGACTACGACCTGGAAATTCGCACAGTCATCTGCTCCACCAACGCGATCGAGTCGCTCAATGCCCGCTACCGGCGGGCCGTCAAAGCCCGCGGCCACTTCCCCAACGAGCAGGCCGCGTTGAAGTGTCTGTACCTGGTGACCCGATCGTTGGGCCCCACCGGAGCAGGCAGAACCCGATGGACGATGCGCTGGAAACCCGCGTTGAACACCTTCGCCATCACCTTCAGCGACCGCTTCCCAGCCGCTGAAACCTACTAACCAAGATCGCCGGAAACACCGTTAGCGAGACAGCCCCAAGCTTGGCGTGCCCCCGGGCCGCCGCGTCTGCCGCGATCCGCGACCAGACAGTTTCTCGAGCCGTGCCGCCTGATCCTCCAGCGCGTACGACAAGACCTTGAGATTGGCGGCCCGGCTGCCGGCGACGGCCTTGAGCCACCCACGCAACGTGATCATGCAGGAAGACGCACTGGTCAAACCCTTGGACACCTGGCTCGTCCAGGGCTTCGGGCCGCTACAGCGGCGTCACACCGTCGCCGCGCTCCTCGACCAGGCTCATGCCGACATGCCAGCCGTGACCCCAGTCGTACCGGACGGACCGACCGTGGCTGAGTGCGACGCGAAACTGGCCCGCTAATCGAGCGGCACTCGAAGCCGGCGCCGACCCGGCCGTGGTCGCCGGCTGGATCGCCGGAACTTAGGCCGGACGCCAGCGTGCTGAACAACGCCGGCACACGCCAATCGAAGAGAAAGCCGAAACCGCTCCGGGCTTCAGCCAGGAGGAGATCATCGCCATCGTCGAAGTATTCGGCGACCTCGTGAGCGCGCCCTGTGGAACGCCGAGCCGGAACACAAGCTGGAGGTCTACCGCAGCCTGGGCTGCGCCTGTCGTACGACCCGGAAACGCAAACGGTGCGGGCAAGTGTAGATCTTGCCACGCACCGTTGGGATTCGGTTTGTGTCCGAGGGGGGATTCGAACACATGTTCGTGTCACATGTGGCCCTTTTCTGGGTCCACATGCTCATAGATTACGGTACGACCAGGGTTGGCTCAAGCCCGTACGCTCATTACCGTCTGCAATCACGCATAGCAGTTCGGGCGCACAGGGTCGCAGCTTGTCAGGCCCGCTCCCCTTCGTTATCGAGTATCGGAATTAAGGCGTAACCAAAAGCTGGAGCCGACCCGCTTGCATCCCGGCGAGTCTCAGTCGGTCGACGCTGACGGCAGCCCGTATCGCTTGCGTTCTTCGGCAGTCAACGCACGCGGTTCTCGGTCTTTAACTGAGAGCTTCGCGTGGCCCTCGCATACGTCCCAGCTTAGGATACTGCCGTCGTCGTAGGTGACGGTAAGGGTGTCTTGCCACGACAGGCTGCACACTATGCCGCCCGGCGTGTCAAGTACGCCGAGAGGCCGCCCGTCTTGGGTGAGCCAAATGTAGAGCGCGTCGTCGTCGCTGATAGAAGCTAAGAAGTTTCCGTCGGATGACCAGCTCAGTTGACGGACGGCACTTGTGTGGCCGACACAACGCATACGTATGTCCTGCTGCGCTACGTTCCAGATCTCGATCTGGTTGCCGACGGCGGCGGCGAGTCTGACAGAGTCATTCGACCAGGCCAGGGCCGTTACCTCGCCTTCCCCTTCGGTTCGCCACTGATGAGCGCGGGTGTAGTCATCTCCTCGCCAAAAGCTCACATTGTCTTTGCTGACGACCGCCGCTATCAGTCTTGAGTCCGGGGACCAGTTGAGCGTTCCCGCGCTTTCTTCGCCCCCGTCGAGGACTGCTAGGCGCTGCCCTTTGCCCACGTCCCAGACCGAGAGGGCGGGTGGTGTTCTGCCAAAGAAGCAGTGTGTGTGAACGGCCAGCCGTGAGCCGTCGCCGGACCAGGCGAGTCCGTAAACCCACGGTAATGGCGTCGACGTCGTTGTGTGTTTCAGGGTTGGTCGCGGACGAGTGCCCCACTGTGCTCGTGGGACACCGGATCGCGTGTCCCACACGGTGACCTGTTCTTGCGTGGCGGTGGCGACCAGGTCACCTAGGGGCGAGTACGCGATCGACATGCAGTCGTCGTCTCCGAGTCTGAGCGGCAGCGTCGCCTCGTCCATTTCGATGATCTCTGGCATGGATCCCGTCCGCTTTACGGCGGCGCGCTTGAGGTCCGGCGACCATGACACTTCTCGTAGACTACCGGTGGGCAGGCGGCGGAAGCTTCGGCCGACAACATCCCAGATCTCGACGTTATGGAATGAGCTTCCCAGGCCGATCCGCTTGCCGTCGGAGGACCAAGCGATCGTGCTGATTTGGTGAGGGCGTGCCCGCCGCTCGACTGTCTGTCCGGTGGCGACGTCGATCAGCGCCACGCGGTGTTGGTGTCGTGTTCGACGCAGGGCGTAGGCGATGACATCGTCGACGGGCGACCACGCCATTGCTTCGGCCAAGCCGGGAGGCGCGCTTTCGGCGGCCTGGCCGGTGTCGGTGTCGTAGATCCACAGGGTGCGGAGTTCCCGTGCGGGGGTCGCAGAGCGGCGCATTGAGAACGCCGGAGCGGCTGAGACCGCGAGGCGGATTCCGTCGGGCGCCCAGCACAACGCCGGCTCTGACCACGCTACCTGCTGTCGCAGGATCTCTGACGTCTGCTCGCCGATGCCGATCACGAGCAGCAGGTCGTCTGAGGCGATGGCCAGCCGGTCGTGTGTAGGGGACCATGCCGTGGCGTGAACATTCGTGGCCGGGATGCTCGTGACCAAGCCGGGGACGTCGTCCTCCAGGCGGTAGACGTCAACGGCTCGGTAATCGAACGTTCCCGCGAAGCACGCATCACCGCCCCACGAGAACGAGTCGAACGACGTCAGGAGACTCCCCCTCCGCCTGCCCAGGTTGCGGCCGTCCCCGACGCGCCACAGCATGACACCTCGATCGTGCTCGGTAAGGGCAAGGGTCCCGGTGGCACTGAGCAGGGTGTGACCGCACGCTTCTGGGTCATCGGCGAAGGCGACTCCGGTGAGGCGGCCGGTGTCGTTCCAGGTGCAGACGCGGCCCGCCTTGTCGGCGGTGCGGAGTTCTCGGTTGTCGGGCAGCCAGACCGCGGAGGTGATGCCGGTGGTGTGTCCGATGGTGAGGCGCCGGGTCTGCGGTGTGGCGGTCAGGGCCCAGCGCGTCATCGTCGCAGCTGGGGTGGGTGGCAGCTCGTGTAGCGCGGTATGGGCGAGCGCCAGGGCCAGCTCGTGGTCTTGTCGGCGCACCTGTTGCGCGAACTCGGCAACGCGCTCGGACTGTCGGGCGCGGTCGTGGTGATCGGTCTCCTGGGAGGCGTCGAGTAGGTGGCCGGCTGCGGTGGAGAGGGTCACCTCGGCGGCCAGCGCGACGGCATCGGCGAGGGTTTGGCCGCGCAAGAGGTCGTCTGTCTGCGGGTTCGCTTGCCATGCTGCCGCGCGGTGTTCGAGTCGGGTGATGCGGTGCAGGCGCTCCTCGTTGGCGTTGATCAGAGCAGCGAGGCGGTGCCACTGGCGGAACAGGGCGTCGTGGGTAAGTTCGAGGCAGGTGCCGTCGTCGACGTCGATGATCAGGCGGGCTGCCCTGAACTCCTCAAGGATGTGGGCGGCGGTGGTATCAAGGTCGGCTCGGCGGATCGTCCGTCGTACGGTTTCCTTGCCTTCCATGCCGATGCCGCGCAGCAGAGCAGAGTCGACGGCGTGTTGGGGGTACCGCGCGGTGAGGGACTCGTAGATCTGCTCGGCGTGAGCTGCGATGGCACCGCCCACCTCGCCGGCCTGTTCGTATTGAGCCACCGTGATGTGTCGGCGGTCGGACTGCAGGTGCAGACGTTGCAGCAGGTGGCTGAGCAGGGGAAGCGCGTCACCGACCGTGGCGTCGGCGGTCATGCGGTCGATGAGGTCGTCCTCGAACGTGAGTCCTGCAGCCCGGGCGGGCCCCGCGATGGCCTGTCGGATGCGAGCCGGATCCAGCAGACCGATGGCGACCGGCCGGGTGATGAAGCCGGCCTGCTGCTCGGTGAGCCGCCGGCGGAACTCGGGCCGAATCGCCACCAGCAAGCGCAGTTCCGGCAACACCGTCAGCGCCCGGGTCAGCAGGCTCCACCACTGGGCCCGGTCGTGCTCGTCGGTCAGGGTGTACAGATCCTCGGCTTGATCGACGACGAGCAGCACTGGTCCGCGGGCGACGCTGAGAATGCTCGGCATAACCTGCAGCGGGGCTTCCGGAGCGGCGGCTTCTTCGCGCAACAGCCGCGCCGTCTGCAGCACAGCGGCCGGGCCATCCGCCCATGCTGCGGCGAGGCTCATGAACGGATCAGCAGCCGGCCGAAGCGGACCCACCACGGTCCAGCGCCGTGGCAGTCGAGCGATGACGCCCGCGCGAATCAGCGATGACTTGCCCGCTCCTGAGGGGCCGACGATAGCGACGATCCGGGTTGCCGGCGCCGGCCCCGAGCGCTCCAGGCGGTGCAGTACGTCTCGTGCCTCGCGGTCGCGGCCAAAGAACACACCCGCGCGCTCCACTGTGAACGGCGCGAGGCCGGGGTATGGGCTTTCCGCGCTGCGCCACGTGATCGCCGTTCGGCGGTGCAGAAGGTACCGCCAGGCGAGCCACAGGACAACACAGAGCGGAAGCCACAGGTAGGCGTAGTCAAGGACAAACCGCCACGGCCCATGCCAGCTGTCCGTTCGCGCCGTCACGATGTTGATAGCCAGACCGACGGCGATGGTGCCCAGCAGGGCACCGGACTCGCGACGGTACTCCCCTGGCGCCCGCCCCACCTGATCATCGCACTACGAGAAGGCGCCGCCCGCCAGCGCGTGACGGATAGCCGACAGAGGCAGCAGCCGTGGCCGGAACTGGGCTCAGGCCCTGACTTAGAGCTCCTAACGAAATGATGTTGGGCGTGTCCTCGGGACGCGAGGATCGTTCTGTCTGAACGTGAGGAGGGGTGAGCAGCCGCCGTGGGTCGTCTCGGACGAACTCTG